>JAYWFM010000225.1:0-26970 GCA_043778825.1 Planctomycetota bacterium | reverse complement strand
CGCAGCACAGCGGGTATCCGGATGGGCGTTCCAGTCAGCGGGCACAACTCGTACTCGTTGATCGCGAGGACGGGCAGACCGTGGAGCGGGGGCCGTTTCGGCTGGATCAGGTGCGGTCGGTCGAGCGGTCCGTGGGATAGGCTTCCAGCCTGTCAATTCCTGGAAGACGACAGGCAGGAAGCCTATCCCACGGTCGTCACTACTCCAAGACAAACGTCAAGTTCACGTTGGCCCCGACACTGATGAGACCCACGGACAACGTGCCGGTGTCGTCCGGGTTGCCATTCCCCGGCGGATTGACTGACGTTCTGTCCGCCGTAACCGCCACTTGATCCGCCATAATAACTCCCACTGAAGGTGCCGCCCCAACTGTTCTCGCTGATCGACATGACTCGACCGACTTTGACATCGAGATCGGCTGCCAGGGCGGTGGCCTTTTCTTTGGCGGCCTTGATGGCCAGCTTGCGTGCGGCGTCGCGGTGCTTCCGCAGTTCGGTGGTGCGAAACTCAATGCCGTGGACGTGGGTCGCCCCGTGCTTCAAGACTCCGGTCAGGGCGGCATCGTAATCGCTCACGCGGCGCAGCTTGACATCGATCCCTTGTTGCACGTCGTATCGGCTGGGGATGACATCTTCACTGTCGCTGTAGTGGGGCTGAATCCGGATGAAGTCGGTCTGGATGTCTTTGGCCTCGATCTTCAGGCCCTTGAGAAACGTGACAATCGCCGCGATCTTCGTATCGTTTTGTTTCTTGGCGGCCTCCAGATTGGGATCACGCGATTCCACCCCCAGGCTGAGGTGGACCTCATCGGGGGCGACTTTGATTTCCGCGCTGCCGCTGACGGAGATATTCGGCACGCTCTTGTCGTTGAGAGATCCCCACTGGGCCCGGCACGACTGGGCCGCGAACAGAATTAACGCCACACAGATGCCAAGTTTCTGAAACATCGTTGTCTCCGTTGCACTGGACTCCTGGAATCAAGCGGACTGGCCGCACATGTCTCAGAGTCGCGAATCCCCTGTCATCACGCAAGACACCAGCGGTTCGCAGCTTCGACGGGCCATCCGTTCTGCCCACACCGGGGACTCAATTCAGGCACCGCTTCTCTTCTCTTCATCGATCTGTTTAGGTATCGTCGTGACCTGTGGACTGTCGGTTGTTTCAAGGTGAAACACCGATCACCAGAGGAGGGGCTGATACTGGGGGGATGCCTCTGGTCTCTCTGGGAAGTCAGTCGCAAGCGAGATCATTTGAGGTGACAGCATGACTCAGGAAGAGATTCTGTTCGACACGGAAGAGCGGATGGAGAAGGCCGCCGGTGTGTTCAAGGGCCAGTTGCAGGGGCTGCGGGTCGGACGGGCGACGCCGGGGCTCGTGGACTCGGTTCGCGTCCTGTATTTTGGATCGCCGACACCGCTCAAGCAGATGGCGAACATCAGTTGCCCCGAGCCGCAGCAGATTGTGATCCGGCCCTTCGATGCGAGTCAGTTGGGGGAAATCGTCAAGGCGATTCAAGCCAACGACGCGGGGATGGCCCCGATCAATGACGGCAAGCTGATCCGGATCAACGTGCCGCCCCTGTCGACCGAGCGCCGCAAGGAAATGGTGAACCGGATCGGCAAGATGTCCGAAGAGGCCCGCGTGGCCATTCGCAATGTGCGCCGCGATGCGAACAAGCACGCAGACCAGGGCGAGAAGGACAAGACGATGACCGAGGACGAGTGCAAAGCCTGCAAGGAAGAGATTCAGAACCTCACCAAGCGGTATGAGGGCGAAGTGAACAGTTCGGGTTTGGCCAAGGAAGCGGAGATCATGCAGTAGTCCTCCCGAGCCGTGGCCACGTTCGCCAGAACGTGGGGAGCCCACAAACGTCTCATCAGGCCGCCCACGTTCTGGCGAACGTGGCTACGAAATTCCCCCACCGCAGGAGTCCATCCCTTGAACTGGAAGGCAGCAACTCTCCGAGACCTTCGGACCGGACTGTTCAGCATCGCGCTGTGCCTGGCCTGCGTGACGGTAGTCTGTGTGAGCGAGGTCTGGGCCCAGGCCCCCGCTCCGGGGCAGGCCCCACCGGCCGTACCGGGCGCGGCACCGGGAGCCCCAGCTCCCGTCGTAGGAACCCCTGCGGCCACGGTGGCGACATCGGGGCAATGGGCTCCGGACCCGCTGGGCTTCTTTCGGGGGAATCGCATCCCTCAGCAGATCGGCTTCTACTACAGCTGGTTCCGGTTCATTCCTGTGATCTTGTTGTTTCTGGCGTGGACGAACTATTCCAACTGGGTCGATGAGGACAGCCGGGGCCTGCGGGTCCGCCCGGAGTTTTGGAACTCCCTGATGCTCGGCGGGGGAGTGGTCGGATTCCTGGCCACGGTGACGGTGCCCTTGGCCTTCGGAGGGCTGGGGATGGCGCTGCTGACGATCGGAGTGCCGCTGGGGATGTATGTCTCCGAGCGAAATAAAGTCGTGCCCGAATCGGCCCGCGTGATGACCAAGAAGCACATCCAGCAATGGACCCGCAAACAGCTCTCCAAAATCGGCATCCATACGGGGACAAAAGAGGAGTTCGAAAAAACGTCTGGCCCGCCGATTGTGTTCGTGGGTAAGACGAGTACGGGCAAGCGGGATGACAAGACCTCGCGGGCTGTGGAGCAGTCGAAGGGGTACGTCGCCGCACGGGAACTGGTCTACGACAGCATCATGCGGCGCGCGACCGACATCCACCTGGAGCCGAAGGAGGACGAACTGTCAGTCCGCCTGCGGATCGACGGGGTCATGTACCCGACCGAGCCGTATGATCGGGCCGTGGGCGAAGCGATCGTGAACATCTTCAAGGTGCTCAGCGCGATGGACATCACCGAACGCCGTCGCCCGCAGGACGGCTCGTTCGGGGCGATCATGGAGGCTCGGGAAATCGAATTTCGCGTGGCCACCCAGGGCACGCGCTTCGGCGAGAAGATGTCGATCCGTATTCTCGATCAGTCCAACTCGGTGAAGTCCCTCGAAAACCTCGGCATGCGTAAGCAGATGCAGGAGGCGATCGAGAAGGTCATCCACCAGCCGCACGGGCTATTCCTCAGCTGTGGACCGACGGGGGCCGGTAAGTCGACGACGCTCTATACGGCGCTGAATTCGCTGGACGCGAGCGAGATGAACATCATCACGATCGAAGACCCCGTCGAATACAAGATGGAGACCGTCAACCAGATCGAGATCAACCAGAAGGCGGGCCAGACGTTTGCGGGCTCGCTCCGCAGCGTGCTGCGTCAAGACCCCGACGTGGTGATGATCGGGGAAATCCGCGACGAGGAAACGGCCAAGGTCTGCTGCCAGGCGGCCAACACCGGCCACATGGTGTTCTCGACGATTCACGCCAACGATTCGATCACGGCGCTGTTCCGGCTGATCGATCTGGGGGTCGAGCCGTTCATGCTCTCCTCGTCGATTTCGGCGATCCTGGCCCAGCGGCTGGGTCGCAAACTCTGTCCGCACTGCAAGGAAGCGTACAAGCCGAACCCGGAGTTCCTGAAGCAGGCGGGTCTGTCCGCGGAGAAGGTGAAGGAACTCTACCGGGCCAAGGAGAATAAGGGGTCCGACCGCTGTACGCATTGCAGCGGTATGGGTTACATGGGCCGTATCGGCGTGTTCGAGTTGCTGGTGGTCAATGACCGGATGCGTGAGATGATTCGCGAGACGGAAGCAATGTCCGCCATCAAGGCCGAAGCCCGCAAGGCGGGGATGCTGACCATGATGGAAGAGGGCGTCCGGCTTGTAGTGCGTGGCGTGACCTCGGTCGAAGAAATCGTGCGGGTGGTGAAGTAACCATGATTGATGTCCTCCTCCTCTTGATCTTCGCGGGCGTGACCTGGACGGTGTCTGGGGAAGGGCCGTATGGGGCCGCGCTGGTGCTCATCGGGATTGTCCTGTCCGGCCTGCTGGCCATGAACCTGTTCGAACCAGCCGCGAACATGATGGAGAGCATCATGGGTTCGTACGAGTGGCAACACCGCTGGGACATCATTGCGTTCCTGGGCCTGTTCTCGCTGGGTGTCTTCGGATGGCGGGAGGCGACCGAACGCATGATGCCCACGTCGCTCCAGGTCGCGGGCCTGGTGCATGAGTCGCGCTGGCTGTTCGGAGCCGCAGCCGGGTATGCCATGATGGCGATCCTGCTGACGGCAATGCACACCGCGCCGCTGGGACGAAATTTCATCGGCTTCAAACCGGAGCGGAGCAACCTGTTCGATTCCGTGGCCCCGGATCGGCAGTGGCTCGGGTTCACGCAGTATGTGAGCGAACGGGTGATGCGCGCGGGGCCCAATGGGCCGGTGTTTGATGGAGCGGTGTACTCCCCGATCCTGGGCGATCCCAGCGACTCGACGCTGTCTCCCGAGCATCGCAAGCGGATTGAAGAATCGATCACGATCTGGTCGTCGTTCCCGATTCGTTATGCCCAGCGCCGCGATCTGTACGCCGGTTCGCCGTCCGGAGCAGCTGGCCCAGCTGCCACCTCCGGTCCACCCTCCGGCGGTCCGCCCCCCACCACCGCCCCCCCGACCGGCGGGGCTCCCGCGTTCTAACGGGAGGAGCGTTGAGAGATGAGGGTTGAGCGTTCCTGCTCCCGACTCCCGACTCCCGACTCCCTCCCCTCTAGCCCTAGGCTCTAGGCCATCGCCCCTAGGCCGCTTCTGGAACCCCCATGCTCGCCCACAACGTCTACTTCACACTGGAAGACGCCTCCCCGTCCCAAGTCGCCGCCCTCGTCGCGGCCTGTCAGAAGTATCTCAAGAACCACCCCGGCGTGGTCTTCTTCGCTGCCGGAACCGTGGGCAACGAATTCGCCCGCCCGGTCAACGACCGCATGTATCATGTCGCCCTGCATGTGGTGTTCAAGGACAAGGCGTCCCACGACCTGTACCAGGTGGCCCCCGACCACTTGAAGTTCATCGAAGAGAACAAGACCAACTGGCGCAACGTACGGGTGTTTGATTCGTACGTCAGCTAGTGGTCGACCCACTGGGAAATGAGGAGTAGCTGCGTTCGCCAGAACGCGGGTTGCCCGCACTCTGGCGAGTGCAGCTACCAGAACAGATGTTCTTGGATTGGCTTGGAGATCGTCAGATGTGGATACCTGTCCGTTGGGTGTGCTGCCTGGGATGCCTGTTCGCCAGCGTGGGAATCGCTCGGGGAGAAGCTCCGGCGAAGCTGGCCAGCGAGGGGCGGATCGACCTCATCCCCGATGCGCAGGTGGGTCATCTGACCGGCGGACGAGTGTCGGGCGGGCGCGGGCAGATCGGGCGGATGAACTGGCTCCCCGCCGAGCAGCAGGACCGGGGGTATACGTCGACGCTCCCCTCGACGCATCGCACGTGGAGAGCGTTCGAGCTGACCTTCGTTCCGGAACAGTCGGGCGAAGTCCTGGTCACGCTGATGGGTCCGTGGGCCTCGGCGGGCGGCAATGAAGTCATTCGCCAGGAACTGGAGTGGGACGAACTGACCGCGACGGGGACCACGCTCATCAATGGCGGGTTCGAGGCCCCTGATGGTTGGCAGCTCGATGGCGGATCGATCGTGACGCCCCCCGCTGATCGCCCCGCTGTGGAGGGTCAGCGCATCGCGAGGTCGTGGCACAACGGGCGGGTCTCGACGCGGTTGAAAGTCCTGGCCGGAAAGGCCGTGACGCTGCGGGGACAAGTCCGGTCCGCCCTGCCCTCGGGTTACGCCGAGATGCCCCGCATTCTGTCGCGCGAGACCCCCGCACATCAACATGCCAAGCGGTTCCTGCACGGAGTGAATCTGGGGAATTATCTGGAGGCTCCGCGCGGCCAGGACTGGGGCCAGAACTACACCGCCCGCGACTTCGAAGAGATTCAGAAGGCCGGGTTCGACCACGTCCGACTCCCCATCGGCTGGCAGAACTACACCGGCCCGGCCCCCGCGTACAAGCTGGAAGAGGAGATCTTCGGCAAGGTCGACTTCCTCGTGAACGCGGCGCTCCAGCACGAGCTGGCCGTGATCGTCGATGTCCATCACTTCGACGACTTCACCACCAATCCGGCGGCTCACACGGACCGCCTGCTGGCGATCTGGGATCAAATCGGGAAACGCTATGCGAAGCAGCCGGAGACGGTGGCCTTTGAGCTGCTCAACGAACCCAAGGACGCCGCCACGACGCCCGTCCTCAACCCGATCTACGCGGAGTTGATCTCCCAGATTCGGAAGACCAACCCGACCCGCCCGATCTTCCTCGGACCCGGGTCGTGGAACCGCGTCTCCGAACTGAATAGCCTGCAACTGCCGAAGGACGAGCAGAACCTGATCGTCACGGTTCACAGCTACGACCCGTTTCAGTTCACGCACCAGGGAACCAGCTGGTCGAGTCCGGAGATGGGGAACCTGAAGGGCATCCGTTTCCCCGGCCCACCCGCGACCCCGCTGGAGATTCCGAGCGGGCTGCCCAAGCATCTGGAGGAATGGCTGACCCAGTACAACACGCTGCCCGCCGATCAGAATCCATCCAGCCCGCGCGTGATGCAGGAACTCGCGGGGGAGGCCCGCGAGTGGTCGGACTACTTTGGCCGACCGGTCCACTTCGGGGAGTTTGGAGCGTATGTCGCGGGAGACGATGTCTCGCGGGTAAACTACTGCCGGGAATACCGGCGGGCAATCGAGTCCAACGGGATGGGCTGGGCCCTGTGGGACTGGAGTGCGGGGTTCCGCTATTGGGACAAGGACCGCCAGCATGCCGTGCCGGGGATGCGCGACGCATTGTTTGGAAGGTGATGCTGGATCTGCCGCGATCCAGCTCCCGATTCCGATCCGTCGCGATCTCTGATACGCTGACTCCCGAAGCTGCGGGAACCATTCGCAGCCGGGTCTCTCATCCTGTCTCGGAGCAAACACGATGCGTTGGATTCTGGCGAGTCTGCTTAGCTTAGTGGTGATGGTTTCTGGTCTCCACGCGGAGGAGCGCCCGGCGTTTACTTCCTCGAAAGAGCGGATTATCTCCGGCACCGAAGGCAAGACGATCGCCCGCTGCGGCGCGGGGTGGCTGGAGGAGATCAACTGGTATCCGGTGCTGCACCTGAAAGGCACGTCGTACGAGATGGGCTACCAGCATGGGGCACTGCTCAAGGAGCAGGTCACGAGCAACATGCACCGCATTCTGAACCTGGAGGCGGGGCAGACGCTGGTCAAGTTCGGGCCGGTCTCCCTCAAGCCCAAGGACGCCATCCAGTCGATCATCGCCATTCAGAAGAAGTTCGTCCCGCAAAAATACTACGACGAAATCGCCGGACTCGCAGCGGGGTCGGGCCTCGACCCCGAAGACGCCAAGATGGCGAACTTCATCCCCGAGCTGTTCCATTGCAGCGGGTTCGCCATCTCGGGTTCGGCGACGAAGGACGGCACGCTGTACCACGGTCGGGTGCTGGACTACGCCATCGACTGGGGGTTGCAGGAACACGCGGTCATCATCGTGGCCGAGCCGAACGGGAGTATTCCGTTCGTGAATGTCTCGTACGCCGGGTTCGTCGGGTCAGTCACCGGGATGAACGCCGAGCATGTGGCCATTGGCGAGATGGGGGGCCGGGGACTGGGCCACTGGCAGGGCGTTCCGATGGCCTTCCTGCTGCGCGAGGGACTGGAGAAGGGGCACACGCTCGAAGATGTTCTGTCCGTCTTCCGCGACAACCCCCGCACCTGCGAATACTACTACGTCGTCTCCGATGCCAAGACCAATGATGCAGTCGGGATGGAGGCCAGCTGGGACAAGATGCAGGTCATCCGACCGGGCGTGGGACACGAACTGCTGCCCAAGCCCGTCAAGGATTGCTCGCTGCTGTCGGCGGGCGGGCGGTATGACAAGCTAGTCGAACGCGTGCAGGCCGGGCACGGGACGTTCACTGCCGAGACGGCGCTTGCCCTGATGGATCGCCCCGTCGCGATGGGGTCCAACCTGCACAACGTCCTGTTCGAACCCCAGTCGACCAAGTTCTGGGTCGCCAACGCCGGTGCCGACAAGACCCCGGCCGCCGAGAGGCCGTACTACCAATTCCAGCTGAGCGAGTTGCTCTCGCGAAAGCCGCAGAGTGATGCGAAGGAACTACCGCTGGTGGTGGCTGGGAAGTGACCGTGGGACGGGCACATTTGCCCGTCCGTGCTGAACGACCGAACGAGGCACGCGACATGCAAAGCGATCACGAGACCCGAGCTGTTGCCGGAGGCAGCGAAGGACGGGCAAATGTGCCCGTCCTACTGCTCGCGCTGTTCCTCGCAGTGTGCCCGGCCCTGCTTGCGGCGGAGGCTCTCCCGCGTCCGAACATTGTGTTCATCCTGTGCGATGACCTCGGGTACGGCGATGTGCAGTGCCTCAATCCGAACGGCAAGATCGCCACGCCGCGCCTGGACCAGATCGCCAAAGAGGGGATGACGTTTACCGATGCCCACAGCGGCTCGGGCGTTTGTTCGCCGACGCGGTACGGCGTGATGACCGGGCGGTATGCGTGGCGCTCGAAGCTGCAGAGCGGCGTACTCGGTGGGTTGAGTCCGCGACTGATTGAGCAGGATCGGCTGACCGTGGCCCAGATGTTGAAGACTGCTGGCTATCACACGGCGTGTGTCGGCAAGTGGCACCTGGGGATGGACTGGGTCAAGCTGCCGGGCAAGCAGGTGACCGAACTCAACATCGAGCCGCTGGAGCAGAACCGGAACGTCGACTACACCCAGCCGATCACCAACGGCCCCAACGCGCTCGGGTTCGATGAGTATTTCGGGATCAGTGCCTCGCTGGACATGGTGCCGTATACGTTCATCGAGAACGACCACCTCACCGTCCAGCCAACCGAAGAGAACGCGTTCGCGATGATGCTCGGGCGCCCGGGCGGAAAAACTCGGCTCGGCCCCGCTGCTCCCGGCTTCGAGGCCCACGATGTCCTCCCGACACTCACCCAGCGGGCCGTCTCGATCATCAAGGCACGGGGTCAACCCGCACAGCATGGCCAGCCGTTCTTCCTCTATCTCCCCCTGGCCTCACCGCACACGCCCATCGCCCCGACCCCCGAATGGCAAGGTAAAAGCCAGCTGAATCCGTACGCCGATTTCGTGATGCAGACCGACCATTGCATCGGGCAGGTCATGGATGCCCTCGACAAAGAGGGTCTGGCCGAGAACACGTTACTGATCGTCACCAGCGACAACGGCTGCTCGCCGCAGGCCGACTTCCCGGAACTCCTGAAGCTCGGTCACAACCCCAGCTACCACTTCCGGGGCCACAAAGCCGACATCTACGAGGGCGGCCACCGCGTCCCCTTCTTGGCCCGCTGGAAGGGCCAAGTGGCGGCAGGTTCGCAGTGCGACGACACGATCTGCCTCACCGACTTCATGGCGACATGTGCGGAGATCACCGGCACAAAACTCCCCGACACCGCCGCCGAGGACAGCGTGAGCTTTCTCCCCGCGCTGCGAGGGACCGTCGATCGACCCCAGCGTCCGGCGGTGGTGCATCACTCGGTCAACGGCTCGTTCGCGATTCGCGACGGCCAGTGGAAGCTGGCGCTCTGTCCGGGGTCGGGCGGGTGGAGCCAGCCCACTCCAGGGAAGGAACCGGCGGACGCCCCACCGGTGCAGTTGTTCGACCTCGCGAAGGATATCGGCGAACAGACAAACCTCGTCGATCAGCACCCGGAGCAGGTGACGCGGCTGACGCAACTGCTGGAGCAGTTCGTGGCCAATGGTCGGAGTACACCCGGTGAGCCGCAGGCCAACGCGGTCCCGGTGCGGTTGCTGAAGGATGCTCCGAAGCCGAAGAAGGCCCCGCCGAAGAAGTAGGACGAGCCCCTTTGGCCCGTCCTGCCCCTGCCCCGAAGGGGCGTGACCCGAAAGCCCAGGGTGAAGCGGGCTTGGCCCGCGAAGCCCTGGGTCACGGCGTGCCCATCAATCGTCCCCAAGGCCCAACGGGCCGCCACCCGGTATTGGATGGCACATGCGAAGTTCGCAGAAACGAGTCACAGCCCGTTGGGCCTCTCTTCCAGACTCGTACCGAAAGCACCCAGGGCTGCGCTGGCTTCGCCCGCTTCACCCTGGGCTTTCGAGTGAGACCCCGTTGGGGCCGAAGAGCAGTTCTGACTCGCCCACCCAGTTTGGGCCGTGGGGAAAACATCTCGTGGTCTGTCTCGGGTTGCGTGTGGCTCGTGGACCACGCATGATGGGCAGCGTGGGCCAAGTAGACGGACGGGCAAATGTGCCCGTCCTACGAACACCTATACCCCGCTCAGGATCAGCCACGTCGGGGCGACCATAAAACTCGACTTCGCTTTGAATTCGATAGGAGTTGAAAACGCTATCGGTTCTCCATTGATGTTGATCATATTCCCACTCAGGGTAATTCTGACATTCTGATGTCGGCAGGCGATCTCCTCCTTGAAATCCGCCATGAATCCCCCCATCTGAATCATTTCTTTTTCGGTCCTGCCAAACCGACAACTGTGGTGTTGTGTGTAGGGTTTCAACGTTTGTTTCCAATCGACGCTCGTGCAGACGCACTTTCCATCCTGGTACTCCAGCAAGACTTCTCTGATCTCAATCGACTGGTACTGTTTGCTCTCATCCCAAATCTCCAAGCCCAGACGGTAAGGGGCTCGATCCACGTCGCAGTGCAACAGAAACGGGATGTTCACCTTCACGGTTAGGGGAGTCAACCAAGCATCAAAAGCCATGCCATCCGCCATCTGAACAGAGAACTGGCTGCCAAATTCTCGACTGCAAATCACAGACATCCCACCGGTAAACTCGCTCAGCCCCCAAGAATACCCTTTACGAGAAGTGCTGACACAACCCGATTGAGCCATGAGTACAAACACCAGGATGAGCAGTGACAATCGAGACATGACATCTGTCCGAGATAGATCGAACCGGGAATCGGTCCGACGACCATTTGGGGAGACTACCTCCCTTCGTCGGATGGTCCAAGAGGTGTCTCGCGGACCAAGACAAACGGTCACTCTCGTCTCTTCCGACCGGCCAATTCTGCCAATACGACCATTCGGGTCGCGTGTGGCTTGTGGACCACTTACCATTGGAGCATCGGGGGCCAAGCAGACGGACGGGCCAATGGGCCCGTCCTACGAACATGAGGACACCGCATGCAGTGGACCAGCCGACTACTCGCTATCGCGATGACGCTATGCAGCTTCGTCGCCCAGGCCGACGACGCTCACGATCCGTTCGAGAAGTCCGTCCGCCCGGTGTTGCTCGGGACTTGCTTCAAGTGTCACGGGGGGTTGAAGGTTTCCGGTGGGTTGCGGGTTGACTCACTGGAGGCACTGCTCAAAGGCGGCGAATCCGGGGCAGCGATTGTGCCGGGGAAGCCGGACGAGAGCCTGCTGGTGCAGGCCATTCGCCGTCATCAAGACGTGTCCGCAATGCCACCGGGGAAGGCCCTTCCGGCTCCACAGGTCGAGGCCATTGTCGAGTGGGTTGCCGCTGGGGCCGTGTGGCCACCGACCACGGCGAAGTTTGAGACGGCGAAACACTGGGCCTATGAGCCAGTGCAGTCCCCCGCCCTGCCCTCCCCCAAGAACGCGATGTGGGGCCAGTCGAGTATCGACTCGTTCATCCTCGCCCAGCAGGACTCACTGGGCCTCTCCCCGGCCCCGCCCGCGTCGCGGCAGGTGCTGATCCGCCGGGTGACGTATGACTTGACCGGGCTGCCACCGTCGAGGCAGGCGGTCGAGGAGTTCGAACTCGACCCGCGTCCGACCCCACAAGCCTTCGCGGACCTCATCGAAAAACTGCTCGCCTCTCCGCAGTACGGCGAGCATTGGGGCCGCCACTGGCTGGATGTCGTGCGGTATGCCGACACCGCGGGCGAGAACAGCGACCACCCGCTGCCGCACGCGTGGCGGTATCGCAACTGGGTCATCAATGCTCTCAACGCCGACAAGCCGTATGACCAGTTCATCCAGGAACAGATCGCGGGCGACCTGCTCGCGAAGGACGGCCCGCCCGACCAGTTCGCCAGCCGCACGATCGCCACCGGCTACCTGGCCATCGCCCGGCGGTTCGGCCATGAGATCGACAAGGATCTGTATCTCACCTACGAGGACGCCATCGACAACCTCGGCAAGTCGGTCCTCGGACTGACGATCGCCTGCAGCCGCTGTCACGACCACAAGTACGATGCGATTACAGTCGAGGACTACTACGGGTTGTACGGGGTGTTGGCGAGCACGAAGCTGTCGTTCCCCGGTTGCGAGCCGCAGCAGCAGCCGCGCGACTTGATCCCGCTGTTGCCTCCCTCGGAAGTCGAGGCGATGCGAGCTGCGCGGAAGCAGAAGGTCGAGGCCCTGGAAGCGGAGCTCAAGCAGCCCGCGATCGGCGAGCCGGAACTCCTCGCCCAGATCACCGCCGCCATCACGGCCACGAAACGGACGCTGGCGACCGGTGAGGTTCCCGAAGCGGGGAGCCTCGACATCGCCTCCACCGACCCGCAGACGCTTCAACAGATTGCGGTTCGCCAGGGAGAGTTGTTGCAGTTGACGATCCTTGCTCATGGCAACCACGGAGCCGACACCACGCTGGTGGAGCTTCAGATTGATGAGGTCGGCGGCGAAGGGCGGAGGTGGAGTACCGCTGACATCGTGAATCGTCCGGGCGAGTTGAACCCGCATCCGGGAGCGGCTGGGGCGACGCCGACTTGGGCGTTTCTGGACCTCAATCAAGGCCCGCGCTTACTGCCGGAGAAGCTCGAATCGCACAGCGGGTTCGAGACGCTCAAAATCTGGCGGAATGGCGACACGCCGTCGGTGTTCGTGAACTCCAGTGACCAGCCGATCCCGGTCTGGACCACGTTGCCCGCGAAGTCGTTCTTCATGCACCCCGGTCAATCGGGTCCGGTGGCACTGGCGTGGATGTGCCCGATCGATGGGGTGGTGAAGGTTCGGGGCCGCGTGGCGGATGCTCATCCGGGCGGGCCGGAGGGGGTGGACTACGCGCTCGATCTGTTCGCGTCGATGGAGTTGGCTCCCGCGCTGGCGGCCCTCGCAGAGGGGACTCAACTCCGGGCGGCGAATGAGAAACGTCGGAGCGAGGAACTCGGCCCCGAGCCGGTGATCCCGGTCGCGTATGCGGTCGCCGAGGGGACGCCGGGTAACACAAAAATCCAGCGGCGCGGCGACCCGGCGGACTTGGGCGAGGAGGCTCCGCGCCGATTCCTGGGAGTGCTGGGCGGTGCGGACTTAGCCAGCGCGACCTCCAGTGGTCGACTGGAACTGGCCCGAGCGCTGACGAGTCCGACTAACCCGCTGACCGCCCGCGTGATCGCCAATCGCGTCTGGCAGTGGCACTTCGGACGCGGGATCGTGGCCTCGCCGAATGACTTTGGAGTGCGAGGCACGCCGCCGACGCACCCCGAGTTGCTCGACCATCTCGCCACCGAGTTGATGCAGAGCGGCTGGAGCCTCAAGGCCCTGCACCGCCGTATCCTGCTTAGCTCGACGTACCAGCAAGCGACCGGCACTGCGCAGGACGCCCCGTGGCTGACCGCCTTCCCCCGCCGTCGCCTGACCGCCGAAGAACTCCGCGACAGCCTGCTGGCCATCAGCGGTCAGCTCGACCTCACCCCTGGACTGGCCCACCCCTTCCCACCGGAAAGCACTTGGGGCTTCACGCAGCACGGCCCGTTCGCCGCCGAGTACGAGACCGCCAAACGCTCCGTCTACATCATGCAGAAACGCAACCGCCGCAGCCGGTTCTTCTCCCTGTTCGACGGCGTCGACCCCAACGCCAGCAGCCCGGTCCGCGATGTCACCACGGTCCCGACACAGGCTCTATTCTTCATGAACGATCCGCTGGTGCATGCCCAGGCCAGCCAGTTCGCGAAGACGTTACAGGCCACCGTAGCCACCGACGAGAGCCGACTCCTCATCGCCACGAGGACGCTTTACGGGCGCGAGCCGCGCGCTGGGGAGTTGGAAGGATTGCGGGCCTACCGACAGGAACTGGCGAGCCTGAGCCCGTCGGCTTCGTCGGCCGATCTCGATCGGGCCGTGTGGGAGAGTTACTGCCGGATTCTGCTCAGCAGCAATGAGTTCTTGTATGTCGAGTGACGCGGAGGAACGGAATGAATTCCGTTCTACGTTCCGGTGGCCAACCTATCAATGCCTCTCGATGGGTGATAAAGTTTTGTTGAGGTTCTCCCCCACAGTGTCGTGCCCGACTGGGTCTTGCGATGGATCAATGGCTTCGAACATGTCTTCGGCTCGCTGGACTGGCCATGCTGCTGGTCGCGTCTCCGTCTCTGGTCAGCGCGAGTGATGTGCCGCTGCGCGAGGTGATTGATTCGGAGTTGGGTAAAGTCTGGAGCCGCGAGAAGATCACTCCGGCGGAAGCGTGTGACGATGCCACGTTTCTGCGGCGGGTCTCACTCGACTTGTGCGGAATCAGTCCGACGGCGGACGAAGCGCGGGCGTTTCTCGACGACACTTCCGCCGACAAGCGGGCGGCACTGATCGAGCGCTTGCTCGCCCACCCACGATACGGGGTCCACCAAGCCGATGTGTGGGATATGCTCTACTTCGGTCGCAATCCACCGGGCTATGAGGCGCGCGATCGGGAGGGGTTCCAGCGCTGGCTGCGCGATGCCTTCACTCAAAACATGCACTACGACGAGCTGGCCCGCCAACTGCTGAAGGCCGAAGGGAACACCGCCGAACAGGGCGCGGCAATGTATCTGGTCCAGTACGACCGCCACCCCGAGGACGCCGCGATGGCGGTCAGCCAGACCTTTCTGGGGGTCCAGTTGCAATGTGCCCGCTGCCACGATCATCCGCATGAGAGCTGGACTCAGCTCGATTTTTACGGCATGGCAGCGTTCTTCTCGCGTCTGCAAATGGTCAAGGCGGGGAAGACGAAGCTCGACGAGAAGGACCTCGACAAGATCTATGTCGGTGAACTGAACCGGGGCGAGGTGAAGTTCACCGGCCCGGCGAAGGATGCCAAGCCGGGGCAAACCGGGGAGCCGGTGGCACCGAAGTTTCTGCTGACAGCAGCCTTGGAAGAGCCCGCCGCTCCGACCGAGCCCCAGGAGGAGAAACGCCTGCCGGATGGCTCCCCGCCCCCCGCGCCGCAGTTCTCCCGCAAGGACAAGCTGGCGGAGTGGATCACCTCTCCCGAGAACCCGTACTTTACCCGCGCGGTGTCGAACCGGATCTGGGCTCAGTGCATGGGGCGCGGTTTGGTGCATCCGATCGACAACATGAGTGCGTCGAACCCGCCCAGCCATCCGGAGTTGCTCGATGCGATCTCGAAGGAGTTGATCGCTCACCAGTTCGATGTGAAGTGGCTCATTCGCGAGATCGTCAGCAGCCGGGCGTATCAACTGGCTCCCACGGGCGAGGTCGCCGACGCGATGCCGCAGTGGTTCGAGCGGGCACGCACACGCCCGCTCTCGGCGGAGGAACTCCTCGAATCGTGGCGCGTGGCGACGAGTTACGATGTCATCGCCGCTCGGAATCCGAAGGAGAACCGCGGGCGTTTCTACGGGGTGACGTTCGATTACATCCGCCACTATTTCGGGGAACCCAACAACGGAGTGGGCGACTTCCAGGGGGGCCTGCACGAGCACCTGTACCTCAACAATGGGGAACTCGGTCGACTGATGTCCTCCGAGAAGGGCGGGCTTCTCGACCAGATCATCACCTCGCCCGATGATTGGAAGCCCCGCATCGACCAACTCTATCTGGCGGTGCTGAGTCGCTGGCCCAGCGAGGAAGAGCGCGAGAAGTTTTCGGAGTTCTGCAACGTGCCGGAGAAGAATCAGCAACCCGACCGGCTCCGCGAGGCGCTGTGGGTGTTGATGACGTGCAGCGAGTTTCGGTTCAACCACTAAGTGAGACAGAGAACTGCCATGAGCCTGAATCCGATTTTCCAGGACCATGTGTCCCGGCGCGAGTTGCTCAAGGGGGCTCTGGCCACCAGTTCCGGGGTGGCGGTCGCCAACTGGGGGGGCCTGTTCGCTTCGCCCGCCCGTGCCGAGGAGGTCAAGAAGAATCAGAAGCGCTGCATCCTGCTCTGGATGAACGGCGGGGCCAGTCAGTTCGAGACCTTCGACATGAAGGTGGGCCGACCGACCGGCGGACCGTTTCGTCCGATCTCGACGAACGTGGCCGGGGCGCAGGTCTGCGAACTGCTCCCGCGCATCTCGCAGCAGATGGACAAGCTGACGGTGATTCGGTCGATGCACACCTCGGAGATCGATCATCCGCAGGGCATCCATCTGATGCACACGGCGTACTCCACCGAGGCGAACATCCGCTTTCCCGAACTCGGGGCGGTGATCGCCAAGTCGCTGGGCGTCACGGGATCGTCGCTGCCGAACTTCATCAAGATCGGCTCCAACGGCGACACCGGTGCGGGGTTCCTCGGCCCGAAGTACCAGCCCTTTAACATGGGGCACGATGGCAAGCTGCCGACGTTTGCGCAGTCGTCGATGGAGCCCAATGCCGAAGCACGCCGCGACTCGCTGCGGCAGTTCGTGGAAGACCGTTACACCGCCACACATCGCGCCGAGACCGCGAAGATGCACCGCGAAGCCTACGACAGTGCCCGCCGATTGCAGAGCGCCCTCCAGACCTTCAAGATCGACGAGGAGTGGCAGAAGTACGAGCCGCTCTACGGCGACAGCTTCTTCGGTCGCAACTGCCTGCTGGCCCGGCAACTGGTCGAAGCGGGCGTCCCTTTCGTCGAGGTCGGCCACAGCGGCTACGACACGCATGCCGACAACTTCACGGGGCATAAGGGGCTACTGGCTCCGATGGATCAAGGCTGGGCCGGGCTGCTGACCGACCTGCATGCGCGGGGGTTGCTCGAGCACACGCTGGTCGTCTGGATGGGCGAGATTGGTCGCACGCCGCAGATCAACAACCGTGCGGGCCGCGATCATTACGTGCGGGCCTGGAGTACCGCTCTGGCCGGGGGAGGGGTCAAGGGGGGGCTCGTCTATGGCGAGACGGATGAGGATGGCCGCGATGTGAAGTCGGGTGAGGTCAAGGAAGGGGACTTCTTCGCCACGATCTACCACACGCTCGGCATCAGCCCCACCAGCGAGAACCTCGCCGGGTCACGCCCGGTGCCGATTGCGCCGTTTGGCTCCAAGGTGGTTCAGGAACTGCTGGTCTGAGACGGGAGGGCGTGTGTGCGTCAGAACAGTCGGCACCTCTGCCCCCTCTCCCCACTGGTGGTGTGACTTTTGGTGAGGACATGACTGTGGGGAGAGGGCCGGGGTGAGGGGTCAAGAACATGCGTGATAGCCCCCTCACCCCAACCCTCTCCCCCGCAATACGTACTGCCCGAAATCCGCATCGATCGCGGGGGAGAGGGAGCAGAATCTGACCACTCGTCTGCCACTCCGACCCACACACCGGAAGGTCGATCCAGCGAGCCAACACCCTGCCACTCCAGCAACGAGAACATCATGCCCGACTACGCCGCCGACAAGATCCGCCCGCTGTGGAAGCTCCCGTTCGAAGGAGCCTGGCCGGTGGCTGTGACCTTTGCCGATTCGGCGCGGCGTGTGGTGGCCGCCAACCAGGACGGCCTCATGATCCAGTGGGAGCTGCCGGAAGTGCCGGTGGCGGCCAAGGTCAAGGACCAGAACGGCAAGGAGGTCGACGGGTTTGAAACGCCGCCCCCCGTCCGGCAACTCGTCGGGCATTCGAATACCGTCACGCACCTCGTCCCCGCAGCTGGCGGCAAGACCGTGTTCTCGGCCAGCTATGACCGATCGGTCTGCGCGTGGGATCTCGACGTGGCTCCGACCGGTGAAGGCGAACTCGTCCTCGATCGCGAGACTCGCGAGCAAGCGGCCAAGCGCGTGGAGGAGTCCAAGCGCCCCGACATCCTCAACGCCCCCGGCGTGAAGCTGCCGACTCTGGCCCCGGTACAGACGCTCGCGGGACATGCGGATTGGATTCAGGCCCTGCACGTCTCCCACAACGGCGAACGCCTGCTCAGCGGGGACGATGCCCGGCAGGTCATCGTCTGGGATGCCAAGACCCGCCAGAAAATCAGTACGTGGCAGTGCCCCGGTGTGGCGTGGATCGTGGCTGCGGCCCTCGCGCCGGACGGCCAGACGGCTGTCGTCTCGCAATATCGCCGCAAGGGGGGAGACTTTAATAACTATCCGGCGTGGCTGCGGGTATTCAATGTCGCGGACGGCAGCGTGAAGCTCGATATCCTCGCGACGCTCTATCCCAAGGAGAAGAATCCGGCCTATCAGTATCAGTACGAGTACCACGAGTTCGTGGCGGAGGGACTCGTGGCCGTCGCGTACTCGCCCGATGGCAAGCTCATCGCAGCGGGCCAGGGCGGCGAAGGGGGCAATGGCAAGATTCACATTCTGGAATCAGAGACCGGCAAAGTCGTACGGACCGTCGATGGCCACAAGTACGGCGTCACCGACCTCGTGTTTACTGCCGATGGGAAGCACCTCTTCTCCGCCGGGCGCGATACCCGATTTCGGATCACGCGCGTGGAAGATGGCCACAGCGTGGCCCAGATCGGCCAGGAACGCGGCGGCCAGTTCCACGATTGGCTCGCCGCCATCGCCCTCTCCCCGGACGAACGCCGCCTCGCCGCAGCCGACATCTCGGGGCATGTCCAGGTGTGGGATCTGGGGTGACGCACCGCGCTGCGATGGCCGGGACGCCGCCTGCTCCCGGAGAAGCAACACCCCACTGTTCGACATCGACGCCAATGCCCCCTCGAAGGATCGTCATGACTCTCAGACTACTGGCTCTCTTCTGCGTGCTGATTGGGCTGCAAGGCGTGGAGCGAGCCGCGGGTCAAGACAAGCCCGCCGCTCCCTTGCCGGGCTTTCGACAGCCTGACCCGAAGTCGCACCCGGACTTGTTCGTGTGGACCGACACCTGCAACGTGTACGTGCTGCGCGAGGGGGATACGGCGCTGCTCATCGATCTGGGCGATGGCAGCGTCTACGACCATCTGGCCGAGATCGGCGTGAAGCAGGTCGAGTGGGTGCTGTTCACGCATCATCACCGCGAGCAGTGTCAGGGGATCGACCGGGTCGATCGCACCGTCACGAAGGTAGCTGCGCCGAAGGCGGAGCAGGCTCTGTTCGAACAGCCGACTGAATTCCGCAAGTGGTTTCCAAAGCTCGACGACAAGTATTCGGTCTACGGCGCGAGCTATGTCCGCCCACCCCGCCAGCCGATACGGCTCGATCAGGCCCTGGAACCGGGCCAAGCCTTCACCTGGCGAGGCCGCGAGATCCAGTGCCTCGACACGCCGGGGCACTCGCCGGGGAGTATGACCTATGTGATTCGTCAGAGCGGCCAAGCGGTCGCATTCACCGGCGGCGTGATCCATGACGGGGCGAAGATGACGACCTGGTTCGATACCGAATGGGATTACGGATTCGCCAAGGGTATCGACACACTGACCAAATCAGTCGAGCAACTGATCGAGCAGAAGCTGGATCTGGCTCTTCCGTCGCAAGGGCCGACGATCTCGAATCCTCCGTCGCAGTTGGAAACCTATCGTCAGAATCTGGTGGCGTTTCGACATAGTTATGTGCGCGGCTACCCGGTGTTCAACTCGACCGAGCAGGACCGCGACTCGATCTCCAAACCGACCGCTGTGCCGCTCATCAGTCAGGTGACGCCGCATCTTTATAAACTCAGCCACAAGACGCAGGGGAAGAACTTCGCGATCATCGTGGCGGATAGTGGCCACGGGTTGATCCTCGATTGCGGGCTGTTTCCGAAGCCAATGCTGGAAGAGATCATCGTCGGCATGCGGGCGCATCTGGGGCTGAAGGAAATCGACGCCTTCTGGATTTCGCACATGCACGGCGACCATTTCCTGCTCGGCCCGGAACTCAAAGAGAAGTACGGGGCCAAAGCCTGGACGCTCGACCGCATCGTCGACAAGTGCGAGAACCCCCGCCGCTACGACTACGCAGCTCTCGTGTCGGCCTACGGCGATGGCTTCGATGGCATGAAGATCGACAAGGGATTCCGTGACGGCGAGACCATCGAGTGGGAGGGGTACACGATTCATGTCGACTGGATGCCGGGGCAGACCGAGTTCGGCAATTGCCTGTGGCTGGAGATCGATGGCAAACGCATCGCCTTCACTGGCGACAACCTGTTCGGCAACTCCCAAGATCCGCAGCAGAACGGTCATGAAGCGGTCGTGGCCCGTAACAGCGCGATCTTCGAGGAGGGTTATCTCCTCGGCAGCAAGTATCTGAAAGACCTCCAGCCCGACATCGTGATGGGGAGCCACTCCTATGTCATGCACAATCCCGCCGAGTTCCTCAGCCGCTATCACGAGTGGTCGAAACAGATCATCCAGCATTATAAAGACCTGCTCCCCGACAAGGATTACGAATATGGTTTCGACCCCTACTGGGTCTCCGCCTACCCCTACCGCGTCGACCTGAGCCAGAGCGACACGCAGTCAGTCACCGTCACCGTCACCGTCCGCAACTTCCGCTCGACACCACAGCAACACCGCATCGAACTCAAACTCCCCCCCGGCCTCACCGCCGAACCGGCTGTGCTGGAGGGGACGATCAACGCCGAGAGCCGCCAGAGTTATCCCGTGAAGCTGACCGTGAACCGCCACCTCGTGCCCTCGGGAGTGCAGCTGGTTCCGTTCGACATCACGCTGGATGGAAAACGCTACGGGGAGTTGTTTGACTTCCTGATCCGGGTGAAAGAGTAAGAGCCTATCCAAAAACTTCCGAAGTCTTCGGAGACTTCGGAAGTTTGCAACGGAACCTGCTGATGAGGACTCCATGATGTGGCCCCGGTTTTTTCGTTGCCTGGTGTTGTTGGCGTGGGCGCTGTCCGGAAGCGTTCGCGCGGAGGAGGCTGCCTACCGCAAGGAGGTCGCGGTCAGCGGGCCGACGCGGCTCGACTGGACGTTCGCGCTGGCGAACCAGAGTGTCGTCGATCCGCCCGCCGAGTGGCTCGCGGGGTATGAGTCAACGCAGCAGCGGTACGAGCTGTTCGTCCCGCCGAAGGTGCAGGACCGGAAGCATGGGCATCCGGTGGTGCTGTTCATTTCTGTGGGGGATGGACCGGCGGGGTGGGGGCAGCTGGAAGCGGTCTGCAAGTCGCAGGGGATTCTGTTCGCCAGTCCGCATGGAGCGGGGAACAACACGCCGATGCCGCGCCGCGTACGGATTGTGCTCGATGTTCTCGACGACATTCGCCGCTCGCATCCGGTCGATCCGGACCGGACGTATCTGGCCGGCTTTTCCGGGGGAGGTCGCGTGGCGTGTGCGATCGCGTTCTCGCTGCCGGAACTGTTCGGGGGCGTGATGCCGGTCTGTGCGGGGGGCGAGCTGCGCGAGGAGCCGTGGATCAGGCATCGGGCCATCGACCGGCTCAGCCTGGGGTTCGTGACCGGCACGAATGATGTTAACTTGGGCGAGGTCTCGCGCTTCTGTGGGCCGATGCTCAGCGAGATGGGGATTCGGACCAAGATCACGATTGTGCCAAACCTCGGCCACGGCATTCCCGATGGCAAGGCCCTCTCCCCAGTCATCGAGTGGCTCGACCAGGGTGCCCCCGCACGACGCATGTTGGCGACCCAGCATCCCGCCAGCCGCATCGCTGGCGACCGCGCCCCGACGCGCGACGAGTGGGCGAAAGAACTGCTCGCCGAGGGGCAGCTGCGGATCAAGCAGCGACCGACGACCTTCTCGGGGTTGATGCAACTGCAAGGGGTGATGAAGCGCTGGCCCGACCTGCCCGCGGGCGAGGAGGCGAAGCGGATCCTGCTCGACTACGAGAGCCGCCCCGACAAGCCGTGGGAAGCGGATGACATCGCCGAGCAACGCAAAATCCTGATCGCGCGAGCGCGGGGCGTCGACGCCTACGGCTCGGGCGATCTCCCCGAGGCGTATCAGAAACAGCGGTCCAGCATGCTGAAAGCGGCCATCGATCTCTGGGAGCAAGTCCTCGCCGACGGGCAGGACGCGAAAGCCGTGGCCGAAGCCAAGCGTCGCATTCCCGTGCTGACCCAACTGCTCGCCGCGGAGTAGACTGCACATGGGCGACAGTGAGACATTCCGTCGTAGCCACGTTTCGCCAGAACGTGGGTGAATTGGCGTGGGTGCCCGCCCTCTGGCGAGGGGCAGCTACGACTCATTCGGGAACGCGCGAAGTGTAATCCCTGCTCGACGATCAGGGATCACGCGATCCCCCTGCCTTCTGGAGCCCAGTGATGCGGACAACTCGACTCGGTGGGATGACGACTCTTCTGGTGGTGGTGTCGGTGTTACTGGGCGGGGACCAGGCTCGGCGGGTGGAGGCCGAGGAACCTCTGGCCATTGCCGCCGAGGTTCTCAGCCCGGAACAACGCGAGGACGCGAGCGGGATGATCGAGCGGGACATCGTGCGCCGCACTGCCGAGGTCAATGCCCGCAATCGCGACGCCTGGTCGAAGATCCACTCGCGAACCGACTGGGAACAGTTTCGCGACGAGCGGATCGACAAGCTGCGGCAATCGCTGGCAGAATTTCCCCCTGTTCCGGATAAGCTGAATGTCCGCACCACGGGCGTTGTGCCGGGGGATGGGTTTCAGATCGAGAACGTGGTCTACGAGAGTCGACCCGGTCAGTGGGTGACGGCCAATCTGTATGTTCCCTCTGCACCGAAGAAGTCGATGCCGGGGATGCTCATCGCGCATGCGCATCATCGCGACAAGCCGCAGTCCGAGTTGCAGGACATGGGGATGACCTGGGCCCGGGCAGGGTGCCTGGTGCTCGTCATCGATCAGGTCGGCTACGGAGAACGCCGGTCGCATCCGTTCCATCGGGAGAGTGACTTCGCCAAGCCGTTCGCCGTCTCCCGCCAGGACTACCACTTCCGCTACGACACCGGGGTGCAGCTGCAGTTGCTCGGCGACAGCCTGATGGGCTGGATGGCGTGGGACTTGATGCGCGGGGTCGACCTGCTGCTCGCTCGTGACGGCATCGATCCGAAGCGGATCATTCTATTGGGAGCCGTGGCGGGAGGCGGCGACCCGGCGGGGGTGACAGCTGCGCTTGACCGCCGCATCGCCTGCTGTGTCCCGTTTAACTTTGGTGGCCCGCAACCGGAATCGAAATACCCACTGCCCGAGGACTCGGAGTCGAGTTTCAACTATCTGGCGGGCAGCTATTGGGAATCGACGCGCGGGCTCCGGCTCGGGGGTCGCGATGACTTTTTGCACTGGGTCATCGTCGGCAGCACAGCTCCCCGGTACCTCATTCACGCGCACGAGTTCTCATGGGACGGCGAACATGACCCCGTGTGGAAACGCTACCAGAAAATCTGGGGCGACTTCTATCAGGCAGGCGATCGCATCGGAGTCGCACATGGTCACGGGCTGCTGCGGCAGAGTTCCGATGAGGCGTCGCACTGCACCAACATCGGTCCCCCGCATCGCAAGATGATTCATCCGCTGCTTAAGCGTTGGTTCGACATCCAGGTCACTCCCGACATGGAATACAGTCAGCCCCGAAAGCGCGACGAACTCATTTCGATGACCGACCAGGCCAGGCAGGAACTGCATCCGCAGAGCCTGACCGATGTGATGAGCCGTGTGGCCGGGGAGCGAATGTCGCGGGCTCGGCAGCAGCTGGCGGACAAGCCTGCGGTCGAGCGCCGCACATTGCTGCAATCGATGTGGAGCAAACTGCTGGGGCCGATTGTGCCAGCCCAGAGGCCGGTGATCCAGTCGACTGTGAGCGACGTGAAGCCGCCTTCCGGGATGCGGGTGGAGCGAGTCGTTTTGGAGGTGGAGTCGGGGATCGTCGTGCCGCTGATCCTCTTGATTCCCGCGAAGCCGCAGGGGCGAATGCCGGTGGTCGTCGGGCTGGCTCAGGCGGGCAAGGCCGGGTTCTTGGAGCATCGAGCGAACGAGATTATGCAGTTGGTCGACGGGGGAGCGGTCGTCGTGCTGCCCGATCTGCGCGGGACGGGGGAATCGCGATCCGGCAACTCGCGCGGCAAGGAGAGCGAGGACACTAATCTGTCGTGCAACGTGTTGCTGTTTGGCGAAACGCTGGTCGGCCAGCGACTGCGGGATCTGCGATCGGTGATCAAGTTCCTGCGAGAACATCCGGAGATCGACATGCAGCGGCTCGCCCTGTGGGGCGATTCATTCACGCCCCCGAACCCGCCCGACACGAATTTCCAGGTGCCGCATGGTGTCGATGGTTGGCCGACGGAATCCGAACCGCTGGGTGGTCTCCTGGCTCTGCTCGGGGCGCTCTTCGAGGAGGATGTCCGTGCCGTTTCGATCTCGGGCGGACTGGTGAGCTACCGCGACGTACTGACACATTTTGGGCTCGTCATTCCGCACGATGCGGCGGTGCCCGGAGCGCTGACCGCTGGAGACCTCAGCGACCTCGCGCGCGGCTTGTCCCCGCGCCCTCTGCGCCTGGCGGGCATGGTCGATCATCGGAACCGCCGGGTGCCGCTCGGAGACTTGAAGACTGAATATGTCGCCGCGCCGCCAGACGGCTCCCCACCCCAGGCCGTTGAATTCTCGGACGACTCTCGCACCGCCGCGAGTTGGTTGCTGGACACGCTGAGGTAGGGGAGTCGGGAGTCTGGAGTCGGGTGTCTGGAGTCTGGAGTCTGGAGCAGGAACCCTCAACCCTCAACCCTCAACGATCCCCCCCCCCATGATCGAAGTCGAAATCAAGTTCCGCGTTCCCTCTCTGGACCTGATCGAGCGTCTGACTCGCGAGGCTGGACTGGTGTTTGGCGGGCCGGTGCTGCAGCGGGATATTTACTTCAACCATCCGCAGCGGAACTTCCGCGAGACGGATGAGGCCCTCCGCATCCGCACTTCGGGGGACCAGAACGCCCTCACGTACAAGGCCCCCAAGCTGGATACGTTCACCCGCACGCGGCCCGAGACGGAGATTCCGTTTCTCGCGGGGGCGACCTCGACGGAGCAGATGCGTTCGGTGCTGCTGGCCTTGGGGTTTCGCGTGATCGAGACGGTCGAGAAGACCCGCCGGGTGGCCCCCTTCACGTGGGAGGGGCAGCCCGTCGAGGTCACCCTCGATGAGGCCCGGTCGCTGGGCACGTTCCTCGAAATCGAAATGCTGGTCCCCGACGAGGAATGGCCCCTGGCCCGCGACCAGATCGTCCGCCTGGCTGAGCATTGGGAGATCCTCGACCTGCGTGAGCCGCGTTCTTACCTGAGGATGTTGCTGGAGCAGCAGGGGGTGCTGTGAGGCGATCAGTTCTCCAAGGGTGCATTCGCCCATTGGCGGTATCCTTCCGGCCCCCTCTCCCCCACAGCCGAGTCCTCCCCGAAAGCTGAGCCGATTGTGGGGGAGAGGGGGCAGACAGGATCGACGACTGCAATTTGGCGAATGCACCCGTTCTCCCAGGCATTCCTCCGGGCAGTGTGCATTCCGTATCATCTCCGGGCAGAGTCAGCTTCTCGACCGCCAGCCGGTCCCACCCTTTCCTTGTGGAGAATCTCGTGTCACAGCGCGTCAGCACCCGCTTGCTCTCCACAATGTTCGTCGCCCTGTTCGCAATCAGCCTTCCCGCCGAGGAACCGCTGTGGGTCGCGAAGCCCCTGACCGCTGAGAAGTCTTTCACAGCCGGTATCGAAGGACCGGCCTGTGATCAGGCGGGGACCGTGTATGCCGTCTGCTTCGAGAAGAATCACACGATCGGCAAGGTGACTCCCGCCGGGCAAGGCGAACTCTGGCTGACGCTGCCCGAGGGGAGTTCCGGGAACGGGATCGTCTTCGACAAGGCGGGGATGATGTACGTGGCCGACTACATGGCTCATCAGGTTCTCCAGATCGACCCCGCGACGAAGAAGATCACCGTACTCGCTCACGAACCGAAGATGAACCAGCCCAACGACCTCGCCATCGGGCCGGACGAAACCCTGTGGGCCAGCGACCCCAGCTGGAAGGAGGGGACCGGACAGCTGTGGCGGATCGATCGTGACGGGAAGGTGACACCACTCGCCAGCGGGATGGGAACGACGAATGGGATCGAAGTCAGCCCAGACGGAAAGCATCTGTATGTCAACGAGAGCGTGCAGCGGAACGTGTGGAGTTTCGATATCGGGGCCGACAAGCTGCTCTCTGGCAAGAAGTTGATCCGGCAGTTCCCCGATCATGGATTCGACGGCATGCGCTGCGACGTGGACGGGAATCTGTATATTTCGCGGCATGGCAAGGGGACTGTCGTGGTCATGTCTGCAAGCGGGGATATCCTGCGCGAGGTCGATGTCCTGGGGGCTTCTCCCACGAATGTCTGCTTCGGCGGTCCGGATGGGCGAACGATGTACGTGACCGAAGTCGAACACTGTCGGCTGGTCCAGTTCCGGACGGAGAAGCCGGGGCTGGCGTGGAGCCGGTGGAGCAAGTAGGGGGGCGTGGGACGGAAATCATGACACTCCGCGCCGAAGCCGACAGGAGTCCCACCAGTCGAATCCCCCGAGTGAATCAAAACCCACGCGAGTCGCTCTGCATCCGCGGTCCGGCTTTGCCATCCGCGGTCAATAATTGGCTGACCACGGATGGCAAAGCCGGACCACGGATGAAGAAGACGATTCGTGTAAACACACTGCGCTGAGGCCGACTTGGATTCCGCATGCCCTTGAGAAATGCTGTCGGCTACAGCAGGAGTGTCGAAATAATATGCCAATTTCTCGGGCACGTGCAACACGGGAGTGCATTTCCTGGATAAATTACCGTCTCGAATCAGAGGTATTCGCTTCTTCCTGCGTGTTCCTGATTGTCTTCACGACAGAAGTGCCTATAATTCGGGCAGCTCGCCGGAATGCTCACCGGAAACTGCCGTGAACACTGTTGAAGATGATTCCCCTCTTTACGAGGGCATGATTGGCCGTGGCCCCGCCATGCGCGAGGTGTATCGCATGACTCGCAAGGTCGCCGCCAGTTCGGCGACCGTG
>JAYWFM010000224.1:0-26994 GCA_043778825.1 Planctomycetota bacterium | reverse complement strand
GCAATGATGCGTCCATCTCGCAGTTGTAGCGCCCTCTGGCGTTCTTTGCCAGGCTTGGTTTTGAAAAACTCACAGCCTCGGAGCGACATCGCCTACGTGGCATGACGCTCCGCGTCGTGACTTTCGACGCGGAGCGTCGTACGACAATTCCATCGGTGGCAGCCCGTTCCCCCCCCAGCTATAAATTCCCCTCCCGCCCTCTGACCCTGGCTGCATCTGGCCTCGGGGGCGGGGGACCGTCTTTGGAAAGCTTGTCGATGTCGAGTTCATCTCTGTTGTCTTCCGATCCTGCGGTCTGGAATAGCATTCAGCGCGAGCAGCGGCGTCAGTGCGAGGGGCTGGAGCTGATCGCCTCGGAGAACTACACCAGCGCAGCCGTGCTGGAGGCGGCGGGGACCGTCCTCACCAATAAGTACGCCGAGGGTTACCCTGGCAAGCGGTACTATGGTGGCTGCGAGTTCGTGGACGAGGTCGAGACGCTGGCCCGTGACCGCGCGAAGCAACTCTTCGGAGCCGAACACGTCAACGTCCAGCCGCACGCCGGGTCGCAGGCGAACATGGCGGCGTACATGTCGGTGCTGCAGCCGGGCGACACGGTGCTGGCGATGGACCTCGCGCATGGGGGCCACCTGACGCATGGGATGAGCCTCAACTTCTCGGGGAAGCTGTACAACTTCAAGCACTACGGCGTGCGGGAGTCGGATCACCGGATCGACTTCGACCAAGTGGCCCGCCTAGCGAAGGAGCACAAGCCGAAGCTGATCGTGGCCGGGGCGAGTGCCTACCCCCGCGAGATCGATCACGCGAAGTTCGCCGACATCGCCCGCGAGCAGGGTGCGCTGTTCATGGTCGACATGGCTCACTATGCGGGACTGGTCGCCGGGGGCGTTCACAACAGCCCGGTGCCGTATGCCGACTTCGTGACGACCACCACGCACAAGACCCTCCGTGGCCCGCGCTCGGGGATCGTGATGTGCAAGGAGAAGTTCGCCAAGGATGTCGACAAGACCGTCTTCCCCGGCCTGCAAGGCGGCCCGCTGATGCACATCATCGCCGCCAAGGCCGTCTGCTTTGGCGAGGCCCTCCAGCCGTCGTTCCGCGACTACGCGCTGCAGATCGTCGCGAACGCCAAGACGCTGGCCGAGACACTCGTCGCGGGCGGCATTCGCCTCGTCTCGGGCGGGACCGATAACCACCTCATGCTGTGCGATGTGACGACTGTGGGGCTGTCGGGCAAGATCGCCGAGCATGCTCTCGACAAGGCCGGGATCACGGTCAACAAGAACATGATCCCCTACGACCAGCGGAAGCCGATGGACCCCAGCGGCGTGCGGATCGGCACAGCCGCGTTGACCACTCGCGGCATGAAACAGGCCGAGATGCAGCAGGTCGGAGCGTGGATTCTGAGGTGCCTGAAGGTCGCGGACAACGAGGCCGAACTGGAGAAGATTCGCCAGGAGATCGCCGCCTTCGCGAAGGCATTTGCGGTACCGGGGATCGAGGACGACCTCGGCGTTCCGTGGTAGCGACAGTGTCGTCTTTCGCTCCGCGAAAGCACGTCCTTTCGCGGAGCGAAAGGCGACAATCCCAGGCCCCTGGTGCTTTCTGTGAGCGGCACGGCGCTAGCCGCCGGTTCCCCTCGACGTTGTCCCGCAGAAGGTGTGTGCGTCCCCATCGTCGGTACTCTGGGTCAGAGCATCCAAACCCTCGGAGTAGAACCACGAAAGTCACCAAACACACGAAAAGGAAGACCGAGGACAGGCATCCGACAGCCTCGCGGAACGGGTGCGACACCCCACCTCCAGAGTCGTTCTCCACCACGCCCCCCGCATTTTTCGTGTATTTCGTGACTTTCGTGGTTGGATTCCTGCAAGTTTGGTGGGCGAAGCCGCTACCGACGAATGGGACGCACACACCCGCAGAAGAACCGGCGGCTAGCGCCGTGCCGCTCACTGGTTCGTTCGTGATACAATCAAGGGGCGAGGCACTAGGGGGCTGACGCCACCCCGCTCGCACTGGTTCACTAACCGCATGAGAAGCCTGCCATGAAGATCACCTTTCTCGGAGCCGCGGGTGAAGTCACCGGCAGTCAGCACCTGATCGAGACGGACAACCTGCGGCTGCTGCTCGACTGCGGGCTGTTTCAGGGGCATCGCAAGGATGCGCGCGTCAAGAACATGGAGTTCCATTGCCGACCCAAGGAACTCGATGCGGTCATTCTCTCCCATGCCCACATCGACCACTGCGGCAATCTGCCGGGACTCTACAAGGCCGGGTTCAACGGCACGATCTTCTGCACCAATGCCACCGCTGACATCACGGACATCATGCTCCAGGATGCCGCCCACATTCAGGAGGAGGACGCCAAGTACCTCAACCGCAAGCGGAGAGGCAAGGATCTGATCGAGCCGCTGTATACCTCGGAGGATGCCGAAGATGTCGTGCGACTGATTCAGCCTCTGCACTTTAACGAGTGGCATGAACTGGCCGCCGATGTCCGCGTGCGGTTCATCCCGGCGGGGCACATCCTGGGATCGGCGATTGTCGAACTGGAGGTGCGGGAGCGGGCGCTGTGGAAGCGGATCGTGTTCACCGGAGACATCGGACGGTATGGGATGCCACTGCTGGTCGACCCGCAACCGGTCGAGAGCGGGGATGTCCTGATCATCGAAAGCACCTATGGCAACCGGGTGCATCCGCCCGTGGCCGACATGAAGGACGATCTGCTGCGGATCATTCTGGAGGCCCACCAGAAGGGAGGCCGCGTCATCATTCCGGCCTTCAGTCTGGGCCGCACGCAGCAGGTGGTGTATCACCTCAACGAGTTGTTCAACGAGAACAAGCTGCCGAGGATTCCGGTGTACGTCGACAGCCCGCTCTCCAATCGCGTGACAGCGGTCCATCGGCGCTATCAAGAGAGCCTCGACGACGATGTCAACAAGACCCTGCGTCACGACATCGACGTGTTCGGGTTTGAGACGCTGCACTACACCGAGTCGCCGCAGCAGAGCATGGAGTTGAACGACAAGTCCGGCCCGTTCGTGGTGATCTCGGCCAGCGGGATGTGCGAGAGCGGTCGTATCCTGCACCATCTGAAGCACACCATCTCCAGCGAGCGTAACACCATCGTAATGATCGGCTACCAGGCCCCCGGCACGCTGGGCTGGAAGATCGCCCAGAAGCAGCCGTACGTGCGGATCCACGACGCCGAGTTCGCCGTGAAGGCCAAGATCGTCCAACTCGGCGGCCTCTCCGCGCACGCCGATGTGAACGACTTCAAGACTTGGCTGGAAGCCTCGACCGAGCACGGCGACTTCGGGAGGGCATTCATCGTCCACGGCGAGACAGACGGAGCGCGCGGCCTGGCGTCGATGCTGAAGGAGTACGTGGACGGCGAGGTCACGATCCCGAAGCGGTTTGATTGGTTCATCGTGTGAGGCGGGGGAAGCTGTCAGCGATCAGCGGTCAGCAGTCAGCCAGAGGGGGAGGTTTCCGAATCGGAATGGTCGAGTCGGGAGGGCGAAGCTGCTGCTGAGCCGCGAGCCACCATCGACTCCGAGTTCGAGTCGACAGCCATCGGGCTGGCCCGATGTGGTCTTCGCCGCGAGAGCGGCGGCAACGAGTCGCCGTGGGCGCAGCCCACGGTCTCCCATCCAGAGGTTCGCCCAGCCGCGAGAGCGGCGACAGCAGTGCGTGATGGAGTGCCCCCTGTCGCCGCTTTCGCGGCTGCGAGGTTCTGATTCGGAATCCGTGGGCTTGCGCCCACGGCTACAGGCTGCCGCCGCTCTCGCGGCGAAGCAGAGGCACTGTCTATCTCGTGGTTGCACCTCGGCATGGATTGACCAGCAATGCACTCGACCGCAACACTGATCCACGATTAGGGAGCCAGTTGATGGGACTCGATTTCGAAGAGATCGATATGAGTTTGGAACAGGTCTTCGTACTCAAGTTGGGGAATGAGTTCTGGGAACCTCTATTCCAGCCCGACCCACGTGAGGTGGCTGCCAGTTCGCGTTTCGCGAAACGCGATGTGACAGTCGGTCAGGTCTTCGACGGATTGGTGAACAGACTCAAAGCTGACGGGCGGTATGGCGAGGATCAGACATTTGATTCCACGTTGGTGGATGTTGTCGAACGATTGAAACATCACTTCGGTAAAGCGGACCTGCTTCCTACGACAGAGTTCAAATCTCTGATCGGAAGAAAGCCAAAATTGAATGACTGGTATCTGCTGGGGCCGGTCTTTTCACTGGAGCTGGCTCCTCTCCAACGACCGCCATCAAGACTCCTTCTATTCCTGGGAATCTTTCCAGTCCTGTTGGTTGCGGCCGCATTCATCACAGGGATCGGCGAATTCATCGCGAGCATGGTCGTTGCGACAGCAATCCCGGTTTTTCTCATTGTTATTCTCTGTGTGTTTCTTGACCCCAATAATTCCAGTTTGCCGGGCTATCTTCGGACAGTGGAAGGCATCGCGGAACAAGTCCACGTGGCCCGAGTCCGCCTGTCGCCTCCCTCGCAATGGTCTGATCGGACTGTATGGAACGTCCTCAAGACGACGCTCGTTGATGTCCTGTGCGTCGATGAGAAGTTGATCACTCCGACCGCTCGGCTGGGCAAAGATCTCGCTGCCATCTGACTTTCAGCGCACCCGGTGCGGGTCAATCGAACCCGATCTTGGAAGTGCCGGTGCCTCCGCAAGATGTGGGTGCCTTGCGGAATCTCTGTCGCGGAGCGACAGAGCTACGTAGGCGATGTCGCTCCGCGACTCGCATTCCTTGCGGGACCATCGATCAATGGCCCCACTCTGGAGTACACGCATGCCAGCGCCGATGAATGAACCTGCCTACGACCTGACCGTCATTACCGCGACGTGTCAGCGTCCGGCGCAGTTGGCCACCTGCCTGTCGCAGTTCCAGCAGCAGAGCGTCGGCAATCTGCACTGTCAGCATCTGGTCGTCTCGGATGGCCTCGACCCGCAGGCCCGCGCGCTGTGCCAGCAGTTCGGGGCCAGCTACATCGAGCGGCCCGAACCGGGCGGGCAGTGGGGGTCGCTCGCGCGGGATGTGGGGATTCGCGAGGCAGCGGGGCGGTTCGTCTGTTTCTGGGACGATGACAATTTGTATGAGCCGCACGCCCTGGCGACTCTCTTCGCAGCTGCGGTCGATGCGGATATCGGAGTGGTCCAGACGCGGTACCGCTGCCGCACTCGCGCGGGGCAGGTCACGATCCCTCGGCGCTGGACGGGATCGTTCGTGAAGGGGGATGTCGACACGATGTGTGTCTGCGTGCGGCGGGAACTGGCTCTGCGGGAGCTGTGGGAACAGCAGCCCCCGCCGATTCGACCGACGACCGATTGGCATTGGCTGCGGCGGCTCGAACGTCATCAGCCGCGAGTGCGGTTCGTGCCGCTGGTGATTGGGTGGCATTTGTAGAACGGAATTTATTCCGTTCCTGGGCGGGGTGCGTCTGTGAAAATCGGCGAGTGACCAGTTTCTGCCCCCTCTCCCCCGCGAGTGGCTTTGCCATGCGAACCAGCGTCACTGCGAGGGAGAGGGATGGGGTGAGGGGGCCTCCAGAGGGCTTCAGAACAGCCCCTCACCCCGGCCCTCTCCCCACAGTCATGTCCTCCCTGAAAGTCACGCCACCAGTGGGGAGAGGGGGCAGAGGGACACCGGCTGCCGACTTTTCCGACGCACACACGGGGTGGGGAGGGGAACGGAATAAATTCCGTTCTACGGTGGGGGCAGCTCGGCGTCTTGCTCTTTCTGTTTCCGCATGATGTCCTCCAGCGTCGGCAACTTGATCTGGTCGTACGGGACATCCTTCGGGGGAGAGCTGATGTTGGGCGGTGCGGTGAGGTCGAACGAATTCTCGGAGGGCTCGGTCGAGTCGTCGTAGAGGTCGCTGTTCTCGGTGGGGCGCGTGTGCCAGGGGTAGCACCGCGTGTCGCCGAACCGGCCATGCGGGCCGATGGCTTGCTGGCTCTCCTGCACGAAGTAGATCCCGTGGGTCTCCAGGATCGTCCCGGTCTGGCGTTCGAGCGTGGCCAGTTGGGTGTTGTACTGGGTCAGGGCGCTGGCCTCGGCGGAGACGGTGTTGCCCCAGTCGCTGATCGCCTGCAGGACGTTCAGCAGGATCGCCTGGCCGGTCTGCCAGCGGAGCAGTTGGGCGTCGAGGTTCACGCGGGCCGCCTGCCGGGCCTCGCGGAGGGCCAGGTACTGCTCGTACTGCTGGTCGAGGGTCCGCACGGTCGCCACCAGAATGTGCGTCGTGGCGTGGAACCCCTGCTTGAGGTTGATCTGGTCGCGGGCAATCACCAGCTCCTGCTGCCGCACGGTCGCGCGAGCCTGTCGCAGCCCGAGCGGCACCGAGAAGTTCACCCCCAGCGTCCAATCGGTGTACTGGCCAGGGCTGGTCGAGAGCCGCGAACCAGTCGGCGTGTTCCCGCTCAACCCGTTCCAGCGATACAGCGCCACCGCATCCAGTTGGGGTCGCGAGCCGTTCTTCGCGATCAGCATCTGTTGCGTGTCGGCTTCGAGGATCAGCTTGAGTTCAATCAGGTCGGGCCGTCGCTCCTCGGCCAGTTGCAGCATCTGGTCCCAGTCGGGGATGAAGCGGTCGTTAATCGGTGGGGTCGTCGGGATGTAGAGCGTGCCGTCGGAGGGGGAGACGCCGATCATGTTGCGGAGGGCGGCCTCGCGGAGCAGCACGTTGCCCTGGGCGGTGACGACGCTGGCCTTGATGTTGGCCAAGGCGAGTTGGGCCTGGGCGAGGTCGGCCCGGTTGTCGATGGCGTTGCGGACGCGAGCCTCGACGCGGCGGACGGTTTCTTGGAGTTGCTCGGCCTGCTGCTTCCTGGCCCACAGATCAGTGCGGGCGGCGACGAGCGACCAGTAGGCTTCGATGACGCCGCGGACGTGCTCCTGCATCGCGTCCTTGAACTGGAAGTAGGAGCGCTCGGTGCTGATCTCGGCGATCACGATCGGGGCCAGGTTGAACTCGATGCCGCCGCCTTTGAGGAGCGGCTGGGTGTAGCTGACGAAGGTCGATGAGCGCGTCAACGGGTTGAGCGCGAAGCTTCCCGGATGTGTGTAGGCGGGCGTAGCATCGACCCCCAACACAAAGTTCCCACCGGTGAGGTCGGTCTTGGAGAGCCGCGTCGAGGTGTTGAAGTTCCGCGTTTGAGCCCCGGTGATCAGCGGGTTGTTGGGGGGCAGCGGGTCGAAGACGGCCTGCGGGTTTTCCAGGACGTTCCAGCTGTTGTTGACCGAGAGGAGCGGGTCGAACCGGGCCTGCTGCTGGTCGATCTGGGTATTGGTGAGCGCGATGTCATAGATCGAGCGGCCCGAGTGGCTGGCGGTGCTGCCGCTCAGCACGCGGACCACATCCAGGTTCCGCATCGAGGTCCGGATCGAGCCGTCGAGGGCCAGCAGTTGCGGTTCGAGATCGGCGATGGGTCGCGACACTGTCGAGGGGGCGGCGGCGGTGGGCATCTCGTAGCGTCGCAGCTGGTGCGGCTGTCGGACCTGGATCGAACGGCGTTCGGGGAAGAGGGTGCCGACTCGCCGCTGGGCGAACGCTGGCTCACACCATGCGAGCGTGACGAGGAGGATCGTCAGTCGAACACGAAACGGAATCGCGAACGGCTTCATGAAGAATTCAACGCAAAGACGCAAAGGCGCGAAGGCGCAAAGGGGGAGATTCTTTCTTGTTTTCCTTTGCGTCTTTGCGTCTTTGCGCCTTTGCGTTGAATTTCGAATCCTCTCGCCGAACCAAGTCGTGTGAACGGAACTTCTCTGCCAAAGCCCAGGGGTTGCAACCCCTGGGCTGTTCGCACGCGCATGGCGGCCCCGCGCGATCGCTCGCTGCGAAAGCCAGTTGCGGATTCTGCCGAAGATCATGCGGGAAACGCTCGTGCCTGGAATCGGGATTCTCCCGCCTCTCCATCGTCGCACGGTCGCTCCCGACTCCGGGGTTACTCCAGAAGTCCGGCTTGTAGCACCTGTGCAGCCTCCGTGAAGTCGGTGGTATCCGTCACAATCCCACCATCCCGCAACACGATGATCCGCTTGGCATGCTTGGCCACATTCAGATCGTGCGTAACGAGGATAACGGTAATGCCGTTTTTTTCGTTCAGGTCGCGGAAGAGGGCGATAATCTCCCGGCTCGTCTTCGAGTCGAGGTTCCCCGTCGGCTCGTCCCCCAGCAGGATCGCAGGCTCATTCACCAGCGCCCGGGCGATCGCCACCCGCTGCTGCTGACCGCCGGAGAGCTGGCTCGGATGGTGGTCGTGCCGATTGCCGAGGCCGACCAGTTCCAGCTTCTCCACCGCCCGCCGGTGCCGCTCGGACGCTGACATCCCCGCCGCATAGAGCAGCGGCAGCTCGACATTCTCCAAGGCCGAGGTCCGGGCCAGCAGGTTGAAATTCTGGAACACGAACCCGATTCGCTGATTGCGAATCCGCGCTCGCTGGGCAGCTGCCATCTCTGCCACTTCTTCGCCAGCCAGTCGATAGCTGCCGCTGGTGGGTCGGTCGAGGCAGCCCAGCGTGTTCATGAGGGTACTCTTGCCGGAGCCGGAGGGGCCGATCAAGGCGATGAACTCGCCTTTCTCGACGGTGAGGTTGGCGTTCTTGAGCGCCTCGACTTTGACTTCCCCGAGGTCATAGACTTTGGAGCAGTCGCGAATTTCGATGAGAGCCAAAGCACCGGCCTCTTTCCGTCTGGGTTGGACTGCACGCGGGTGTGTGGTCGATTGTGACGAGAAGCAGCGGCAAGTGCCAAGCGGAGCCGTTGAGAGTTGAGGGTTGAGCGACAGAGAGGTCGCTTGGCTCCCGACTCCCCACCCTCGGCGGAGACATCGCGGTGAGCGGCACGGCGCTAGCCGCCGGTTCTTCTAACCGTGGTTCGTCCAGAAACCACGGACTGCATGAACAGCGGTCAGGGGAACCGGCGGCTAGCGCCGTGCCGCTCACGACCCAGTGCGTTGGCTGACGTTGTCTGGCACGCGGCGAAGCGGAGCTTCGAGGATATGCGGTCCCCAGCGGAGCTGGGGACCGAGGCTCTTACCCTCAACCCTCAACCCTCAACGTTCTCCATGCGTACCCTCCTCAAACTCCTGATCGTCGTCGCCGTCCTGGGGGGGATCGGGTACGCCGCGTATGGGCCGATCAAGAGTTATTGGGACGAGCGGAACAAGGTCACGTGGCGGACGGCCCAGGTCGAGCACGGCTCGATCATGGCGGTCGTGAATTCGACGGGGACGCTCAAGCCGAAACTCCAGGTCTCGATCGGGTCGTTCGTCTCGGGACCGATCATAGAACTCCCGGTCGAATTCAATCAGGAGGTCAAAAAGGGCGATCTGCTCGCCAAGATTGACCCCCGCATCTACGCCGCCAACGTCGCCCGCGACACAGCCTCTCTGGCGAACCGCGAGGCCGATGTGTTCCGCGTGCAGGCCCAACTCCAGCAGGCCATCCGCGACGAAAAACGCGCCATCGCCCTGCGTGAAGAAGACATCACCTTCATGGCCCAGGCCGAGATGGACAAGTTCATGTTCACCCGCATCGGCCTGGAAGCCCAACTCGCCGTCGCCAAGACTGCCATCGATCAGGCACGGGCCACGCTCGTCAACTCGGAACTGAACCTCGAATACACGAACATCCTCTCCCCCGTCGACGGGATCGTCATCAATCGCAAGATCGACCCCGGCCAGACGCTGGCCGCCCAGTTCCAGACCCCCGAGCTGTTCATCATCGCCCCCGACATGCGTGAGGAGATGCACGTTCACGCCAGCGTCGACGAGGCCGACATCGGGCAGATCAACGCCGCCCAGAAGAAGAAGTACCCGGTGACGTTCACCGTCGATGCCTACGACGAGCTGTTCACCGGCAAGATCAACGAGATCCGGTTGAGTTCGACGACCACGCAGAACGTGGTCACATATCCCGTCATCGTCGGGGCCCCGAATCCAGAGCTGAAACTCCTCCCCGGCATGACCGCCAGTCTCTCATTTCAGGTCGACGAACGGACCAACGTGACCAAGCTGCCGAACGCCGCGCTGCGGTTCTACCCCGAGGCCAAGTACGTGCGGACCGAGGACTTGCCGATCCTGCAAGGTCTGGCCGCGAGCCAGCCGACCGAGGCGGAACCCGCCAGCGGGACAGACACCAGTGTCATCGTCTCGCAGTCGGCCCGCGATCGCGCCGAGGCCCGCCAGAAGCGCAGCCAGCGGCATGTGTGGGTCGCCGAAGGGCAGAAGCTTCGCGCCATCTCGGTGACGGTCGGCCTTTCGGACGGGAAGTTTACGGAGGTCGTGGCAGGCGACCTGAAGCCCGGCCAGGAACTCGTCACCGGCATCCAGCCCAAAACGCCGGGCGTGCCGTAACATGAGGAGTCGCTGCGTTCGCCAGAACGCGGGGAGCCTCGCCCTCCCGGTCGGACTGCGCCACTGAGGAATGGGACGCGCCCACTCGGTGGCGTGTGCATCAGAAAAGTAGGCAGAGATAGATTCACCATGGAGACACAGAGGCACGGAGAGTCGTTCGTGGTGGCCGATTTGTCCGGGAATCAAGAGATGTTTTGACAGGATGAACAAGATGGACAGGATGTGGGCTGGTGTCGACTGGTTCCGAATACCATCCTGTTCATCCTGTTGATCCTGTCAAAACCTTCAGGTTCCCAGTCCATCAATGATCCATCTCTTCGATCTCTCCGTGCCTCCGTGGTGAATTTCTGCCGTTGCCTACTTTTCTGATGCACACACGCAGGTCAAGCGCTGACAAATTTCCCTACGCCGAAACCCCGGTAAAGTAATCCGGCTCCGCTCCGACCTTCCACTTGATGTTACACCCGATGCTCGGCTTCTGGTCAGCTGTCACCGGCAACCCGGCCAGCAGCGAGTCGCACGCGGCCCGCAGATCGGCCCCGGTGACGGGGATGTCGGTCTTGGGGCGGCTGTCGTCGAACTGGCCACGATAAACCAGCCGGTGGTCCCGATCGAACAGGAAGAAGTCCGGAGTACATGCCGCCCGATACGCCTGGGCCACCGACTGTGTCTCGTCGAACAGGTATGGGAACGGGTATCCCGCTGCGGCGTGTTCGGCCTTCATCGCCTCCGGGCCGTCCTGGGGATACAACTCGACATCGTTGCTACTGATGCCGATGATGGCCAGCCCCTGCTCCAGGTACTCTTTCGCAAATAAGGCCATGGCGGTGCGCAAGTGCAACACGAACGGGCAGTGGTTGCACATGAACACCACCAGCAACCCGGCCTTCCCCTGAAAGTCCGACAGCGACAGCTTCTGCCCATCCACATTCGGAAGCAGGAAGTCGGGAGCCTGGCTGCCCAGAGGCAACATGGTGGAAGTGGTGCGGACCATGGGAGTGACTCCTGAAAGCAATTGAGCGCGATGTGGCCCTCCACTGTACCGGAGTCCGCGCAGACCTTCCACGGAAATCGTGTGCCGGTCCGTGCATACTCAGAGTCAGGAATCATCCCCTGTTTCGCTGGGGCGACGTGTGAAATCTGTGTACAACTATTGGTCCACCCATTTCAACTAGTCAGGTCGCTGCACTCGCCAGAGTGTGAACTCCCCGCGTTCTGGCGAACGCAGCTACGAGGAACAGATGCCCACTCCCGACCCGAATGCGATCGACCTCCTGTCGGGTATCCAGCTGGACCTGGGGCGCGAAGCCCGTTGCGGCTTTCCCGAGGTGATCTACGGACCGGGCAAGTCGGTCGAGAACGTGATCGAGACCTTCGACCATCAGTCCCGCCACGGTCAGTCGGCCTTCATCACGCGCACCACGGAGGAGCAAGCTGCAGCCCTCTGTCAGCGTTTCCCGAACGCGATCCACAACCCATTGGCCAGGACGGTCCGCCTCCCGACCGGGGTCGAGGCTCCGTTGGCCGGGCGGGCCTGGGTCGTCACCGCGGGGACGAGTGATCGACCGGTCGCGGAAGAGGCCCTGGAGACCCTCCGCTGGATGCGGGTGGAGTGCGACCTCATCACCGATATCGGCGTCGCCGGGCCGCAGCGGCTGCTTCAGCAGGTGCCGCGACTGCAGCAAGCCGACGCCCTCGTGGTCGTGGCCGGAATGGAGGGGGCGCTCCCCTCGGTGGTCGGCGGCTGGGTCGGTTGCCCAGTCTTCGCAGTGCCGACCAGCGTCGGCTACGGAGCCTCGTTCCAGGGCGTGGCAGCTCTGCTGGCGATGCTCAACAGCTGCGCAGCCAACATCGCGGTCGTGAATATCGACGCCGGGTTTAAGGCGGGCTATCTGGCTGGGCTGGTGGCGCGGCGGACGCGCCGCGATCACTCGGAGGGCGGCGGGGGGACGGTCTGATCGTCTTCGACGCCGGGCACCGCTTCGACTTCGACGCCAGGGATTTCGCCCGCCTGCCGGTAGTGCGTCAGATCGGGGAGCCATTCGCCGAGGGCTGCGGGATCTTTCGAGACGACCCGGTACGTGAACTGGTGCACGGTTTCCTTCGACCCGGCCACATCGATGATACGCGTGGCTTGAGTACGAAAACTGGCCGGATCGATGACCACTTGAACGCTGGAATAGAGGCTGGCGTCCGGGCCATTCACCGGGGTGCCCCGCAAGATCAGCGAACTCTTGTCGTCCGCCACCAACTCCCAGGCATAGTTGGTCAGCAACTCGTTTTCCTCCAACCCGACGACCATCGGCAGCGCAGTCTGCGGAGCAATCAACGTCTGCCACACCGCGTCGAACGAGCCGGCCCCGAGCACCTCGCGCGGTGTCCCCGGACGTTCGAAGACCTCATAGCTCTTGGCGGAGGAGTTGACCTGCGTCAGATCCTTGCCATTCCACACGAGCAGCACATCCTCGCCCGTCAGGCGGACATAGCGCTGTCCATTCAAACCGATGCGGGTTCCCGCCGAGGCCCCGGTGGGGGGACTCGACAGCGACTGGTACAGCCCCTGGTGTGGAGCACAGAACACGAACTCGCCGGTCGCATGGGTCTCGACTTCAATGGCGGAGTCGTAGACAAACCGCTGGAAACTGGCTCGCACCGCCGGGGCCGACTGCGATGCGGCCACCCAGCGCGTGATGACTTCGCGAACTCGAGAATCGACCGGAGCGGCGAGGCTGGCTTCCTCATCTGGATTGAACGAGACCCGCACGATGTCACTCACGGGCGAGCTCGACTCACGGGCGGCCATCTGGGCGATTTTCGCCCGCACGAGGTCACGTACCGCCAGCTTCAATTGACCAATCTCGACCGACTGAGGCAGCCCCTGGGCATCGATCGCGATCCGCATATTCGGCAAAAACTGCCGCTCGGCGGGGTCGGTGGGGATCGCCTCCAGATAGGATGCACTGCGGAAGGTCCAGGTAAACCTCTGCTGCAGGCACTCCTCCCGCAGCGACCCCAGATAGGGTTGGAGGGTCCGCACCGCCAGCCCCTCACGCGAGCGGGTCAGACTCGTGGTCTCCCAGTAATGGAGTACCGAAACGACTCGCACGTATGGCAAAGCGGCCCTGACCGGAGCCGAGGCTACGAGTGTGCCGACCAGAATTCCCAACAACATCCCGAGTCGTCGATCCATGACTCATCGCATCCCGCAAGGTGTTCCCCGATAACCCCGATCGAGGTCCGGTCGTGTGTCGGGCGGAGTGTTAGCAAATCCTCGCCGGGGGAGAAAGGGGAGTTGGAGGAGCAGACCCGGCCTGAGTTCGAGACGTACTTCGCAGACATGGCGAGTCGACAGGAACACAATGCGTCCGACCATGCGGTACAGCGGATACGAGTCGCCTCTTCATGATTCTGTTCCCCTCTGACGATCCGGAGTAGACAGGCAGGGATTCACAAAATCCTGGGGAGACCGTGAATGAAGGGGTGCGCCAGTGACAAACCCATCGCGGCACAGCCGCAACCGAAGGGGGAAGCAGCCAGCCAGAAAGCACTCAGCGTCGAGGCGTCCCCTTCGGGGGACAGAAGGTTTCCAGGCCATCGGACATTTGTGCAGCGTGCGCATCTTGGTGACGTGAGTCGTACAGATCAGGTAGTCTGCGCTCGACGCGTGTTGGTCGCTCGCAATCGTGGTGTGCCGGTCGGGCTGGAAAGCTCGTCCTACGGGAATACCGATGCTGACGCCAGCATCACCCGATCCCCGTCTTACGATCAATCGATTCGAGATCGCGCAGGAACAGCGCCAGGGTGGCTTGCAGCGTCTCGGGCTGAATCTGCCAGTTCGGTTTCTCGTCGGTGTACTTCGAGCAGTGGTCGACCACCACCCGGTACAGAAACTTGAACAGGTGCCTCGGAGCCCGCAGCTTGTCGAAGATGTTGATCAGATCGGGATCGGTGATTGTCGGAGCAAAGAAATCGCGGATGCTGATCGGCTTTTCGGCCAGCTTCGCACAGGCTCGCACGCGGTCGTTGGCGATGTCATACAGACCCTGCCCCGACCAACTCAGATCGCGAATTAGGTTTTGCTTGTCCAGCCGCGACCGCTCGTAGAATTCCTTCTCTTCCTTCTGCAGGAAACCCGACACCACCGACGGCAGCAACAGCTTAAACGCCAGTCCGGGGTGCTTCAGAAACTTGTTGTCGAACAGCGGCCAGATCAAATCCCGCATCCGCTCGGGTGACCCGTTGATGAGGTGCGGCTCGTCGACCCGGTCGACCAGCACGACCACGCTGGCAAAGCCGAGTGTCTTTAGCAGGGCCTGCAACTTGATGAGCATCTCATAACGGTCATCGCCGCGCGAGGCCCTGGGCACCGGCTGATCGAGCAACTCGGTCGCGTTGAACTTCGACAGCAGCGACCGCAAGACCGGCACCGTGTGGTCAACCACCCGCACTTGTCCCTGGATCCGCCACGCGCCCCACAACAACCGCAACTGATACCAGGCCAGCGGCAACCAGCACGCCAGGGCCAGCCCGATGGCCCACGGGTTGACCAACCCGCCCCAGCCCGCGCCCTTCCAATACGCCACGCCGAGAACTGTCGCTGTGGCCAACGTCGCGTACAGCGGACCGAGGAACCGGCCCCATGAGCTGAACTTCAACTTCGAACGCAGCTGGTGCCAGCGTAGCATGGGAGCCAGCGAGCGGTTCTGATCGTAGATCGTCGCCAGCAGCAGCAGGTCGCGCTTCTGGGGGCGGGTCAGTTGATCGAGAGCATCCGGAGTAATCTTGGCCGAGGCGTCATTCGGATCGCTGCCATTGTTGCGGATGATGTCAGACAGCCGGGTCACGGCCAGCGACAGGATCGCATCCATGTGGTCCCACAGCTTCCAGTTCTGGAGAGCTTTTTCCGGCTTGCGGCGGCTGCCGGAGAGCCGCTCGCGGAAGCAGTCGAGGAACGGGTTGAAGTCATCGTACTGGAGGACGAAGGCCCGGATGGTTGGGTTCTGGGAGTTGTACTCGGCCAGCTTGTCGATGATTTGCAGACGCAGCGCGGTCTTGCCCGCGCCCTGCTCGCCGAAGACGACCGAGGTGGCGGGGGTGGCCGGGTTGCCGTAAATCTTGTCCCAGGCGGCGTGGTGAATCCCCTTCAGGCAGTGTGACTGAAAGACGCGATCCGACTGGGCGTCTTCCTCCGCGAACGGATTGTCGGTAACACCGTAATGGCCGAGGAACTGATTGACTTTCATGGGACCGCTCGGGGGTTTCGTCCGTCGCAAGGCGGCGACGATCACGTCAGGGGAAGTTGATGCAAACTGTTCAGTCTGCGCAGCTTCGTGCCTCCAGAGATTAAGGAGCAGACCAGACGCCGGGCAAGGCGGTGAGTGGAAATTCCGCGTGATGAGTACGTCCCGTTCAGTGTACAAATCATTCCGCAGACACAACGCTGATTCATCAGGCCCCCTCGGTCCCGGACTGCACGGATCGTCTGCAATTGCAGAATCCACGGAAGCTGGTGTAGCCTCCATGGTCGTCTCACTGCCATAACCCACTGACTAATGGGGCTTCCGATGTCTGACAACCAAGACCGCTATTACCGGCCCTCGGGTCGGATCCCGTTTTTCGGCACAGTGTTGATGCTGGGTCTCGGCACATTGGTGGCGCTGATTTCTGGCTTCGTCTATGCGGTGATCAGCCGGTACAACCCCATCATCTACATCCAGATCTTTGTGGTGCTGGGTTTCGGCGCGGCGATGGGGATGACGGTCAACAAGGTGGGCCATGCGATGAAGGTCCGCAATCGTTTTTTTGCGATCTTGATCTCGTTGGTCGTTGGAGCGCTCGGACTGTATTTCGCCTGGGTGTGGTACATCTGGATGCTCTGGGATTGGGACACGAATCTCCTGATCTTTCAACCGGCGATCACCTGGGAGATCATGCAGGCTCTGGCGGATCGCGGAATCTGGAAACTGCAGGAGTCGACCCCCACTGGAATAGTGCTCTACGGGTTCTGGCTGGTGGAAGCGGTCATTGTTCTGGGGATGTGTTACCTGACCGGTGCGGAAACCGGGACTCCGTTCTGCGAGGACTGCAACTGCTGGACCGAGAAACGCGACGCGCTCACCATCGCCAAGGCCGATCCCACTCTGATCACCGCAGCCCTGGAAGATGAACAGTACGACATCTTCCCACCACTCTCTGCGGGGGAGGTCGACCCGGCGGACTACATGTCGGTGTTGTGTTACACCTGCCCGAACTGCGAAGACTCGGGCTACCTGACAGTGTCTACTGTGGTCACCGTGCAGGGAAAAGAAGGCCCCGAGATCAAGGTGACTCAGTTCGTCCCGCCGATCGCCGTGTCGCATTCACTGACTCAGGAGATCGAACACTTGGCCAAGTCCGCAGCGGTCAAGTCAATTGACGCACTGACGAAGGATTTACCCGAGTTGGAGTAGGCCAGTGTTTTGAGTGATCGGACTATTTGACTCCCGCCAGCAGACGCCGAATCTCGACCTGAATCGTCGCTGACTGCTGCTCCGCCTCGGCCAGCGGAAAACCCGCCTCGATCCCCGGTCGCTGGTGACCGACATGGCTCAGCCAGGCGTGCAGTAGCAGCTTCTGTTTCTTCTCGATCAGCGGTTTGATCGCCGCTGCTCGTTGGGCATCGGCATCGGCTGCGACCGGATCGGCGGGGGAGAGGTGCCAGGCTTTCCAGACTTGCCGGGCGACGATCTCGTGACCGGTGGCATCGAAGTGGATGCCGTCCCTGGCCATCGTGAACTCAGGTTTGGTCTTCCGCTGTTCCTGGACGTAGGAGACGATCGGCGTGCGGGTGTTGACGATGCCCGCGACCTGCGGCCCCTGGGTCTGGATCCAGTCGGCGAACTCTCCGAGTGCGTCGTCGTAGTTCTCATACGGGGCGAACCAGGCGTACTCCTTCTCCCCCGCGGGCTTCAGCTTGCCGCTGGCCCGCAGCGGCAGCGCATCGAACATCGGTGGCGTGAGCAGGTAGACCCGCGCCCCGGCCTTCTGGCACTGCTCATACGCTTTCGTGATTCCCGACTGGTACGAGGCCAACCGCTCCTTCGAAGGCGGGTAATAAATCCCGTCGTTCATGCCGTACGCCAGCGTCACCACTGTCGGCTGGAACTTCTCCAAGGCCCGCGTGAGTCGCTCATGCACACACGGTCGAGGAAACGGGTGAGCCGGCTCCGACTCCCCGCTGGCCGTCTCGCTCGGCAGCCCGAGATTGACGATCGTCCAGTCCGCCTCCGGTTGGTGAATCGTCAGCCACGTTTCCAGCAGCGTGACATACCCACCGGCATAAGTATTCGAATCTCCCAGAACCAGAATCCGGTCGCTGGGCTTCACTCCCGGTGCGGGGTCAGCTGCGAGGAGTGGGCTGCTGACGAAGAGGAGAATGGACAGCAGTCCCAGCAGAGTGCGGCGGATCAGAGGCATGGGAGTTCTCCGAATGAGGAGTCAGCGCGGGAGGTCGACCGGGAGAATATGTCGTAGCGAGGGCGGGAATGCGACACCGGTTGTGAGCGGCATGGCGCTAGCCACCGGTTCTTCGCCTGGGAACCGACACCGCGAAGAAGAACCGGCGGCTAGCGCCGTGCCGCTCACTGGTCATGCGACACATGGGGGTTTGCACGCCCACGTTCTGGCGAACGTGGCTACCTTCGCCAGAAGGTGGGCGAACGCTCTTGGCGGTCGAGCGTGCCAACAGACTTCCGAAGTCTTCCGAGACTTCGGAAGTCTTTCCCGTCCTCGAGCGCGGGTTCAGGCCGCCCACGTTCTGGCGAACGTGGCTACGGGCGGATCTGGTCGGTCGCCAATGTCGTGAGTCCGAGGTGTGCCTTCAGTGCCTCGTAGGACTCGCTCGATACGACCTCGCCCTCGCGGCGTTTCACAGCCCGAATGAGTAGATTCTTCGGCGTGTGGTCGAGGTCCACGAACTCCAGTATCTGTGTGCGATAACCGGCTGACTCTAGGGCTGCGGCTCGCAGGGCATCGGTGGCCAGGGCGGCAAATCGCTCCTTCAGAATGCCGTGCTTCAACAGCAGGTCGAGCGGCTCCGAGGCGAGCGAGCGGGCCACCTCGTGCTGGCAACACGGCACAGCCAGGATCACATCCGACTGCCAGCGGACCGCCTGCGCGAGGGCCTGGTCCGTGGCTCCGTCGCAGGCATGCAGCGCAACGGCCAGATGCACCGGCTCCGTCTGCTCGACCGCTGAAATCGGCTGAGCAGCGAACTCGATGCCATCGAGCTGCAGCCGCTCGCAGAGCCCGCGACAGGTCTCGATCACGTCGGCGTTCTGGTCGATGGCCAGGATGTGAACCTCGCGCTGCTTCACGTTGACCAGCAAATGATGCAACGCAAACGTCAGATAGCTCTTCCCCGACCCGAAGTCGACCACCCGCAGCTCGCCCTCCGCGGGCAGATGCGGCACGATGTCGTGGACCAGTTCCAAGAAACGGTTGATCTGGTGGAACTTGTGGCTCATGCTGGCCCGGACGCGGCCCTCAGCTGTCATGACGCCGATGGCTTCGAGAAATGGGCAGGGCTGGCCTTCGGGGATGAGGTAGAGCTTCTCGCGGTTGTGCGCGACCGGCGGGGGCGTGCGCTGGGTGGCCTTTTCAGTGGCTTTGACCGAGCCTCCGTCTCGTGAGCGAAACTGAAAGTCGGTGGCGGTCGTCAGCAGATTGGCTTCGCGGAAGACCTTGGGGAACAGTTGTTCGACTCGCGACAGGCTCTCGCGGATCGAGAGGTTCTCATGTTTCTCTTGAGTTCCAACCCGCGCGGTCCATTGCAACTGAAGTCCGTCTTTGAGTTGGACACAGCGGACGGTGTAGCGAGAGGGCGGCGCGTCGCCTCGCGATTGAGGGTCGGACGATGGAGCGCTGAGGACGAGTTTGACGAGCGTCTGCCCGGTGACTGCTGCCTCGAATGCCGGAGTGAGAGAGGGCGGCATGGCAGTCCATTGGATTGATACGAAGCGATCCATGTGAGCGAGTCAGCCCACGTTCTGGAAAACGCAGCGACTTCGACTGTTGAATTCAGGCTTTAGCCTGTCTTGGGACTGGCAGTACCCGATCGCCGAACGCGGTCGAAGCAGCCTAAAGGCTGAACTCCAACAGTCGAACGACATGGCTACACCGACTCCGAGATCAACTCCACGGGAGCCGATTTGGGCGGCTCGAACCTGGGAGCGACGATGGTGTCGTCGAGGGTGGCCAGCGGCTCGGGGCGCTTGGCGGACGCACTCGGCGTGTAGGCCGGTGAATAGCTGGGCTTGCTGCGGCCCTCGAGTTCGTCCTGGAACCCGCTCATCCCCTTCTTGAACTCGGAGAGTCCCTTACCGAGGTTCTTGGCCACTTCGGGCAATCGCTTGCCAAACAGCAGCAGACCGATCATCCCCAACACGAACAGTTCGCCGAAATTCGCACCAAACATCGCACACCTCCGACCGGCGGGTCCTGGTCACTGTGGCCGAACGAGTGCCGGATCAAACACTCCGCATACATTCATCCTACAGGACAGGGGTGGAGAGTCAAATCGGTCTGCGAAAGGAATGAAGTGTCGTCGATTCGGGACGGCTCTCAAATTTCCGCTGTAACCACCTGTCATGAGTCAGCTTACACCATTTCCAGCCCGAGAGACACACGTTGACGCACCGGCCGCCGCCCCTATAATCCGGTCCGTCGATCGGGGGACAAGGAGTGAGCCATTCCGCCCTGAGACGCGGATCACCCCCTCGCAGGAGCAATTCAGATGGCCGCAGCCAACGTCGTTGAAATCACCGATGCCAATTTCGAGACCGAAGTCAGCCAGAGTGCTGTTCCGGTCCTGGTCGACTTCTGGGCCACCTGGTGCGGGCCGTGCATGCAGCTCTCCCCGACGATTGATGCCTTGGCCACCGAGTTCTCGGGCAAGGTCAAGATTGGCAAGGTCAACATCGACCAGAACCGCGCGTTGCCGGTCAAGTACCGCGTGAACGCCATCCCGACGCTGATGATCTTCAAGGGTGGGCAGGTCGTCGAGACGATCCAAGGGGCACAGTCCAAGGACAAGCTGACGGCGATGCTGAACAAGCACTCTTCGTAAAGTGTCGTAGCCACGTTCGCCAGAACGTGGGCGGACGCTCTCGGCGTTGTCGGGTGCCCACAGACTTCCGAAGTCTTCGGAGACTTCGGAAGTCTGTCCCGGCCACCCGCGTTCTGGCGAACGCAGCTACGGGGGCGCGAGGAGAGGCTCATGCGATGGCTCCCCTATTCTCTGTGCGGTGTCTTGCTGCTGTCAGGGGTCGCCCGCGTCGTACAGGGCGATGAACCTGGGCCTGCCAAGGCAACCCCCAAAGCAACCGAGGGCCTCAGCGCCGACGCCTGGGCCGAAATCATCCGCGCGACCGTGATCGCCAGCCTGCCGGAAAAAACTGTCGAAGACAAGCACTGGGGCCACACCGCGTCGGTCTTTTCCCGGTACGAGATCAAGACCCGCAAGGGTCGCCTCTCGATGAAACCCCTGACCAAACAGGTCAACCATGGGTTCTGGCAGCGTCAAACGGTCACGATGCTCCAGCCGGAGGAAACGCTCCACATCGATTTCCAGAATGTCCAGCGACAGCCCACCGGCAAGCTGACGTTCACCATGCGGGTCGTCCTGCGAGCGCGAGTCAGCACCCAGTTTGCCCACTGGGTCTACGGCGTCAAGGGACTGAACGGGGAGGTCGAGGCCGATGTCACCGTGGCAGCTGTCGTGGATTGCTCGCTCGACCTGACGACCGTGCAGGAGAAGGGGGATCTGTTCCCGTCGCTGCAACTGGTCCCGGAGGTGACGGACCTGAAGCTCAAGGTCCACGACATCGACGCCCGCAAGATCGGGCTGATCGGCGGCTGGGCGGCGGAGCAGATCGGGGACGGTTCTCGCTCCTCCGTCAACAGTATTCTCAATGAATTCGAGGGAAAGATCCTGAAGGATCTGCAGCGGAAGATCGAGAAGAACCAGGACCGGTTGAAGATCTCCCCGGCGAAGCTACTGGGGAACGCGAAGCCCCGGACCGAGCCGCAGCCGGCAAAGTAACGGCGGACCGGAATTGGATCTGACAGGTGGTTTCCAGTTCCCGGAGTTGAGTGGCTTGCTTCGGCAGATCCGGAACAATCGATACGCCGATGTTTTCGCCGAATGGCACAGAGGAATTGCCGAGGCAATTGCGAATTCTGCGATTCCGGAGTCGGAGCCTCTCGTAATCTTGGGACAGCGTTCCCCAGGCTCGGCCTCTCCGACAAGCCCCCATGCGTACCGTCCTCATCTGCCAGTATGATGCCGCTCTCGTCCGCGAGATCATGCCCCGCTGGCTGGCCAGCTTTACCGACTTGGCCGGGATCCTCGTGATCCGTGAGCCGAGCGGGCACCGTTTGGCGAAGCTCCAGCGCAGCCTCCGCAAGGACGGGTTACTGGGCACGCTCGATCTGTTGGCTTATCGCCTGTATCACCGGTTCGTTCACGCCGCCGGGGACCGCCAGTTCGAGGACGGGATTCGCCAGTCTCTCGGACAGGAATATCCGGCCGTCCAGTTCGAGGTGCCCATTCTCGAAGTCGGTTCCCCGAACAGCCCCGAAGCGCAAGCGTTCGTGCGTTCCTGCCAGCCGGATGTGATGCTGGCCTGTTGCAAGCACATTCTGAAACCCGCGATTTTTGAGCAGGCGAAGCTCGGTACGTTTGTGATGCACCCTGGCATCTGCCCGGAGTATCGCAATGCTCACGGTTGCTTCTGGGCGCTGGTCAACGGCGACCTGGAACGGGTCGGCATGACGTTGCTGAAGATCGATCGCGGGATCGATACCGGGCCGGTCTACGGACACTTTTCGGCCAGTTACGACGAGGTTGAGGACTCGCACCTCACCATTCAGCGGCGTATGACCTACGGCAACCTGCATCACGTGCAACGGATTCTGGAACAGTTCGAAGCCGGAGTCGCCGAACCGATCGACACCGCTGGGCGCGCCTCCGCCGTGTGGGGGCAACCGACGTTGTCGAGTTACTGGAAGTGGAAGCGCGCGGCCCAACTCCGTACTCAACAACCCGTGGTTCTGCCGGAATCTCGGGCGACGGAAGTGACGCTGGTTCTGGAAACCCCGGTTCCCGCCAAGCCCGTGCCAGAGTTGAGCCCGCGTTAAGTACGTAGGCGATGTCGCTCCGCGACTCGCACTCCGCACGCGGGACGCCTTCGCAAGGGGGGACTGGACGGGGTCACTTCATCCGCGGTTCGGCTGTGCCATCCGCGGTCAGCGAATGGAACCACGGATGGCAAGGCCGGACTGCGGATGTCGAGCCGTGGGGTTGCAGCCCCCCATTGGTCGCACTGGATGTCACACCACACAGCATCGCCAGACAGTCCATTTTCCTGTCCCCGATTTTCCTGTCAGCATTCCTCGATCCACTTCTCAGATCCAAGGCGGAAGGGAACATCAAGACCGTCATCCGTGTTGGGCTGGCGCTCCCAAGCGAGCTTGTCCCTCCCGATGTCTACGTCACAGGCGGGAGGAATCTCAGCCGCGGAGCGACGTGAGCTACGGTCGGCGATGTCGCTCCGCGACGCGCCTCTGCGGGTCGAGCGATGCTGGTGGTGCGAGTTGAGTCGCTGATCTATGATCGCGGTACGTCTTCTGCCGAACCGTTCCCGCGATCGCTGCCGCACGCCGCCGGGCGTGCCCCGAGGGCGTGTCGCCGAGGAACCGGCTCACCACTCTCATCGGAATTCCATTGATGCTCGACTCCGTTGCACCCCGCCTGCTGCAATCGGCGATTGACGGTGCAGCCTTGTTCTCGCTGACCGGGCGGACGCAGATCGAAATCACCGGAGCGGACCGGGCCTCATTTCTGCATAACTTCTGCACCAACCACATCAAGGGGCTGACCACAGGGCAGGGCTGTGAAGCCATTGTGACGAGCATCAAGGGACGCATCCTGTTCCATGTCCTCGTCTTCGCCGCCGCAGAGAGTTTGTGGATCGAGACCGAACCGGGGTACGGACCGGCCCTCATCGTCCATCTCGAACGATACATCATTACGGAAGATGTCCAACTCACCGACCGCACGCCAGAACTGGCCCAGCTGTATCTGAGCGGGGCCGGGGCTGAGGCGGTGCTTCGGAAGCTGGTCCCGACGCTGATGGAACTGCCGCCGATCACCGGGCAGGGACTCCTGCCCGAGGGCATGGTTCGGCGGTTCGGGTTTGGATCGGCTCCCGGATTCTCGCTGATCGTGCCGAGAACCGCTGTCGACACATGGCACACGAAGCTGCTCACAGCGGGAGCTGTCGAAGCCCCGACGGAACTCTTTGAAGCCCTGCGGATCGAGGCCGGTTTTCCGAAGTACGGCGTCGACCTGACGGAGGACCATCTCGCTCAAGAAGCGAACCGCACCAAGCTGGCCATTAGTTTCACCAAAGGCTGCTACCTGGGCCAGGAGCCGATCGCCCGCATCGATGCGCTGGGGCAGGTCAACCGCTTACTGTGTGGAGTGACCACGGAGGGACCGGCAGCGTTCCCCGCCGGGTCGGAAGTCTTCGCCACACGAGACGCCCCTGCTCCGGTCGGCCATCTCACTTCCGCAGCCGTTTGGCCACTCACCGACCGGGGCCTCGGCCTGGGGCTGCTGCGCCGCGAGATCGCCCGCGACGGGGCGGAGTGCTTTGTCGGACCGACTCGGATCCCAGCCCATGTGCGACTCTGGCCGGGGCGGTAAAGTGGTTAGCGGTCAGCCGTCAGCCATCAGCCAGAAGACTGTCACGACGATGTGTAGCCTTCTGGCTGAAAGCTGAAAGCTGACGGCTGAAAGCTCTCCCCCCCGGACCCTTCCCCGTGCTGATGAATCCCGACGACCGTTCGCTCCTTCCCGACGGGGAGGACACCTTCAACCCGCTCTCGATCCACGACCACTTCATGCGGCGGGCGATCGAGCTGGGGATGATGGCCTATGACCAGGAGGAGGTTCCGGTCGGCGCGGTGGTGGTCTGCCAGGGGCGAATCATCGGCGAAGGGTACAACCAGCGCGAGACTCTCAAAGACCCGACCGCCCATGCCGAGATGCTGGCGATTACCCAGGCGGCCAATGAACTGGCCTCGTGGCGGCTGTTGGAGTGTACGCTGTATGTGACGCTGGAGCCGTGCCCGATGTGTGCGGGAGCCATCGTGCAGGCCCGCATCCCGACCGTGGTCTACGGCACCACCGATCCCAAGGGCGGAGCCTGCCACACGCTGTATTCGATCACCGATGATGCCCGGCTGAACCACCGCTGCCAAGTCCTGGGCGGGGTCATGAAGGGGGACTGCCAACTCATGTTGCAGCAGTTCTTCGCCGACCAGCGAGCCAAGGGGAAGAAGTAGAAGGGGCATTCGCGAGTGGGTGGTATCCCCTGTCTGCTCCCTCTCCCCCACAAGCGATGTGGCTTTCGGCGAGGACGCGACTGTGGGGGAGAGGGCCGGGGTGAGGGGGTTTTGTGCGGCTGCTGGGTTTGCGAACGCGAGGGCTCAGTCTGGCTGTCTCCCCGCGAACCCAAGCCCCCCAACTTTCGATCGTTTCATCCGGGTCGGGGCTTGACTCTCCGCCGCCGCCGCGTTCAGATCAGTCGGGACGCGAGGTGCCATCGCCTGTGCGAGCCAACTCGTCCCGTACCCCTTCTGATCCGGAGACTCGTGATGCGCTGGACTGTCTGCCTGGGAATGTTCTGTCTGCTGGGATGTGCGTCCGTGGTCCACGCGGGGGAGCAGGACGGCCACCTCGACTTCTACTTCATTGATGTCGAGGGCGGGGCCGCCACCCTGATCGTCTCACCGAAGGGGGAGTCAATCCTCATCGACAGCGGCTACCCGGACAACGGCGGTCGCGACCTCAACCGGATTCTCAAGGTGGTCAAGGACGTGGCCGGCCTGACGAAGATCAACCACGCGGTCGTCTCCCACTGGCACCTCGACCACTATGGCAACCACGCCTCGCTGGCGGGGAGCATCCCGATCGAGAGTTTCTGGGACCGGGGCATTCCCGCTGTCCTCGATGAGGATAAGGACTTCGGCGAGCGGATCGCCAAGTACAAGGCCGCCTGTAACAACCAGTCGAAGACCATGAAGGTCGGCGACCGGCTCGAACTTGGCTCCCCCCAGGCTCCGCTCTCGATCGAAGTCGTCACCGCCAGCCGAAAGGTCATCGCTAACACCGGTAAACCCAACCCCTTCGCCAGTGAGTACAAGGCCCAACCGGTCGACCCCTCCGACAACTCCGCCAGCCTGAGCTTCGTGATGCAGTTCGGCAAGTTCCGGTTCCTGTGCTGTGGCGACCTGACCTGGAACACCGAGGCGGAACTGGTCACGCCGAACAACCCGCTGGGGCACATCGACCTGTTCATGGTCACGCACCACGGATTGAATGTCAGCAACAACCCGGTCCTCGTGAAGGCGATCGACCCGGTCGTGTCGGTCTGCTGCAACGGACCGACCAAGGGCGGGGCCAAAGAGACGATCGACACCCTGCGAGCCTGCAAGTCGCTGAAGGCGATGTACCAGTTGCACCGCAACGTGGCTCTTCAGGATGACGAGCAGGCTCCGAAGGAGTTCATCGCCAATACTGAGCCGACGGTGAACTGCTCCGGCCAGTGGATCAAAGCCAGCGTCCTGCCCGGTGGAGAGACGTTCACTGTGCAGATCGGGGCGGATGGGGAGCTGCGGACGTACAAGTGCCAATAGGAGCTGTCAGCGATCAGCAGTCAGCCAGAGGAGGGTGATGTGAGCGGCACGGCGCTAGCCGCCGGTTCCCCTCACCGTCGTTCGTTCGGGAACCACGGGTTCTGGTGTGACAACGGTTAGCAGCACCGGCGGCTAGCGCCGGGCCGCTCACTGGCTAACTCCCATTGACCGGTGATTTCCCTCGAGGGTAGCCTTGTTGGAATGTCCACGCCCCTCCCCCGTCCGCTGACTCACAAACCGCAAGGCGACTGGTTGCAGTCGGCCATCGTGTGGGGGATCGTGCCGGGGTGGGTGGTGTCGTTGATAATGCATGCCGTCATGTTCGTGACGCTGGTCACGCTGACTCAATTGCCCAGCTGTCGCGGGGATTACAGCGGCGAGAATGGCACCGGGTTTCGCGAGATCGGGCTGCGGGCGCGCGAGGATGGGGATGGGCAGGAGGGCGGGCCGGGGGCAGCACCCGGAGCGCTGGGAGACGGGGCGGATGCGTCTCCCGCTGCTGAAGTCGCAGTCGCCCCTGCACAGTCGCCCTTGGACCAGGTGGCCGCTCCGACCCTCTCCGACCAACCGCCCGTGCCGCTGAGCTTGCCGAATGCGGGAACCTCAAAACCCGTCATAGGAATCGGAGGACCGCCCAAGCTGCCTGGCATCGGCGGGGCGTACTCGGCCACGGGATCGGCTGCTTCGGGAGGGGCCAGCGGCGGGACGCCCGGCTCGCGCGGGGGCGGGATCAATGGCGGCCAGAGCATCGGCTCGGGCCAGACCAAGATGTTCGACATCAACGACGCGGGCAAGAAGTTCGTGTACGTCATCGACCGCTCGTTCAGCATGGAGGAGTACAACGCCTTCCGGGCGGCCAAGGC
>JAYWFM010000223.1:0-26994 GCA_043778825.1 Planctomycetota bacterium | reverse complement strand
GTAGGAGGCTGGCAGACCACGCCAGATTGAGCCCTCGCATTCACAAACTCGACAGCCGCCAAAACCCCGTTTCACCAGGCCAGGGCCGGGGTGAGGGGGCTGGAGCGAGAGGCGTGGCCCCCTCACCCCCACCCTCTCCCCCGCAACACGCCCAGCTGCGAGGTGGGAGTCGCTCGCGGGGGAGAGGGGGCAGGCAGGGGGCCGCAAATGGGCGAATGCACCCCGGTCGCGGAGGTCTCGGCTCGAAGAGCCCCAGAATTCTCACGCCGTCGGTCGCCGCGTCATCCACACGCCGAGCGAGACACACCCGACCGCGAAGGCCCCACTCACTGCCAGACTCACCGGCAGCGAGGGCAGACCTTCCGTGCCTTGCCCGATCACATGCCGCAGCGCCGCCAACCCATACGACAGCGGATTCACCGCCACGACCCAGCTGAGCCAGCGACTCCCGTTGGGAGGAAAGAAGGCCCCCGAGAGGAGCCACATCGGCATCAGCAGGACGCTCATCACCCCGTGGAATCCCTGCACCGAATCGATCTTCCACGCGAACAGAAACCCCAGCCCCGCCATCCCCAAGCCCGTAAGAAACAACACCCCGGTCATCGCCAGCGACTGCCCCAGCGAGAACCCCAGTGACATCTCCGGAGCCAGCCCAACGTACTGCAACAGCGGGGCCGACCACAGGAACAGCAGCGCCTGCGACAGAGCGAGTAACGCCCCGCCACAGAGCTTGCCCAGCACGAGCGACAGCCTCGGCACCGGGGAGGCGAGTACCCCTTGCAGGAACCCCTCGTTGCGATCTTGGATCACCGAGATCGACGAGAAGATCGACGTGAACAGCACGATCATCAGCGCCGCTCCGGGAAGAAAATACTCCTGAAACGAAACGCTTCCGCCGGAGGCCGATGCCATGCGGAACGACCCGCTGAGCCCCGCTCCGAACAGCACCCAGAAGATCACCGGTTGGGCGAGGGCTCCGACCACGCGCGACCGCTGGCGAAAGAACCGCACGAACTCCCGCTCAACGAGCGTGGCGATCGGGAGGACGTACGAGCCGTACAGGCCGGGACCGGGGATGGATGCGGAGTTTGCGTTCATAGGGTTCTCTCAGGGGCAAGTTCCATGTCCCGTCAGGGACACCCGATAATAGCCCACCGATTCATCGGTGGGACACCGGGCAACTCCACCTCGACACGCAGCCCCAGCGGGGCGGCAGAATTCTGTCGTCCCTGACGGGACTCGATTGGCAGTCGTGGCAACTTGTCCCACCGTTGAAACGGTGGGCTATTTTCGAGCGTCCCTGGCGGGACGAAGACGGACTGCTCGAATCGGATCACAACGAATCGATCGGATGTTTTCCTCCGCCTGACAACTGACAACTGACAACTTCTCTACTTCCCTTCGTCCCAAAACCGATGACCGGTCGACCGAATGAACACATCTTCGAGCGTCGGCTTGCCCAGCGTGATCGACCGGATTTCGCCCGAGAACTCGCTCGTCAGCGTGTGGACCAGCTTCGCGCCCTCGGGCGCTTCGATGCGGAGCTGCGTCTCAAACAGTTGCGGCGTGAGATGCAGCGAGCGGATGATCTGTTCGTTGAGGCGCAAGGCCCGCTCGGCGTCGTACGCCTGGATCGTAATACAGTCCCCGCCAATGCTCGACCGCAACTCATCCGGCGTCCCGATCGCCGCCAGCTTGCCCCGATCGAGGATCGCCAGGCGGTCGCACTTCTCGGCCTCTTCCATCAAGTGGGTCGTCACCAGCACGGTCACGCCCGACTCGGCCCGCAAGCTTTGCAAGGCCCTCCAGAGGTCGAACCGCGCCCCCGGATCGAGGCCCGTACTCGGCTCGTCCAGCAGCAGCACGCGCGGCTCATGCAGCAGGCTCTTCGCGATCTCGACCCGCCGCTTCAGTCCGCCCGACAGAGTCTGCACGAGGTCGTTCGCCCGGTCGGCAATCTGAAAACGCTCCATCTGAGCGGCCACTCGCTCGCGCAGCACAGCCCCGGACAGCCCATACAGCCGCCCCTGATAGACGATGTTCTCCCGCACGGTGAGCTTCACATCGACACTGGGCGACTGAAACGTGACCCCGATTGAACGCCGCACATCATCCGGTTGGGAGCGGACATCACACCCCGCCACCGACAGCTCCCCCGACTGCACTGGCATCAGTGTCGAGAGCAACTTGAACAGCGTCGTCTTCCCGCCGCCGTTGGGGCCGAGGAGACCGAAGATCTCACCCGGCTGGACCGAAAACGAGAGATCATCCAGGGCGACGCGGTCGCCATAGCGGTGAGAGACGGAGGCGATCTGAATGGCGGGGTTCGGCATGGTGGTCCGTGGGACGGGCACATTTGCCCGTCCTGTCTGGGCATCCGAACAAAGCCAACCGTGACCTTGGCAACTCGCGACTTTGTGTTGAGCAATCCGGTCTGACGGACGGGCAAATGTGCCCGTCCCACGAAATGTGCCCATCCTACTCCCGGTCAGTGCCCGTGCTTCGGCTCGGCCTCGGGAGCATGAGACGGGGACGGAGCGGGTTGGCTCGCTTGCGGCACATTGGGCGTGTAGTAGTGCAGCCCGATATCCGGCGTCAGTGCAACCATCAGCCCGATCGCCAGGATCGTCGTCGGCATCAGGATGATGAACTTCCAGTTCCCCTCGAACTTCAGGTGCATGAAGTATGTCAGTACGAACAGCGCCTTGGCCACCGCGACCGACAGCACCAGGAAGGCAATCACGAACCGCAGCGAATGCACTTCAAACACGTCCAGCAGGATCGAGATCCCCGTGCAGACACACAACGCGATGAAGATCGCGAAGTAGTTCACATGCGGATGAGCCGCATGATCGGCGTGCCCGTGCGCGGCAGCGGGAGTGGCAGCTTCATGGGACATGACCGGGGTTCCTGACTGAAAACTGAGAACTGACGACTGAACACTTCTGCTGGCTGAAAGTTGACGGCTGATCGCTGACAGCTTCCTCACGCCTTCATCAGACCCGGCAGGATGTACAGCAGCGGGAACAGGAAGATCCACACGAGGTCCACGAAGTGCCAGTACAGCCCGGCGTTCTCCAGGAAGTCGCTCCACTTCTCATTGAGGCCGCTCCCCAAACCCAGCAGCACGGCGAACATGGTCATTCCCACCAGCACGTGGATCGCGTGGAACCCCGTCATCAGGAAGTAACAACTGGCGAACAGATTGCCGTACGGCATCACGAACGGATGGTGGATCTTGTGGGTCAGGTCGATCGCCCCCGCTGGCATCGTGGCATGGACGACGTTGCCGGGTGCGATCTGGACCAGCTCAATCTTCGGCGGGGCGGGTCGCGCTTTGAAGTCGCTGGAACTGGGAGCAAACGTCTTGACCGAGATCGTGAACGCCTGGTGGGCCTTGTAGGCGGCGAGATTCTTCTCGTCGAGCTGGCCCGCGATGTGAGTCAATTCGCGACCGTCGGCGGCCTTCGAGACGAAGGTCTTCGTGTCCACAACAATCGTCTCGGAGAACCCGGATTCCAGACGCTGTTCCACGTCCTTCAGTTGCAGCTTGTTTCCGGAGACCTCCGCCCGCAGGCGGTCGAACTCCCCGTCCCACCCCTGCCACGCGAGAAGCAGCCGCTGCCTCTCGGGAGCCAGCTTCGGATCGGTCAGCTCCTGATTCAAGACCGCCTTTTTCTCGTGCGGCTTCTGCTTTCCTTCGATCAGCGAGTCGAGCTCGTCCTCGACCGCCACCTTCATCTGCTTCACGACATTGTCCATCGCCTGCGCGTCGGTCTCGGCGATCCGACCGGGCAGGATGTTGTGCGAGAATTTGCCGCTGTACTCGTACCCCTTGATCCCCAGGAACACGAACGCCAGCAGCATCGTGTAGACCAGGAATTGCCGGGCGCGGGCAAAGTTTCGCAGCCCCATCGCCTCGTGCGAGACCACCACAAAGTAGCTCGACAGAATCAGCACGAACGTGTTGATCCCGCCCGCCGCGATGTTGATGTGTGTCTGGTGCGTATCGGTCGGCCACCCCGGCGAACCGAAGAAGCACACGATGTACGTTCCGATGAACGCCGTGAAGAACATGATCTCGGTGCCCAGGAATAACCACATCCCGAGCTTGGCGCGCGAGATGGGAATCCCCATTTTGACCGAAGTGGTGGCCGGTGAATGTGACATGTCTGCTCGAACCCTTCGGCCCCTCCGCCCCTGCGAAAGTGCCAGCTTGTCAATCGGTCGCCGCGCGTTAGCTCAGCAACCGCCAATGATCCAATGTGAGAACCGCCAACAGCGTGGGCAGGTACAGGAACGACGCCCACAACACGCGGCGAGCTGCGGGATCGTCTCCGTGCCGTGCGAACCCGATCGCACTCCACAGATAGGCCAGACCCAGCCCGATCGCCGTCAACGTATAGAAGTCGCCGGCCAGTCCGCAGAACCTCGGCAAGAGGCTCGCCGGAATGAGCGCTGCTCCGTAACCCACGGCCAGCAACCCAATCCCGCGCCCCGAGAGACGCGGCATCATCTTCAGACCCGCACTGGCATACTGCTCGCGCAGCAACCACGCAATCGCCAGAAAGTGCGGGAACTGCCACAGGAACAGCGTCGCAAACAGTGCGAACGCCCCGGCATCCAGTGACCCACCCGCAGCTGTCCAGCCCAGCACCGGCGGCAGTGCCCCCGGAATGGCCCCGATGACGGTACTCAGCCCCGACCAGCGTTTGAGTGGCGTGTACATGCCGACATAGCTCAGCAGCGTCACTGCCCCGAGAATAGAGGTCAGAGCGTTGACTCGCAGAGCCAGCCACGTCAGGCCGATCACTCCCGCGAAGAGGCCGAACACGAGGGCCTCGCTGGGCGAGATGCGGCCTGTCGGAATCGGACGACAGGCGGTGCGGAACATCCGGTGATCGGTGTCGCGCTCGATGAGTTGGTTGAGGACGCTGCACGCGACGGCCACGAGTCCCACACCGAATAGCGAGTGCAGCAGCAGCGAGGCGTTCCACAACCCCCGGCTGCCGACGAAGAACCCGATCGCGACGGTATACAGCCCCATCACCGCGATCTTGGGTTTGCAGAGTTCCACGAAGTCCCGCACCCGCGGACGCGACACGGAACCAGTCAGGGGGACGCTGAGGTCGGAGACGACACTGCTCATGCCGCACCTCCCGCGAGCTTTTGCGAGGTTGGAGCGGCGACGGGGCCGATCGGTGGCGACACGCTGTGGACGCGAAAGACGCGAGCGGCGTACACGACGGAGGCCATGAAGGTCAGGATGCCAACGACCGCATGAGCCGTGCGCACGAGAACTTGTTCGATCGAATCAGCAGTGGCGACATAGCTCCCGTGGCCGAACTTGAGCACCCACGAGGCCAAGCCCAGCAGCACCTGCACGATGACAACCGTGGCCAGCAGCAGGCCGCCCTGCTTGATCCACTTCACCCCGCTGGTCATCGCCAGCCACGCATTGGCCAGCAGCAGCCCCAGGGCCACGAACCCCATGGCGAGATGCTCGTGCAGCCCGGTCCCGTGATGCCGAATCAGTCCGCCCAGGAAGTATTGGAACGCGAGGGCCGCGATGCTGATGAGTGCGAACGGTCGCAGATGTTCGACATCCGCCGTCGGCGAGACCTGGGCCGCATTGATCCACGACCGTCCGAGCAACGTGATGACGAGAGCGGTCCCGGAGAAGACAATCGCGGCGAAGGCTCCGTGCAACTGGGCGAGGTCGAAGTTGTCGCGCAAGACGCGGACCCCGCCGAGCAGCCCCTGGCCAATCACGCCGAGCAGCACACCCATCGAGGTCCAGCGGACTGACCGCCGGGCCTCATATTTGTACACAATCGCGACCAACCCGATGGCGAACATGCCAATCGCCATCCCGGCCAGCCGGTGCCCATGCTCCAGAAACTTGTCCCAGTCCTTCGCGAAGTCGCGGAACCAGGGATAGGTCACTATGAAGTGCCCGTCCGAGGTCGGCCAGTCGCGAAACGCCATCCCGGCCTTCATCGAGGTTACCAGCGTTCCGAACACGACCGTCACGAGCGCCACGCCGAGTGTCGCGGCGGCGTATCGATGGAGCCAGGGTTGGAAACGGACTTCAGTCATGCGAGTTGAGCGTTGAGAGTCGGATGTTTAGCCGCGACGCGAAGTCTTCGAAGCGGAGCGAGTTTAACCCGCTTAGTGTCCCGCAACGACTGGCGGGTTGTCGCCGGACTTCGGCGCGGGACGATCGGTCTGCAACCAGAAGTCTTCTCTGTGATTCGGGTCGGAGTACTCGTACGGCCCGCGATAGCAGATCGGGACCGACTCGAAGTTCCCGTGCCCTGGAGGCGACGGAGCACTCCACTCCAGACCGTTCGCGTTCCACGGGTTGCGTCCGCACTTGGGACCGAAGCTGCGGCTGTAGAAGAAGTTGAACAGCAGGATGAACTGGGCACACCCCATCAGGATTGCAAAGCAAGTCATCACCTGATTCATCGGGAGCAAGTGCGATAGATACTGATGCTGGTACGGATCTGCGTACCGCCGCGGCATCCCCCCGACACCCAGCAGGTGCATCGGGAAGAACGTCCCGTTGAACCCGATGAACGTCAGGAAGAAGTGCAACTGCCCCAGCTTCTCGTTCATCATTCGGCCATACATCTTCGGGAACCAGAACGGGATCGCCCCAAAGCACCCGAACAGCGTGGCCCCAAACAGGACATAGTGGAAGTGGGCCACGATGAAGTAGGTGTCGTGGATGTAGATGTCGACCGGCACAGCGGCCATGAAAATTCCCGACAGCCCACCGACGATGAACAGCGACACGAACGCGATGCAGTTCAGCATCACGGTGTTGAACACCAGCCGACCGCCCCACAGAGTGCCGATCCAATTGAACACCTTCACTGCGGACGGCAGGGCGATCATCACGGTCGAGACCATGAACGTCATCCCCAGGGCCGGGTTCATCCCCGAGATGAACATGTGGTGTCCCCACACGATGAACCCCAGCCCGGCAATCGCCGCCATCGAGTACACCATCGGCTTGTATCCGAAGATCGGCTTGCGGCTCATGCAGGCCAGCATGTCGCTGACCATCCCCATCGCGGGGAGCAGCATGATGTACACCGCCGGGTGCGAGTAGAACCAGAACAGGTGCTGCCACAACAGCGGCTGACCGCCACCCACCGTCGGGGAGGTATCGTTCACCACGATACCGGACGGAATGAAGAAGCAGGTTCCCAGCAGCCGGTCGGTCACCAGCATGAACCCCGCAGCGGTCAGCACCGGCAGGGCGAACGATTGCAGAATCGCGGTGATGAACATCGCCCAGATGGTCAGCGGCATGCGGAACAGGGTCATCCCCGGCGCCCGCATGTTGATGATCGTCGTCATGTAGTTGATCGACCCCATCATCGACGAGAACCCGATGCAGGTCAGCCCGATCAGCCAGAACGTCTGCGCGTGACCCGATCCCGGGGCGGCCTCCGGTAAGGCCGACAGCACCGGGTAATTTGTCCAGCCACTTGCAGATCCATTCCCCGCGCAGAAGAAGCTCGCTCCGAAGCTCAAAATCGCGGGCCACATGAACCAGTAGCTCATCATATTCAGCACGGGGAAGGCCATGTCGTCCGCCCCGATCATCAGCGGGATCAGGAAATTGCCGAAGGCCCCGGCCAGGATCGGGATGATCACCAGGAAGATCATCACGGTGGCGTGCATCGTGACCAGCATCGTGTAGAACTCGGGCGAAATCTGACCGCCCTGAGCCTTGAACATCTGCCCGAAGAAGGGCATCGCCTCCCAGCGGAACGCCAGTTGCCAGCGCACGCCCAAGGCCAGTGACCCTCCCACGAACATGCACAGCAGTGTGGTGATCAGGAACTGCTTCCCGATCATCTTGTGGTCGGTCGAGAAGATGTAGGTCGACCAGAACGACCCATGATGCTCATGACCGTGCCCGTGATCGTCGGCAGGGCCGAGATCCGGGGACGTTCCGAGGGTGGGATTGACGGTACTCATGGACTCACTCCGCTCGTTGTCATCCGGGGATGACGTTGGCGACTTCACTTGGCCGTGTCGCTGTCAGCCATCAGCTGTCAGCAGTCAGCCAGAACCTCGGAATCACTTCTGGCTGACGGCTGATGGCTGATCGCTGATGGCTGGCCCGGCAGCCGCCGCAGCGGCGGCTGCGGGCACTCCGTCGTAGTTCTGCTGCTGTGACAGGTCATGCAGGAACTTCAGGTACTTCGCTTCCGGCTCCGCCACCATGCGAGCCTTCATCTTGTAGTGTCCCCAACCGCACAACTCCGCACACAGCAACGCGTACTCACCGCTCTTGTTGGCCTCGAACCACACCGGAATGTCGAGGCCCGGCACGGCGTCCTGCTTGATCCGCAGTTCCGGAAGGAAGAACGAGTGCTGCACGTCCTGGGTTTTGAGAATGATCATCACCGGAGTTCCGACCGGGGCGTGCAGATCATTGACCGCGTACAAGTCCGTCGGTTGCGGCTGGGGCATCAGCTTCAGCGGCTTCCCATCCGGGCCGAGGCCGGGATAGCGAATCCGCCACTCGAACTGGCGGGCGGTGACTTCGGCGATCGCCCCCCGCCGGGTTTCCTGGGGGAAGCTGGTCTTCACTCGGTATTCGGCCCACACATCCATCTGGTACAGGGCGATGAACAGCAGCACGCAAGCGGGCACCACCGTCCAGATCACTTCCAGGTTGTGACTCCCGTGAGAATACCACGCCTTGCGGGTGCTGCCCTCATCGGTCGCCGCAGCCCCCTGGAAGAGGACATACCCCAGCGCCACCTGCGTCCCGATGAACGTGGCGGTCGTGATGTACAGGATCATGTAGAACAGCGAGTCGATCTTCAGCCCCAGCGGGCTGGCCGCCGTCATCCCGGTGGGACCGTTGGACGGATACCACCAGTTCATGTCTGGAGCGATCCAGCACAGCACGAAGGCCGCGATCGGCCAGAACATGAAGAACAGACACCAGAATCGTTTCACGATAACAGTCCTCGCGGTGTGTCGGATTCCCGAGAGGCTCGGGGATCTCGTCGCGCGTGTGGCTTGGGATCAGGGAGTGGTCGTCGCCACGGGAGTCGCCGGGGCTGCCGGTGTGGCGGGGGGGCGGGGCCCCACGCCGGTCCCCGGAGCCCGCTCTTCGTGAGGCAGGTACAGCACGTAGTTCACGAGATCCCACTTCTGCTGTTCGGTCAAGCCAGCCGCGAAGTCTGACATCGGCGTCCCCTTGATGCCAGCTTCGATGCGGGAGTAGATGTCGATCGGACGGCGGCCGCCCCGGTACATCCCCAGCCGAAGATTACGCGGCTTGATCTTGTTGCCCCAGGCGTCGTACAGACCCGGCTCGGGGTAGTCTGTGTTGGTCTCCGTGTTCTTCGTGATGGAGAGGGTCATCGTCCCGTCGCCCAATCCCGATTCGCCGTGGCATTTGGCACATTCTTTCGACACGAAGATCTCCCGTCCCCGCTGGATGGATGCCGCATCACTCGGAGACCGTTTCTCCTTCGGGACCACGATGGCCTCGGGAGTCTGGGCTTCGACCCAACTGGAGATCATCTGCTCGGACGATTCAGCGATCTTTTCGTCAATCTCACCGGCCTTCACTCTGGTCACGAACTCAGCGAGGATTTTCTCCTCGGTCCCGCCTTCCTTCACTTGGGTGGCGACGGCCTCGATCGAATAGTCAGGGGCCAATTTTTTGTGCAGATCAAATTCCGTCTCGCCCCGCATCGCCAAGAACAGCACGTACTCGATGATCGCGTGCGACTCGTCTGGCTTCAGCAGCTTGAATGACGGCATGTAGGTGCCAGGGATTCCGTCTTCCACGATCCGGGACAGGTCGCTCTTATGGGCCTTCATTCCCTTTTTCGTCGACGTGAACTTGAACAGCCCCTTGCGGTAGTCGCGCGGCCGCACGTTCAGGTACGGAGCGGTCGGCCCATTCCCATCCCCCGCCACCCCGTGACAGTGCTGGCAGTGTTCGGCGTACAGCATCCGTCCATGCGTCAGAGCTTCGCCCGGCCCGATGACGATCTTGTCGCTCGGCTTCGGAGTCAGCCCTGGGGCCAGGGAAAGCTTCAGGAGATTGGAGTCTTTGTCGAAGAAGTCGACCAGAATCGGGGGATTCCCGGCTGGCATCATTGTCCCACCGACCCACGTGACCTCTTGATCCTTCACGATGTCGCGATGGGATTCAGTCAGTTGGATGGCCAGATTGACATCCTTCGAGCCTTCAGCGACCGTGGCGACGGCAGCGTGCGGCTGGAGCGGGAGCTTGTCCCAAATGCGAATCTGGTGCGGGGTGCCGAACTTTTGATCGACCGTTGTGCGGACGTACTCCTGCACCTGGGGCGACAACCCCTCGCGAGAGCTGAACTGAGGGTCGGTCCGTCCGCATCCGCTGACCACCAACACACAGGCCACCAGCACACCGGCAGGTAACATGGATCCCACTGATCCTCTCCCGTCCAAAACGACCGGGCAGACCACACGGTCCGCCCCACTTCCACACCAGCGAGCTGTCGCAGCTCACTCCACTTCCACGTCACACTGAAACTTCCGAAGTCTTCGGAGACTTCGGAAGTTTGCTCCGGCTCTCGGCTCTCACTACGGGGCCTTCCCCGCAGCGTCACCTCCGGACACCTGTCCACCCGTGGGGGTCGGACGACCTTGATCGTCGACCCGCACCTTGACCTGATCTTCGAGCAGGACCGGAGTCGCTGCCCGAGGTCCAGCCGCCTTCCCGCATCCAGCCAGGCTGCACGCGATCACACCGACCAGAATGAGACCTGTATTCTTCACGGTTCCGCCCCCGACACAACGACCAACACCTGGATTCCGGAAACTGGCCAACCTACTTCTTAGCCAACTTGGCAGCGGGCACCTTGATGACCGGCACCTCGAACGGCTGATCCGGAACCACATCCACCTTGAGGGAACGATTCACGTACAAAGCCTTCTCGTGCCAGACCACAAACTCCATCTTCCCCGCGGGGACACCTTTGATCTCGAAGGAGCCATCAGGCCCCGTGACAGCGGCCCACGGGTGATTGACCACGAGGTGGTAACTGTCCATCCACCCATGGAGGTCGCATGTCGTTTTCACGGGTAAGTCTTCGGGCCTGTCATAAATCAAATCGAGGGTCTGGGCTGGCTTGCCTGGTTCCTTCTTCGAAATCGCAGAGTTGAAAACCTTACTCGAGTTCGTGTGGACGTTGTGCCCCACTCCGTCGGAATTGGTCAGGACGATCGTTTGACCGACTCGGGCCACAAAAACATGCGGTGAGAAGGCACACCCCTTCTGATCGAAGATGATCTTGTCCGTCGGGGGCGGAGGAATCTGGATCCCCTTGGGAACCTTCTTCAGGAAGATGAAGACATTCGCCAGCCCGCCGTTGGCGTCCGCGATCACCGACTCATTCGGCACCCCGTTCACGGCGCACAGCGCATCATCCGGTTTGGGCGGATTTCCCTTTTGGACCAGCATCGCGAGCGCCGGGGCCGGCCCGTCAATCACCACCTTCCCCTTCACCGTCCCGAATCCAGCCACAGCTGCGGGGCCTACCGTATCGGGTGACTCCGAACCGCCCGTTGAACCGCCTGTCCCCGACACAATCAGCGTCACTGTCGAGGGTGTGTAGGCACCACCACCCAGCCCCTGCTCGCATCCGCAGAGCGGGAGTAGGGCCAGGAGCAGCGTGCCGAAAGTCAGTCGTGTCAGGTTTCGCATCATGTCTTTCCGCCGAGCGGAGTCTCTTGAGAAAACAGGTCGCTACTTCGCCGGTGCCGCCGGTGGGGCCGCAGCCGGATCAGCTGGAGCCGCGGGTGCGACCGGCGGGGCTTCCGCCTTGCCGTGCCGTTCCAGCAGCTTGTAGTAGTTCAGCAGCGCATCCACCGTGGCATCGATCTGCTGTCCGCCCTTACCGCCCAGGTACTCCGGCATGTACTTGCCATCCCCATCGGCGGCATAGACCTGCGGCATCGAAGTATAAGGCGTCGTCCACATCGGATTCGTGATCCACAACTGCAACCAGTCCGGTCGCAGCCGCTTCTCCACGCGATCAAGATTTGGACCGCGAATGTCCTTCGGGTCGGCGGAGACAGTATACAGTCGCCCGCCCACTTGGTGGCACTTCGTGCATTGCCCGGTCGTCACCAGCTTCCATCCCGCCGTCAGCCGGTCTTGCGGTGCCCCGGCAAAGGCCACCTTGTGGGCGTCTTCCTGCTCCGCAATGTAGTCCGCCGTCTGTCGCTCGTTTGACTGATACGGGAACTCGGCCCCGTCGACGGCTGCGAAGTAGTTGGCCAGGGCCATGGCTTCCGCGTCGTCCATGTTGAACTTGGGCATCCGCAGGACGGTCGTGTACCGGATCTGTTCCGGCTCTTTGAGGAACTGGTACAGCCACTGCGTCTGGACCTTGACCCCTTCGCGAATTAACGGGGGCGGCGACGCCTGCCAGGCCCGACCGCGATCGCCGGCCGTCTCATTTTTCATCAGTTGCGGAACCAGCCAGTGTGCCAGATCCCCACCACGTCCGGGACTCATCGACTGGAGCTTGCCCACCGGGATCGTCACGGTGTCGCCCGGATAGAGCGTCTTGTCGCCAACCTTCAAGACATCCCAGTTCGTGAAGTACAGCTTCTGGTCTTCGGGAGCCTCTTCCAGATCGGGATCGGTCTTCACGAGTCCATGCACCGACAGCAGCAGATCCCCCGACTTGGTCTTCGCGACCTTCGCAGGATCGACCACGCGCACGGGATTGAACTTCGTCAGCAGACCCAGTGCCGATTCGTAGTTCTTCGGTCCGATGCCCGGAGCGTACAGGTCCGCCGGAGCCACGGCGAACTTCACTTCGGGCAGTTCCAGGATGTGGCAGCCAGCACAGTTGTACTTCGCCAGTACGCGCTCGCCTTCGAGGCGGGCGGCCTTGGCTCCCGTGGCTTTGTACTGAAACGCCGGAGCCGGTGGGTCGGCGACGAGGCCCACCACAAACGTGGCGACCGACTCGATCTGCTGCTCGGTGAACGGGAACTTCGGCATCCGCAGACGCTCGTCCCAACCCTTGGTCTCGGTCTTCTGATAGTCGTAGCTGCGCGGGTCGCGGAGCTTCTGCCACAGGAATCCCGCGCGGCCGTGGTGCATCAGGCTGTCGATGAAGTACGCTGCCGACAGGTCTGCCGGAGCGGCATCGCCATCGTGCTTCTGGCGATCCAGGGCGTCCCCGACTCGCTGGAGTGTGCTGCTGCCATCCACTTCGCCGTGGTGGTGCAGGTACTCCTCGATATGCTCCGGGGCCAGCTTGGCAGTGTCCTTGCGACCCCAGTCCTGGAGCGCGACCCCGATCGGACCCGCATCTTCAAAGCCGGGGATGTCGTGGCACCCGAAGCAGCCGTAGCGGGCAATCGTCCGGCGACCGATATAGACCATCTTCTGGCGTTCCCACTCGTCGTCAGAAAACTGGCCGTCCTTCGCGGGATGGGCCAGTTCGATCTCGTCCCCCTTGATGAACTCGGACAGCGGATTGACCTGGCCGTCCTTGTCCGCCGCGAAGGCATCGCCGTGGACGGGATACTGCTTGCTATTCAGGACCGCATTCACCTTATCGGTCGAGGGCAGGGCCTTCTTCAGGTACAGCCGCACCAGATCATCCAGGGGATTCGCCACCTGCACCTGAGTCGTCAGTGTGGTCTTGTTGCGAATGAACGTGAGCGTGATCGCATCCTTGTTCGAAGGCAGCTTGGCGATCTCTTTGTGGAGGTTCTCCACGGAGCGAATGGCCGTCGACCCAATCTTCAGCAGGATGTCATCGACCTGCAAGGCGGCGGGACCAGTCCCCTGGTCACCAGTGTTCAGTCGCGTCGCCGCCGAACCCGGCAGCACTTCGGTGACCCGCACCCCGGCATGCTCCACACCCAACGCGGCGGCTTCGGCAGCTGTGAAGTCTTCATCACACACCACGCCCAGCACGCTCACCGGTCGCTGGAACTCCGGAAACTCGGTCGGGGCATCCTTCCCCTTGGCCAGCAGGAACGCCGCGATGTCCGCAGCCGGATCGACATACTTGTCTCCCTCCCCTTCCGGGTTCAGGAACAGGTTCGGCATCTTGGTCCGCTTGTGGTAGGCGTTCGGCTGCTTGAGCCAACTGTACATCCACTGGAACCCGTCTTCCCCGGGCTTGATCTTCTCGTGGATCTTGGTGAGGTCAGGACCGAAGTCGGCGTTGACCCCCTTCAACTCGGCATCGTCATACGAGTGGCAGGCCATGCAGCCGCGACGCGAGAAGAGCTGCTTGCCCTTCTCGGCGTTGGGGACGTAGCCCTGCTTCGGGGAGGACAGTTCCAGCGGTTGGGTCTTGGCAGTGAGGTAAGTGGCGATGGCCTGCAACTCGATCGGCTGAAGCATCTCGGCGAGGTGGTCGCTCTGATTCGAGTTGCCGAAGAACTTCGGCATCTTGGTCGTCGGACGGAACCGCTGGGGGTTCTCGGTCCAGTAGGCGATGAACTCCGGCGTCGACTTCAGGCCGATGTGCCGCAGCGACGGGCCGGGCTTCCGCATCTCACCCGGCACCGCATTGGGGTCGCTCTTCAGCTTGGCCAACTGCTCCGGAGTGTTCGGCTCCAGACGCAGATCGGGACCGATCGGCTTGCCGGTGTCATAGCCATTGATGTCGTGGCAGCCGTAGCAGCCGTACTGGCTGATGATCTGGTGCCCCTCGACGACCTTGGGGGCCGAGTTGCCGAACTTCTCGCTCTGGGCCAGTTCCGTCACTTTGTGGTGACACTTCAAGCACGCCGCCTCGGCCAGGTGCTTGGGGAACATCGGGTATTCCCAGAAGTGATTCGAGTGCCAGTGGTTCTTGGCTTCCCACTCGGCGGCTTGAGCCGGATGAGCGGGGGCATGCTCGGCGTTCTGGAACGAGGTGCCGGAGCCGTCCCCCTCGTGGCAGACCGTGCAACCGAACTTCTCCATCGAGTGCGGGCTGCCAGCTGTGATGAACAGATCGGGATTCGGGTGGCCAGCGAACGGTTGAGAGTAGGTGCCGTCTTTGCCATCGCCGGATGGGTAGGAGATGACGTTCCCGGCTCCGAAGTCGGCGATGTTCACGTGGCAGGAGCGGCAGCGGTCGACGCGGTCGACGTTGGCCATGCCGAGTTGTTGCTTGAGCCCGCGCGGCCAGTCGTACTGGATCTTCAGGTGCGGGTTGAAGCCGTTGATGATCGGCCATTCCTTGAACGACCGCTTCCAGGCGGACAACCTGCTGGAGGGACGAATGAGATCCAACTGGTCCATCAGCCCCTGGCGTTCGGCGGTGAGCTTGAGGAGTTGAGCGGCTTCTTCGTCGCGGGTCTTCGTCAGGGCGGCGAGGGACTCCTTGGCCTGGTCGTGCTTGCCCTTGGCGAGTTCGACCTTGCGAGCCAGAGCCTCAGCTTCCAGTTGCAGGGCGTCGTACGCGGCCTTTTTCTCGGCCAGCACCTTGTCGGACACGGCATCGCGGACCGCGATGTCGAAGTTGGCGCGGGCCACATCGCGTTCGGCGTTCTTAAACTTCGAGGTGGTCGATTCGCGGCTGAGGTCGCCCTTGGCCTGGGCGACGACGGCTTGAGCGGCTTCAACCTTCTTCCCGGCGTCACTCGTCTTGAACTTGGTCAGCTTCTCCTCGATCTCGTCGACCTGCTTCTTGAGGTCCTCGGAGTTGACCCCCTTCAGCTGATCGGTCAGCTTGGCGACTTTGAGCTTCTCAGCCTGGCGCTGGTAGTCGCGCCATTCGCGAGTCTCGTCGCGCGACATCATCAGCAGCGTGGACGCAAACAGCGCGAAGGCACTGACGGCGAACACCTTGTGCATCGTCCCGAGATCGCGCCAATACTGATCGTTCGCTGGCATGGGTTGTCGTCGTCAGTCGGGGTGTCGAAGTGATGAAGTGATGAGACCAGGCGGGGTCGCCCCCTGAAGGCAGCGGGGTCGCCCCCTGGACACATCAGATGTTGAAGAACCATTCCGGGATGGCCACGATGTACTTCAAGCTGAAGGCCCACCGCAGCACCATCTTGATCGGCAGCAGGGCCATGAACAGCAGCAGGTTGGCCAGCACCATGTACCGGATGACGCCCATCCGGATGTAGAACTTGCGAAGGAAGGTGAGTGCCATCGCATGCGGCAGTGCCATGAAGTAGCCCACGATGAGCACAATCCCCACGCCTTCCCGCATGAAGATCGAGATGAGTTGGTCGATGACCCCCCCATTGGAATCCACAGCTGGCAGCGGCATCCCCAGCCCACGGACCCACACGTACTCGCTCAGGTTGACGTTGTTCAGCACCTCCAGCTTGTGAACGTCCCAGAACTCGTAAAGACCGAACATATTCCAATTCGGCCCCCGTACGAATGTTCCCAGGACGATCATCCCGATCCACAGCGGAAGGAAGCCGACCAAGAAGATAATGACCGAGAATTTCCGGTCATTGAAACAGTAATAACCGTTCCCCTTCTTGTTGAAGTCGATGTACGGAATCGCCATCAGCCCCTGCAGGATCACCAGCGGCAACACCACCCCGGCCAGCCAGGGGTCGAAGTAGACCAGCATTTCCTGAAGACCCAGGAAGTACCACGGGGCCTTCGAGGGGTTTGGGGTTTTCACCGCAGAACCCGGCTCTTCGAGAGGGGCCTGAAGCACCACCCCCCAGACGATCAACACGGCTGACAAGAGAATCATGCAGAGCATTTCTGTGTAGACCAAATCGGGCCACACAAGAACCTGCTCACTCAATTCCGACTCCGCCAGCGGACGCCCCTCGGCCAAACGTCGATCGTTGTCGCAGGCTTTCTTGAAGAACAGCCACGTAAAGTAGCCGCACAGGAACAACATCCCGACGATCGGCACATTGTCCGGCTTGCCGACGATCTGACGGAAGTCATAGTCGGTCATGCTGAAGCCGAGAAACAAGCACGCGGCATTAAACATGACCCAGCCCACGGTATCGCGGGACAGGAATTCACGCTTCCAGATCATCGCGATGAACGCGAGCATCATCAGACCGAAGTAAATCCGGGCGTCCGAGAAGATCGCATCCACGATCGTCTTGAACCAGTTCGGCAACCGTAGCAGAAAATCCTCGGGTGCCGAATTCGCCGTCAGGTGTGCGATCGCCATCAGCAACAGGAACGACGTGAAGCACGCCCACACCATCGCCTTCGGGATGTGCTGAAAGCCCAGCACCGATTCAAAGTCACCGTCCCGCTTGAAGCTGCGCAGCGTCCAGCCGACATTCGCCAGGAACAGCAGCGTATACAGCCAGCCAAGGCCGTGGATCACGCTGTGAGTCAGATCGGGATGCGGCGAGTGCATAGGGTTCGGACTTCTCGGAACCAGTCGCCGGGCCAAAGCCTGCGACCGGAATGCTCAAACTCAAAGGACCACACCAAACTCTCTCGCTGTGAGACCGGAAACCGGCCTCGGTTCGCGGCATCAAGGAGTGTCGCCTTTCGCTCCGCGAAAGGACGGTCTTTCGCGGAGCGAAAGACGACAATCCATGCTGCCCGTCCCCTACAGCGGCTGACTGATTCCACCGTCTTTGCGAACCCGCCAGAAGTGAATCGCAATCAACAGCGATGCCACGATCGGGATGGCCACACAGTGCAGAATGTAGAATCGGTTCAATGTCTCTTCACCGACGTTCCGGGCACCCAGCAGCAGGAACCGGGCATCCGAGGCGTTGGTAATCAGGTCGTAACCCCCGACATTCAACAGCTGGAAACCCGGGCCTTCATGCCCCAGGAACGGATGGGCGCGGGCCATGTTCGAACCCACCGTGATGGCCCAGATGGCCAACTGATCCCAAGGGAGCAGATACCCCGTGAACGACAGCAGCAGGGTCAACACCAGGAGCAAGACCCCGATGACCCAATTGAACTCGCGCGGCGGTTTGTAACTGCCGGTGAGGAACACGCGGTACATGTGGAGCCAGACCGTAATCACCATCGCATGGGCTCCCCAGCGGTGGATTTCCCGCATGATGCCCAGCGTGGTGACATCGCGCAGGGCGCGAATGTCGGTGAACGCCCACTCCAGCGTGGGGCGATAGTAGAACATCAGCAGCACGCCGGTCAGCGTCTCGACCAGGAACAGGAAGAAGGTGACCCCCCCCATGCACCAGGTGTACGACAACTCGATCCCGCCCTTCTTCGCCGACACCGGATGCAGGTGCAGGAAGAAGTTGGTCAGCACGACGACAGCACGGTTCCGGCGATCCGTCGGAGCCGGATGACGGAAGATGCTTCGCCAGATCTGCGAATTACGAATGGTCTCACCGATCGACATGCGAAAATCCCAAGCTGTCGGTCACGAATGAATTGGTTCCGTCAGTCACGACTTCGACCGGACGACCTCCTGACGGGAAGGCCGGACGGGTGTTCTCGGCTTAGACCTTCACGAACGACTTCGGGTCGTTCCACTGGCCCAGCTCTTCCTGGAACTTGACGCTCTTGTCGACTTCCAGAACTCCATCGGCCCCCAACACCAGCCCGACCCGTTCCAGCGGTCGCGGAGCCGGGCCTTCGAAGTTGACGCCGTTGATGTAGAACCCCGAGCCGTGGCAGGGGCACTTGAACTTCTGCTCGGCGTCGAGCCAACTCGGCGTACACCCCAGGTGGGTGCAGACCGAGAGGAGTGCGTAGATCACGTTCTGGCCATCGTAGCCGTCCGTGTGAACGATCCAGACCGCGCGGGTCGCCTTGTACTTCTCGGAAACGGTCCCCAGCGGATAGTCGCCGATCGAACCGACCTTGAACTTGCTCGGCAGTTCCAGCACCGTGTTCGGCATCATGAACCGGGCCATGCCCAAGCCCCACAGCCCGCCCACCGCACTGAGCAGCGTCCACGCCATGTAATACGGAACGCACAGGGCCGCGAACAGAGCCGCCGGGAACGACCGGCGGGGGAGTTCCTGCTTCTTGCCTGCAGGAGATGCCTTGGCGGGCAACTTTGGCTTGGCGACGACAGGCTCGGCAATCGCCACAGCGGTGTCGGACTTGGCGGCGGCGGCTCCTTCTCGCATCGCCCTGATCATTTCCGCAGGCGACTTGCCAGCAGCGACCGGGGCGGCGACTTTCGGAGCAGCGACAGCGGGGGCCACGGCACTGGCTGCGGCGGGTGCACTGGCTGCGGCGGGAGTGGTCCCCTTGGCGCGAATCGCCGCCATGATATCGGAGGTGCCCTTGGGCTTGGCAGCCGGGGCCGACGACGCAGCTGCGGGAGCCGGTGCAGCGGCAGCGGCAGCAGGCGGGGCGGCGGGAGTGGCTCCCTTGGCCCGAATCGCGGCCATGATGTCCGACGTGCCCTTGGGCTTGGCCACCGGAGTCGCTGTCGCCGGAGCTTCGACAACGGGAGGCGTGGCCTCCACCGCAGCGGGCACTTCCGGAGCAGGGGCCGCAGCAGGAGTGGACGCAGGCGACCCCTCAGCGGGCTTCTTCCGAAGCATCGCCATGATCTCTGCGGTCGATGGTTTCTTGTCAGTCATGGTGGTGGGCTGGCATGATGACGGGCGGACAAGCACTCTGACCAACACGAGATGGGCCAGCCTGCGAGGAACTCGATTCGAGTTCGCCCAATGCACGGAGACTCAAACGGAACCGCCCGAGCCTGTGAATATCGCGCGAATCATGGCAGGTGACTGAAAGCGAGACAACTCACCCGCCGACCGCACCGGAGATTCTCACACTCAAGAAGCCAATCGGCCTTGAGCCAATCAGCTACGGGGTTTACGACTTCTCGTCTCCCACCCGTTTAGCCGCGACGCGAAGTCTTCGAAGCGGAGCGCGACGCCTACAGTTCCTCATCCGACTGCATCACGCCCCAGCCGTCCGGCTCGCCGCCGCATTCGCGGGCGATGTCTCCCAACTCCAACTCGACGCGGCAGACCTCTTCATACGTGGGGACCATCGCCACCAGACAAATGACATCGAACCCCTCGCCCAGTGATTCGTCGATCTCGCCGAACTCGTCCTCCTCGGCGTCTTCCATCAGTTCGGCGTTGTTGTAGATGTCGACATCAATGTTCATGTTCGACATCCGCTGCTCCATCTCCAGCGCCGAGTCCTCATCCGGAAACAGGTGGCAGAACTCGATCTCATGTTCCTGGGACAGGTCCATCCCCGCGTCGACCATCGATTGCAGGACCGCGCCATTGGCATCATTGGGGTATTTCACGGGGAAACTCCTGGGTCCGTCGAGGCTCAAAACCGACCGACAGCCAAAGCTGCCACGTCCCGCAGGATAACGGGCGATTTCGCCTTCGCCAAGCGTTTCGCTGCGACGCGAAGTCCTCGAAGCGGAGCATTCCGAACGTCGAGACTTCCGAAGTCTCCGAAGACTTCGGAAGTCTGTACCGTCTCACTCGATTGCAGTCGACCCCGCTCATCGCCGACACTCGGTCCCTCCCTGCGGCCCGCGCCGCAGTCTTCAGCCCGCCCCTGAATCCGATGTGTGCCCCCTCGTGAGCGATCTCCCTCCCTCCCCCGCCGCCGCGTCGAAGCCCAGCCAACTCGTGGTCTTCCTCGTAGTGTTCATCGACCTGCTGGGGTTCGGGATCGTGATCCCGGTGCTGCTCCGCTATGGCGAGTTCTTCCACGCCAGCCACCTGATGCTGATTCTGCTGATGTCATCGTTTTCGGCGATGCAGTTTCTGTTTGCCCCGCTGTGGGGCCGGTTGTCCGATCGGATCGGCAGGAGGCCCGTCCTGCTGGTCGGCCTACTGGGATCGACGCTGTTCTATGCCCTGTTTGGGTTTGCCGTCTCGCTGGGAGCCGAAGGATCACTCCTCGGCATGAAGCCCATCGTGTGGATGCTGATCGCCCGCACCGGAGCCGGAATCGCTGGGGCCACGATCGCCACAGCCCAAGCCTACATCGCCGACTGCACCGGACCCTCCCAACGCGGGCGGGGCATGGCTCTGATCGGAGCCGCCTTCGGTCTCGGGTTCACCTTCGGACCACTCTTGGCCGCAGCCTTTTCCAGCGCGGACAAGCTCGCCCCGCCGAATCCGATGGTGGGGTATGCGGCGGCGATCCTGTCGGGGATGGCCCTGTTGCTGGCGGTATTCACGCTGAAAGAGTCGTTGTCCGCCGAGTCGAATCCCGCTCCCCGGCGGTTCCTCGACCCGCGAGCGCTGGCGGCGTGCTGGCGAAGTCCGCTCCGATCCAGTGCGCTGGCGGGAATCTTCCTGACGACGTTCGCCTTCGCCCAATTCGAGACGACACTGCCCGCCGTCACCAAGGCGCTCGGCGTCGGGGAACGCGGGAATTTCCTGGTGTTCGCCTACCTGGGGTTCACGCTAATGCTGTGCCAGGGTCTGCTGGTCCGGCGACTGCTTCCGCGAGTCGGGGAACGGCGGATGGCTCTGGCGGGCGGGGTGCTATTGGTCCTGGGGCTGGGACTGGCGGGGTGGATCGGACACTATTACATCGGGGCCATGCCGTCCGTGGCAGCTCGTGCCGAGGTCACGACCGTCGCCGAGGCCGGGCAGACGATGCTCTCGAACCCCGGCGTCCGCATGTTGCTGCTGGTCCTGCCCCTGACCATCATGGGGTTCTCTGCCGTGACGCCGTCGCTGCAATCGATTCTGTCGCTCTCCACCAGCGATTCCGACCAGGGCGAAGTCCTCGGCGTCGGCCAGGGCCTCTCCGCCCTGGCCCGCATCCTCGGCCCCGCCGTCGGCTTAGCCCTCTACGCCCCGACACACATCTACTGGCCGCACATCTCGGCCGCGACAGTGATGGTGCTGGCTCTGGGGATTCTGGCTCTGATGCCGAAGGGCGTCGCGAGGCCGTAGGGTGGGACCAGCTCGCTTTGGAGCGCTGGCCCACCCTGTGCGCACGGCTGGCCAGTGTGTCACACTGCGGGGAAACGCAATTCAAAGAAGATTCTCACACAAAGGCACACAGGCACGAAGTGGGGATCAATGGGCACATCCGGTGATCGATGGACTTCCCTTTGTGCCTTCGTGCCTTTGTGTGAGACAGACCTGCCAGCGTCCAAGTGACACACTGGCCAGCCGTGACCATGTGCGTCTCCCTCTCCACACTCCTGCCACCCGTACGTATCATTTTCCCATGAGCCAGACACTCCAATACCTGGCCGACGAGAACGGCGAGCGAACCGCTGTGGTGCTTCCCCTGACCGACGACGAGAGGCTCCTGGAGGACTGGGACGACCTCGCCGTTGTCGCCGAGCGGCGTGACGAGCCGGTCATCCCCCCTGCGCAGTTCGTGGCCGAGTTGAGGCGCGAGGGATCCCTTTGAAATCTCGTCGCGGGGTGGCCCCGGTGGGTGGCTTGGCACCGACCGGGTCGGCGCAGCCGGAAGAGGTTCTGTCGTCGAGAGTCGCACCCGGCGAACCTCCCGTGCCGCTGGCAACCGGTTGCCCACAGCGGCAACTGGAGCGACATCGCCGTCATCACGGGCGAGTCAAAGCCCTCGCCGGTGACACCCGGCGCTTCCGCCCCTCGCGATTTCCTGATACTTTATTTCCATGAGCGACCGCATCTCGATTCATCCCCGAATTTGCCACGGCCAGGCCTGCATCCGCGGGACACGGATTCCGGTGCATCAGATCATTCGGATGTTCGCCCACGGGGGCACCATCGACGCTCTTCTGGGTGCGTACCCTTCAATTTCGAGAGAGGACATTCTGGCATGCCTCGACGACGCGGCCTCACTCGCCGAGGAGCAGGTGACACCGCTGGATGATGTGGTTCTGGCCCCATGAGGATACTGGCTGCGTGAGGATTCTGGCCGACGAGAACATCCCGAACATCACCGTGTCCGAACTCCGGACTCTGGGACACGACGTTTTCGATATCCGGGGTACGGAGCGACAGGGGATGTTCGATGACGAGTTGTGGATCTTGGCTCAGACGGAGCAGCGGATCCTCGTCACGACGGATCAGGGCTTCGCCGAGCACCGGGACGAACCGCATTGCGGCATCCTGGTGGTTCGCTTGCGACAGCCCAACGAGCTACGGATTCACGCGCGCATCATGGCTGCCTTTCGGCAATTCGTGGAGCACGATTGGCCCGGATTGCTGCTCGTGATGCGAGATGCCGTGCAGAGTGTCCATCGAGCGTGAGTCCCCACCCCACGGCGTGGCCCTTCAGGGCAGGGCTTTCCAGGTGTGTGTTTCCCACAGAAACCCCGGATTTTGTCCCGTCAGGGACACCCGATAATAGCCCACCGTTTCAACGGTGGGAGAGCGCTCCGGACGAACCGACCAGTCCCGACAGGGACGGCAGACGCCTGCCAAAACCGTGGCCACCGCGCAGGCGGCACGGGTCGACGGCGCGAGTTTCTATCGCCCCTGCCGGGGCTGTGGCCATGAGAGTTCCGTTGACCCACCGATGAATCGGTGGGCTATTATCGGGTGTCCCTGACGGGACAAAGACGAGTTGCATCAGAGGCGAACTTCACTTTCCTGTAGAGATTTCCTGCGTTCGCCATCTGGGAAGCCCTGGCCCTTCCGGGTGAAGCCGGTGGACTGGATGCGGGTTCAGTCTCCCCACGTTCTGGCGAACGTGGCTACGGGGCGAACGTGGCGAACGAGCTGTTATTCCCGGAGCATCCGGCATTTCCGGAGTTCTCGTCAATCTCGGCAGGGTCGATGGCCGATGAAATCTCTGGATGGGTCGCGTTCACCCTTCGCCGGAGTGTCTTTGTTTGACGCCGCCGGGGGATCGAATCTGCAGCGGCCACGTTCCGGGGGGAACTCTCGTGCTACGCAAACGCTGGGCCGCCATCGCGGCTGTGGCCTGTCTGTCGACAGCCTGTGTTCAGGCCGGATGGCCATTCAGCACTGACGAGGGACCGCGGCGCGGGTCCGAAGAGTGGTACGCCATGCACGCCGACGATCCGGTCGGGGAGCGCCAAGTGTACCGGTTCGGCAAGATGTGGCCGATGCGCCCGCGTCCGACGGGGCCCAAGCAACTGGCCGTCCACAAATACCATACCCAGAAGTATTGGCCCTACCCGTACGTCTGCGGGGATCGGGCGGCGGTACGCGGCGTCTGGCAGTCGCAGGTCGAGAACGGCTGGCAGATGGCCACGACGCTGTACGAGTACCACTTTGATCGGGAGACGAACACCCTAAATGGGGCGGGCCAGAATCAGTTGCTGTGGATCATGCAGAGTGCGCCGGCGGAGCAGCGGCAGCTGTATGTGCAGTCGCTGAATGATCCGGCTGCGAATCAGATGCGGGTGGCGAGCGTGCAGCTGGCTGCGACGAATTTGGCGGGAGCGGATGCTGTGCCGCCGGTGGCCTTGCGAGTGACGCATGCGGCGGGCCGTCCGGCGGAGGAAGTGAACTGGATTCTGGAGCAGCAGCAGGCGTTGCGTGTGCCACCGTCGATCCAGTACACGGCCCCAGTCTCCAAGGCGAAGTAATCCGGGGGCGAGACCGGTCCAGGAGGGCGGCAGTCAGAGTCCGTCCTCCTGGATGTGTTTTTACGTGGGATAGGCTTCCAGCCTGTCATGATTCGCCACAAATGACAGGCGGAAAGCCTATCCCACGAAGACGGGCAATCAGCGGTGGAGCGGGAGGCGGAGTCGACGGATTCCGAATGGCCATGTCGGATTTTGAATCATCCTCGACAGGCGTCCCCGTGTGCCCCCGGGATCTGGCCGCGTGTGGGGTTCCGGCGCATGTGCTGGAAGACCTCGTGCTGAAACACCTGCATCCGCGCGGGACGGCGGCCTTGGAGTGGCTGGCCCGCGAGATGCGGTTGCCACTGAGTGTGCTGCGGGAGATTGTGACCTCATTGTGGGGGCAGGAATGTGTGGCTCTCGCGGGGGGGAAGGACGGACAGATGTGCCCGTCCCACGAGAAGGACGGGCCAATGGGCCCGTCCGACGAGATCGCCACCAATGACAACATCTCCCTGACTCCCGGCGGTCGCAGCCGGGCCTGCGAGGCGTTTGCAGTCTCGCGGTATCTCGGCCCGGCCCCGGTCTCCTTGCCGGACTACACCGAGCAGTGCCGCAAGCAGCGCTGGGATGGCTCGGGGATTTCGCAGGACGATCTGCTCTCGGCACTCACCGGAGTCTCCCTGGACGAGGCCACGCTGTCCGACTTGCAACTGGCCCTCTCGACCGGCGGCTCGCTGCTACTCAGCGGCCAGTCGGGCAACGGCAAGACGCTGCTCGCCAGTCGCCTCGGCCAAATGATCGAGCAGTCGTCCGAGGCGGTCCATGTGCCGTATGCGATCTGGGTCAACGACGGGTTCCTGCGGGTGTTTGAGCCGACGGTGCATCGGTCGCTGGATGAAATCACGCCACAGGAACCGAGCGACTGGGCCCCCTTGACCGATACTCGCTGGAGGCGAGTCCGTCGGCCCGTGGTGTCCGTGTCCGCCGAGCTGACCCGCGACTCGTTCGAGATTCGGAGTGCGGGGCCGGGGGGGAGCCCGGTCGCCCCGTTCCACGTCCTGGCCAACGGCGGGATGCTGATACTGGATGACCTGGGGCGGCAGCCGGGGTCGTTTGCCGACTTGATGAACCGCTGGCTCCCGCCGCTGGAGCAGCAGACCGACACGCTGGTGCTGCCTTCGGGACGAAGGCTGAATCTGCCGGTCGACTCGTGGTTGGTGTTTGTGGTGGGGGAGGATGCCCCGGCTCTGCCCGCGCCGGTGGCTCGACGGGTTCGCTGCCGAGTACATCTCCCGGCCCCGGATCGAGATCGGTTTTCGACGCTGCTGTTCGAAGCGGGGCGTCGGCAGCGGATCGAGGTGGACGAAGCGGGAGTCGAGGAGCTGTTCAGCCAGTGCTACAACCCGCAAAATCCCCCCAAATGCTCTGACCCGCAAAATCTGTTGCAGGCGGTCGAGTCGATCTGCCGAATCCACAAGGAGACCGTGCGTGCGCGGGCGGATCTGTTGTTGACCGCCGCCAAGCGACTAGGTTTGGATGGGGAGCGTCGAGCTGCCTGATCCACCGTCGAGGGTGCGGTGCTGACTGGGAGTCCGCCATGTGGATCAAGAACTGGCCGACCTCCGTCCTGTTGGTGGTTCTGGGGCTGAGTGGGGTGGGATGCTCGTTGCCAGTCCGGCAACCGGCCAGCAACGGGGACTCTCCCTGGAATCCGTTCGACAAGCCGAACGTGATCTATCCGGAGCAGTCCTACACCGAAACCGAAGTCGAGTTCCCCGCCAAGAAGATCACCGACCCGAATCTGCTGAAACTCCGCTACGCGATGTGGATGGAAGAGACCGGCAATCTGCCCGAGGCCCACAAGCACTACTCCGAGGTGCTGGCCGCCCGTCCCAAGGACATCGAAGCGGTTCTCGGTGTGGCCCGGATCGATCTGGCGACGGGAAGCACTGACCAGGCCGAGCGGGGGTTCCGCCGCGCCCTCACGCTCGATCCCCAGTCCTCCATTGCCCACAGCGGGCTCGGTCAGTGTCGAGCAACTGCCAAAGACTGGCCCGCAGCGGTTGAAGAGCTGACTGAAGCCTCGCGGGGCCAGCCCGAAGACAAGACGATCCGTTACCACCTGGCGGTGGCACTGGTCCATACGAACGATCTCGCCACCGCCCAAGTCCAGTTCAGCCACTGCGTCGGAGAGGCCGCGGGGTATTACAATACGGCATTGATCTTAAAGGACGAAGGACAGATGGCCGAGGCCGAAGCCCGTCTGGAACTGGCGCTCCGCCAGGATCCGAACATGAAGGATGCCCGGCGCTGGCTGGCGGAGCTGCGCCAGGTCCGTACCTCACACGAGCCAGCATCGCTGCGCGGCCCCGCCGAGATTACGCCCGCTGTGAAGCAAGTGACTTACAAGGACTATGGCCCCGTCGGCACGGTCGAAATCGAACCGGCGGTGTATGTGCCGGATGCCACCGCCCCGGCGATTGATCTCACCGGCGGACACTCGACGGCACGTCCGTAACGGTGTTGATCGAGTTGGAGTCCAGCCTTTAGGCTGCTCCCCGCACGCCGGAGCAGC
>JAYWFM010000222.1:0-10942 GCA_043778825.1 Planctomycetota bacterium | reverse complement strand
GGTGATGAGGTCGCCGTCCTTCGCCACCCGCAACAGTCGAAGGGATGATCGTCCGCCCGACTGCGTGCTGCCGAGAACGTCGCCCTCCTGCCTCAGCTCGAGGTCTTTCTGGGCCAGCTCGAAGCCGTCGAGGGTGGAGGCGACGGTTTCGACCCGCTCGCGGGCCAGGGTGCCCTCTTCGGCATCCGTGACCATGAGGCACAGACCCGGCACAGCACCGCGACCGACCCGACCACGCAGCTGGTGCAGCTGCGAGACACCGAAGCGGTCGGCGTCCAGGATCACCATGGTTGACGCATTCGGAACGTCGACGCCGACCTCGATCACGGTCGTGGCCACGAGGGCCTGCACCTCGCCGTCGCGGAAGTCGGACATCACGCGTGAACGCTCGCGCGGGTCCATCTGGCCGTGGACCATGCCGACCTTGAACCCCGTCAGTTCGGTCTTCGGCAGCTCGCGGTAGACCTGCTCGGCCCCCTGCTGGTCCCCCTCTTCAGTGCCGCCCTCGATGCGCGGACTGACGATGTAGAGCTGTCGCCCCTCGCCGAGTTTCTGGCGGATGAAGTCCCAGCAGCGCTTGCGGCTAGCGATCCCATAGATCCGACTGGTGACAACGCGCTGCCGTCCGGGGGGCAGGTCCGACACCACCGTCAAATCCAGGTCGCCGAACTGGGTCAGGCACAAGCTGCGCGGGATCGGCGTGGCGGTCATGACGAGGATGTGCGGAGAGAACCCGGCTTGTTCGGAGAACTTGGCGCGTTGGGCCACGCCGAATTTGTGCTGCTCGTCGATGACCACGAGGCCGAGGTTGGAGAACTTGACCTTCTCCTGGATGATCGCCTGCGTGCCGATGACGAGTTGGATGTCGCCTGATTGAATCCCCGCTTGGACCTCGCGCTGCTCCTTGGCTCCGATACGACCGGTGAGCAGTGCCCGCTTGACCCGGCTCTCGGACAAGATCGTTTGGATGGTGTCCCAGTGCTGACTGGCCAGTAATTCGGTCGGGGCCATCAGAGCCGCTTGCCAGCCGCCCGCCACAGCGGCCAACAGGGCATAGATCGCGATCACGGTCTTGCCCGCGCCGACATCGGCTTGAATCAACCGGTGCATCGCGCGCCCGGTCGGAAGGTCGGCAGAGATGTCGCGGATCGCCTGCTCCTGGCCAGCGGTGAGGGCGAACGGAAACAGCCGCCGGATGCGGGCATCGATCTTGGCCGTCACCTCAATCGGGGGTGCCTGCGACTTGGTGTTCCAGGCCCGCCGCCGCAGCGCCAGACCGACCTGAAACTCGAACAGATCATCCCACAGCAGTCGCCTCCGCCCGGCGAGGTACTCCTCGACGGTGTTCGGTTTGTGGACCTGCCGGAAAGCTTCACCGATCCCCAGAATCTTCCACCGCTCCAGAGCCTTCGCGTAGTGGTGTTCCGGCACCAGCGACGCGTACTGGTCGACAGCTGCGGAGGTCATCTTACGCAGATCCTTCTGCTGCAACCCCTCGGTTAACGGGTAGCGCGGCACGACGCCGAACCCGGAATCGCGGTCCTCGTCGCTGAGCCATTGCAGCGTCGGGTGCGAGAACTCCCACCGCCCGTCCCGATGCTTGGGCTTCCCCCCCACGAGCAACAGCTGCCCCATCTCCAGCTTCTGAAACATCCACGCCTGATTGAACCACGTCCCGCGCACGTAGTGCCCGTCGCAGTCGAACAGCGCTGCGACCATGTGCTTGCCGGTGCTGGTGATCTTGGCGTCCTTGTCGCAGATCACCCCGCGTACGCTCTGCACCGCCCCCTCGACGAGTTCGGTCGGCTTCTTGACCTCGGACAGATCGAGGACATCGCGCGGTAGGTGCCAGAGTAAATCTCGCACCGTGAATATCTCCAGCTTCGCCAACAGCGCCGCCCGCGCCGGTCCGACCCCGGTGAGGAATTGCACCGGGGTGGAGAGTGGATCGTCGGTGGTGTTGGCGAGTTGGGTCATAGTGAGGAAGGCATCATGCAGGTGAGATGGGGCTTGAGTTCAACTCCGTCCCAAGCTCTGCTTGGGACGGAATATCCTCGAAGCTCTGCTTCGCCTCGTACCAAACGACTTGAGCATTGGAGGATTGCCACCTTGCGCGGGAGTGGGCGGAGTCTCTGGCTGGGGAGAACGGGTACTGGCACGCGGGCGAAGCGGAGCTTCGGGGATATGCGGTCCCAAGCGGAGCTTGGGACCGAGGGGAATCCTAGAAGCCTACTCACTCCCACATCTCCCGCTGCTCCGGCGTCAGCTTCGCGTCCGAGCTGCGCCACATGTACCAACTGGCGATCGAGGCGTACGGCCTCCACGGGGCGGCGATCTCTTCGCACTGTTTCGGGGTCGGGTGAGCGGAGAGCTGGTACTCACGCTCGATTGCGGCGCGGACGCCGAGGTCGCCGGTCGGCAGGACATCGAGTCGACCCAGCGAGAAGATCAAGAACATCTGCGCGGTCCAGACACCGATCCCCAGAACCTGCGTCAGTTCGGCGATCACCTCCTCATCGGGACGCAGATGGATCGTGGCCACATCGATGGTCTTCGTCTCCACCTTGTCGGCCAAGTCCCGCACGTACCGCAGCTTCTGCGGCGAGAGGCCGCATCCGCGCAGCTCCTCATCGGTGCAACTGTGAACCCATTGGGCGGAGAGTTTCTTGCGACCGCGCAAAGTGGCCAGTCGCCTGCCGATTGAGGCGGCTGCGGCTGTGGAGATCTGCTGGGCGATGATGGAGCGGACGAGGACGGGGAACGGCTCGGGGTCGAGGTTGATCTGACAGGGGCCGAGTGTGTCGATGAGTCGGCGGAGCGTCCGGTCCTGCTTCCGCAGATGGAGCGCCGCGGCCGCGACATGCTCGGGGGGGATTTCGCGGATGGTGTTCTTGGGGGGCATGCGAGTCACCAGAATGTCGCACGACGCTCCGCGTCGTGAATCACGACGCGGAGCGTCGTGCGACAATCATCGCGGCCCGCGCCTCCCCCGTGCAATGGAGTCCCACGAGGACTATGATCCAGACTCCGTCCCCCAACCCGCCCCCTACAGCGAGTCCGTCATGCCCAGCCCGGTCGGGGGTTCCGACGATCACCCCGAGTGGTCCCCTCTGTCTCTGCACGATATGACCGTCGCCTATCATCGGCGACCGGTCGTGTGGGACATCGACTATAAGGCCCAGCCCGGTCGGCTGGTGGCGATCGTGGGGCCGAACGGGGCGGGGAAGAGTACGCTGATTAAGGCGGCGCTCGACCTGATCCCCAAGGTGGCCGGCGGCGTGCGGTTCTTCGGGAAACCGTACAGCGAAATCCGGGGCCGCGTGGCCTATGTGCCACAGCGGACGACCGTCGACTGGGACTTCCCGGTCACGGCGCTCGACGTGGTGGCGATGGGGCTGTACCGGCAGATCGGCTGGTTCTGGCCGGTGTCGCGGAAGTGGAAGCTGAAGGCACTGGAGGCCCTCGACAAGGTGGGCCTGGCCGACTTCGCCAAACGCCAGATCAGCCAGCTCTCCGGTGGCCAACAACAGCGTGTGTTCCTGGCCCGCGCTCTGGTGCAGGGTGCCGACCTGTACCTGATGGACGAACCGTTTGCCGGGGTCGATGCCGCCACCGAGCGGGCGATTGTGGACCTGCTGCGGGAACTCCGCTCCGAGGGGAAGACCGCTCTGGTGGTGCATCACGATTTGCAGACCGTGCCGGAGTATTTCGACGACGTGCTGCTGCTGAACATGCGGCTGGTGGCCTCGGGACCGGTGGCCGAGGTGTTCACCCCGGAGAACCTCCGCAAGACGTTCGGTGGGAAGCTGGCGATCCTCGATCAAGTCGGCAACCGTCTGGCCCAGCAGGGGCAGTGAGACGGCTCGTCGTAGCCACGCTTCGCCAGAACGTGGGCGACTAGGGAGCACCTTCCGGGATTGTCGTCTTTCGCTCCGCGAAAGAACGCCCTTTCGCGGAGCGAAAGGCGACACTGATTGATTGACAGCGACAGGTGCTACGCCCCCGCCCTCTGGCGAGAGGCAGCCACGTCTCATGCCAGGTCGGTCTCATCCACGAAAAAAAGGGCGAGGCCGTGTGGCAGCCTCGCCCTTCGTCACTGTGACCCACTGACGCATCAGTCGGGTTTCACCAGCCTGGCGGGAGGCACGAAGGCGGCGATCTTCTGGAATCCGGCGAGAACATCGGCTTCCATTTCGGCGACGGTCTGGTTCCCCGGAACCGTGATCGTGATGCCCCCACCGAGGTGCGCGATCGCCTTCATGTAGGCCGGATCGCCCCCCAGCCCCACGGTCATCGTGTGAATCGTGTACCCGGCGTCGACGGCTTCCTTGGCTCGCATCAGACCGTACATGGCATTCGAGTCGGTGGTGTAAAAGTCGCGGACTCCATTACCGTCATAGTCAAACAGTTTGTCCCAGTCCCAGTTGCTGGGGAACGTCCAGCCCGAATCCTGAGCCGTGGGCAAACCGTCTGTCATGACTAGAATGGTTGGACGAGTTCCGGCACGTTTCGAGGCGTCCAGCATTTGCCGGGCACAGTAGATCCCCGCTCCCGTATTGGTGGAGCTGTCATAGTGAGAGGCTTGGCGATGGTTGATGATCTGCCGGACCGATGCAAAGTCTCCGCAGACTGGATTGGCCGAAAGGTCAATGTTGTAACCGTCGTAGTTCAGGCCCGTCTCACGGCGGGCCGTGGTGGCGTAGCAGACTGCTCCGATTTCGTCTCCAAACCCGAGATTACCCAGGAAGTCACACATCAGCATCGCCCCCTGCTTCACCGAGTGGAATGGGTAGTGCGGCGTCCGCCACAGGTCGTTGCACTGTGAGTAAGCGGGAGCCTTGGTCAACAGGTAGTTCACGAGGTTGGCTCCTCCGTACTTGCGTTTGTAGCCTGCGGTGCTGACCGTGCTGTCGGTCTGGCAGTAGCTGATGAAGCTGCTCCAACTGCCCGAGGCCCAGGGATAGGTGACGTTCGCCAAGCCCAGGAAACTCTGAATATTGGCGGTCGATTCCACAAAGTTCAGAGTCTGAGACGCGAAAGTCGAAGGCGTGGTCGATCCTGCCGGGTTATTCACAGTCACGTACGTGGTGCCAATCTTGGCTCGGGCACTCGTGACATATTTCCCCGTATCGCCGGTGACGCTCTTGCTCGTCGTGCTGGTGAAGGTAAACGTGCTGTTGGTTCCGTCCGCGTAGTACAACACGATTTCGGTCATGCCACTACTGGTCGTGTCAGTGATCGTTGTTCCCGAGCTATTGTTGAAGACCACTGTCGAGGACTTGCCGCTCGACGAGCCGGTCCCCGTGGTCGGAGCCAGAGTGCCGGGAATGGTGACGGTAGCAGCCGTGATCGTCTGGGACGTACTGCTGGCGTTCAGGCTCACCGAACTCCCCGAAACGGTCCGCGTATCGGTCGTGGAACTGCCGGAGTAAGTCAACACGACCGACGACATGGGAGCTGAAGTGGTAATGTTGATGGCGTTGTTCTTGAATGTGGCGGTGCCGTTCTTACCCCCGGAGGTCAGGGTCTGCTGATACCACTGCGGCGTGAACGTCATCGTCCCCAGATTGCGAACGCTTCCCAGCACGTTGAAGATGTCCTGCATGTTCGATTCGAGAGAGGTCTGCGATCGCAGCCCAATCGAAGCAAAAGTGCTGTCATCATTCATCGAGCCGGAGAAGTCGATCGAGAGCGCGATGTCGCGGGACTCGATGTAGGCAGTCGCGGAGGTGGTGATCGACACCGCCTTGGTGCCGAAGACACCGGCAAAGAGCGTCTTCAGCTGTCCATCCGCCTGGGACGTGTCGCTGTTCGTGCGTCGGGCATTGACCTGGACGGCATTGGCCGGGGTCACATCCCAGGTGATCGAGGACACGCCGGTGGAGGCGTTCAGATTCCAGCGGCCAAATCGCACATCCGTGGCCGGGTCCACGTGAACTCCGTTGAGGGCGGCGATGGACTGCGCCTTCAGGCGGGACTGATCCATCGCATATTGAGTGACGTTGGTCACATTGCTGCCCGCGTGTTCCACCGCGTAACCAATTTCATTGGCAGCGGCCAGTGCGGCGGCATCGACGCAGTTTTGCATGCGGGTCTGGGTCAGGACCACCATTCCGGTATCGACCGAAAAGGCGACAAACGCCAGACAGGCCACCATCGTGACCGCCATCACGACGACGAACACGCCCCGTCGCTGCTGGCGCAGCTCCACAATCCACTGTTCGCACGGATCGAGAACGGTTTTCATGATGAGGCTCCTGGGTGAATTGGGAGTGTGTCGGTGTGGCCGTCGGGTCCGGGGAATCAGTTGTTCAGCGAGGAGCGTCCTCGCGAAGTCACTAGCGAGGCACGCAGAACTGCGGACTGGTCAATGCTCCAGGGCAGCATGCTCACATCGGCGTAGGGAATCGTCACTGTGATGCGCATCAGCTTGTACTGGTTGGCTTTCAGGGCCAGATCAAAGGTCTGACCGGCGGTCGCACCGTCGGCATGGACAATCGCGACCACGATGTTGGCGGCCGGAAAGCCGTCGGCCTTGAGCATGTTCTGGATGTCGTGGGTGACTTTTTGGTTGGGGGTCAGCCCATCCAGCAAGGCGGTGGGGACATCCTTCGAAGCCATCCGTCCCCCCTCACGGACCACCGACTCCAGCTTCTGGACCACGCTCAGCGCATGCCCCGCTTCGATCGAGGCAAACGTCAGCGTCATGAACAGCGGCAGCACAATGGCGAATTCCACGACCGCGGCACCGCGTCGAGGCTGCGGTTTGGGTTTCGAAGGGGAAGGTGTCTGCCGCAACATGACCGGGGTCTCTGACTGTCCACAAGGGGTCGGGAACGGGGGCTCGGGTGAGCTATTCGTGTCGCATCACGGCCTGACCCGTGAGTGTGATGTTCTTGATCCAGAACGGCGGCAGAAGTGCCACCTCGTTGTAGGAGACGGACAAGCGCACAATGAACATCTGATCGTTATCCGCCGAACTCAGCTCCTTGTTCGGAAGAGCCGCGTAGTTGATGGTCTCTGGATTGAAATTGGCCGTGTCGAAGACGCTGCCGTCTTTGACCAGCACCGAGGGAACGACGCGGGTCGCCTTGGCCATGATGGCTTTGGCCCGAGTGGTCACCTGGGCTGTGGAAATCCCGTCCACGGCTCCATACCGGGCCGACTGGCGAGCGGAAGTTTCCAGCGAATGCACGATCAGCATCGCGTGACTGCATTCCATCAGACCGACCAGGATCACGCAGAACACCGGCAGCGTGACCGCCACCTCGACAGCCGTCGTGCCCCGACGCGGTGGTTGTTTGTCGGTGATGGGACGAAATGCACGCATGGTGTTGATCAGGATGAGAGCGAGCCGGATGGGTGAACTCTTCACCCAGTGCTGCTTTACCCTAGTTCGCGTGGGCGACGCTTACGGAGAAAAGTTCAGAAAATGGAAGTGCCCGTCTCTCGTCAGTCGGGAGGGACTGGATCGGATGTGGCGGTTCGGCAACAGGCCGACTTCGCCTCCCTCCCAATTTCCCGGTCCACTGACGCAGCGTGTGGCTTTTGGGAAACATCCCGTCGGCAGGATCGGCTCCATCGTTACATTTGCAGAATCCGAGGGTCCGTTGAGGCGCTCTGGCTCGAAATCCGATTGCACTCGATTCCAAAAGGGTGACGCGGTGCATTCGACTGGCCCAGCCCCTAAAATCGTGGCGTGGAAGTCTCTCTCGGAACCCGGCAACGCGACTGCCCGGAAGTCCCCTTCGGAATCGTGGCATGCAGCCCGCAGTGGTCTTATTGAGTGGCGGTCTGGATTCGGCCACCGTATTGGCGGTGGCCCGGAGTCAGGGGTACGCCTGCCATGCCTTGTCATTTGATTATGGGCAACGGCATCGCCATGAGCTGGAAGCTGCGGCGCGGGTGAGTGCCGCTCTGGGGGCCTGCGAACATCGGGTCTGCCCGCTCGATCTGCGGGTGTTTGGCGGCTCGGCGTTGACCTCGGACATCGCCGTGCCGAAGGATCGGGACGAGTCGCAAATGTCGACCGGGATTCCGATCACCTATGTCCCGGCCCGCAACACCATCTTTCTCTCTGTGGCGCTCGGCTGGGCCGAGATTCTCGGAGCCCACGACCTGTTCCTGGGTGTCAATGCCGTCGATTACAGCGGCTACCCCGACTGCCGCCCCGAGTTCATCGCGTCCTTCGAGCAACTCGCGAACCTCGCCACCAAGGCCGGCGTCGAAGGCACCCGCTTCCGCGTTCACACCCCGCTGATCCACCTCACCAAGGCCCAGATCATCGCACTGGGCATCTCGCTCGGCGTCGACTACGGCCTCACACACAGTTGCTACGACCCCGATCCCCACGGCGTCCCGTGCGGGCACTGCGACAGTTGCCTGCTCCGGGCCAAGGGGTTTGCGGATGCGGGGTTGAGTGATCCGGCGTTGTGAGAAGCAGTCTGCGACGGCTCACGGGCCGGGGCTCTTCCCCGGTACATCCTTGACCGGCCATGCTCTCCCGTCGAGGATGTCACCTGCGGCCATTGGCTCCCACGCAACCGAGTCCGGTTGCCTGACCAAATCGACGAAGACAATACAACGGGGAGGAACACATGAGCCAATCTCTGGTGACCATCGCCACGTACTGGAATCCGGTGGAAGCCCGCCTCGCGCGGATGTATCTGGAGGCGGCGGGTATTCGCTCGATCCTGCAGAACGAACATTCCGTCACCATGAACTGGCTGGAGATCGCGAACGCCTCCCGAGGAGTGCAGTTGCAGGTCGACTCGTCGGATGTCGATGCGGCGATCGAGGCGCTGGAACGAAAGTCACCTCAGACGGAAGAGATCGGGGACGAGTGGGACACTTCCGCGGAGACCATCACGGAAGAGGCTGAGGAACCGACCGCCGAGGTGACGCCCACCACTCCAGTCAGCCAAGAGGTGGACGACGAGAAGTACGCTCCGTTGAATCTGCGGGAGCAGCGGATCAAGCGGGCCTTTGTGACCTCGATTGTGGGGCTATTGTTCCTGCCTCTGGAGTTTTACTCCACGTACCTGCTGGGAGTTTCGCTGATCTCGGAAGAACCGGTTCGTCCGTCACTACGCCAGACGGCCCGCAAGGCGGCCATCATCAACGGAGCGGTACTGCTGGCCTATTTCCTGTTTGCCTGGCAAAGCAGTCAGTACGGATCAGATCCTTTTGAGGAGATTTTCTATTCGCTCTTTGGCGAGTGATGAGGCTCACCCCAGCGCCGCGCGCTTCTCGGCGATCGTCTGCACGTGATGCGGAATATGCCCGGCGATGCGGGTCAGCAGGGTCTCGATCGTCAGCAGCCCATCGCGGGAATGCTTCCCCGCCCGCTGAAACGTCTCGGCGGGCAGCGTCCGCAAGATGCTCGCCAGATGGCGGCGGACCACTTCGATCAGCTGGAGCTCGATTTCCAGGTCGCGCTGGTCATAGGCCAGCTTGGCCGCGAACTGGTCCGGATCGCCGCTCATGAGGAGCGGCTCGTCCTCGGCGATCACGCGCTTGATGCGGTCGGCATACACCGGCTCGAAGTCGGCGATGTGGCAGATCACCTGCCGCGTCGACCACTTGCCGGGGATGGGGGCGGCGTTCAACTGGGCGGGAGTCATCCCTTGGATGGCCTGCCGCAGGGCAGCGGGGCCAGCGAGGTAATCGGCAATCAGCGCTGCGTGGCTCATGCGAGTGGTCCCCTGTGTGGATGCAGGGGATGATACTCGTGGTGGAGCCCGTGTCCAACGTGCCTGCCCACTCGCGAAGCTCCGGACGAGATGTGTGAACGTCGCTCATGTCGCTCCGCGACTGAGATTCCTCCCGCCAGGCACCTTTCGGATTCCGGGGAGTCCGTGTGAGTGGATCTGCCCGTGTGCGGAATGCGAGTCGCGGAGCGACATCGCCGACGGAGTGTTGAGTCTCTGACACCCCGGCGTTTTGCTGGGGACGGGCACGCAGGAATCGTGCCCCACGAAGGCCAATCGACTCAGCCCACGGCCAGGGCCTTCGGGGCGGGGGTGCAGGTCTTCAGCCCCGCGGTCAGCCGTTCGATTTGATCGAGGGCCAGTTCCATGAACTCGGTTTCGGTCAACAACTGGCGAAATCGAACGCCGTAAGAATACATTATCCGATCCGAGCGAAACTGGCTGTGGGAATAAGAATTCACACGCACGATGTCAGCTTCGATGAAGCACTCGCTCTGCCCCTGGGCCAGGAACTTCAACCAGACCCGGGATCCCACGATCGGGTCATTCGTGACGAGCCGCGCACCCGTGGCGGACACATCCTCAGACCACCCGCGCATGCACTGTGGCGGCGTGGCTTGGCGAGACTCTGCGGTGTAGATATTCACGACCGTACGGAGATCCGCACGGAAATCTTCTCGACGATCAGCACCAGACATGGGAGACCTGCAATCTTGAGAGTTGACTTGGGGGCCATCACCCAAACTTAGGTCATGTCTCGCCAGTGGCGTCTCGGGGAGGGGGTTCACTTACGGAATCTGGCAATGAGATCCGTTCAAACCGGTACAACCATCACGGTTCACTCGAACTCATGCCTTCGCCACCGGGTTCCAGCCCGCCGGAGACCGCTATTCAACGGGTCGGAGACATCGGAGCGATGAGAGCCAACGCTCACGGAAGCGATGCACAACGATTCCCGTCGAGAACAACCGGTCGCTCGCCGTTCCGGAGGACAGCACGGGACTGTCGACGCATCATTTGTATGGATGACTCTCTCGCATTGAGTTCACGGCAACGCACTGTTTCACAGTGCGTTGCCGTGGAGGCTCCGTTTCGGACCTTGACTGTTGCCTGTCGCTCCGCGAAAAAGCGTCCTTTCGCGGAGAGGTTGTGAATTTTTCGGGGGATCGCGCCCGGGCCGGTGTTTTGGGGGCGAATATTTTGAAATGGGGGGGGTGCTTCTGGGGGGGGGG
>JAYWFM010000221.1:0-1850 GCA_043778825.1 Planctomycetota bacterium | reverse complement strand
ATCTCCAAAAGGAGACCGCATGATGACCGCCACTGATACCTCAGAATGTGACATTTCTACTGGTCGCAAAACATGACATTTCTATTGGTTGCCGACAGTGATTCGCAACGTGTGCGCCGGGTGCCACTGTCCGTGAGCCCGCAGAGTCGTCTGAGAAGTGAATTCGGGTGCCACTGGCGGTCGCTTGGGACCGCCAGTGTTTGGTGGACGTTTCACTGCGAATCGCACGGGCGAGTCAAAGCCCTGGCCAGTGGCACATGACTCTGTTCATGCGGGCTGGGCGAACTGCGGTGGGCGTTTGAACTGTTGGTAGCCAGCGGTCCGTTCTGGCGGCCTGGGTGGTGAGGCGAGAACCGGTAGCCGGTCAGGCGTCGAGTTCCTCGCCTCCGATCTGCGATCCCTGTCCCGCTTTCGTCCGGGCTCGCTCGCGGCTCTCGTTGAAATGCGGTCCGCGCAACAGCTGTTCGGCGGATTGCTCGAACCGCAGGATGCGATCACCGAGGTACTCGACCCGGCGGGTGACCTCGTGCGAGGTCTGCTGCATGCCGCCCGAGATCAGCGTGGTCACGCCCAGGAACAGCAGCATCTGGCCCACCGTGCAGATCAGCCAGCCGGTCGGGGCGTACTGCGGGACTTGGCCGAACCAGCCCCACAGGACCAGCGTGGTGCCGACCGTGATCAGGCCGACCCCCGCGTAGGCGAGTACTTGGCCCCAGATCGACTCGGACTTGCCGGGCTTGCGGCTGTCCTGGTCCAGGAAGGACTGCAAGTCGAAATGCGGGCCGCCGAGCGATTCGTGGGCGGGGTCCAGGCGGCGCTGGAGGACGTTCGGGGAGGCTGTCATCCGGGGAGCAACTGCGTCCGAGGCGTCGGTCATGTGCGGGGCCTCGTGTCGCACTGGCTCCACTCGCGGCGTCGGCAGCGGATCGGGAGTGCGAGCCGCCGTCGCCAGCTTCACTTCGACCGGAGGAGGAGCCAGAGGAGCGGGCTTCGGAGTCTCGTCCCCAGCAATGGCCGAGAAGTGCGGTCGACGCGGGGGAACCGGCGGGGGAGGCGGTGCGACCGGCTGCGTCACGGTATGCGCCGCATCGACGCGCCACGTGGTGCGTGGCTTGGGCGTCGGGCGGTCCGGCTTGGCCCGCTCGGGGCGATCGCGCCGAGCGGCAGCGTCGCTGGATGATTCGTCAACGACCGGTGCTTCGTCCCGAGCGATCGGCTGCGGGAGCTGACCCGATTCGAGTGGGCCGGGGGTCACAGCCGAGGCGGCAAGCGGAACAGCACCCCAGGGAGGCAACTCGGGACTCGGTGCTGCCGGTGTTTCTGCCAGCCCCGCGGTGACCGTCCCCGACGCGACATTGTGCAGGTCGGCCTTGGACCAGCGCTCGAGCAACTCGCGTGCGCTGCGTGTATCGGGATGCAGCGACGGCGCGTAAATCCGCTGAATCTCCGTCCCGCACGAGGTGCAGAGCAGCGACTGGCCGTTCTGCGCAATCTCAGCGGCAACTTCCGTGTGACACCGTGGACACCACATCCCTGCGTACCCCCTGGGAACCCACGCACCGTTCCCAACGGTGACGCATTTCCTTTGCAGGCCGGATGTTCCCTCAACGGGTCGATAGACGCAAGATGACTTTCCGCGTGGGTGAGGCTTCTGAGACTTCGAGTGCGAGACGCAATTTGCATTCCCGTCTCAGGAGTGTGTGCATCAGAAAAGTGGGCAGCCCAAAAACCAGTCGCCTCTCTCCCACATTTGCTCCATTTTCTCGCGGCATCCGGAGGTGAACATTCGAACGCCAGGGAAAGACGGATTTGAAACGCAGAGGGCGCTGAGGACGCAGAGTTCAGAAGGA
>JAYWFM010000220.1:0-27002 GCA_043778825.1 Planctomycetota bacterium | reverse complement strand
CCCCCGAAACCAACAAATACCAAGCCCTCCTCGAAACCCTGCTCACCCTCTGCACCTGAAGAGCACGGGGCGACGACGAGATCGGCTAAAGTGCAGTTAATCGGCGAATGCACACGTTTCCGACGTGGCCCCGACTCCGACACCATTGACGAGCAGAGCCTGCTCCCCACATGCTGTTCCATTCGCCGCACGGAACCGCTGCGGCTGTGAGACAACCCGCCAGCGCAGAGTCGCTCCCGATGAACCCACTCCTGGATCGCCGCACTCTCCTCTCCCACTTCGGCACTGGCCTCGCCGGGATCGCCCTCTCGCATCTGCTCCAGCCAGGCCAGCTCACCGCCGACGACCGCGCCCCCATCCGCCCGGCCATTGATCCCGCCCAACCCCTCTCTCCCCGCGCCCCGCACTTCGCCCCAAAGGCGAAGAACATCGTGATGATCTTCTGCACGGGTGCCCTCAGCCACATCGATACGTGGGACTACAAACCGGAACTCATCAAGCGGCATGACACCCCGCTCCCCGGCACCGACAAGCTGATTACGTTTCAGGGAGAGAACGGCAACCTCATCAAGAGTCCCTGGGCATTCCGCCCGCGCGGTGAGTGCGGAAAGATGATCAGCGATCTGTTGCCCAATCTCGCCGACCTCGCGGATGACATCTGCTTCATTCACTCGATGACCGCCAAGTCCAACACGCACGGTCCGGCGGAGAATCAGATGAGTACCGGGTTCACGCTGGACGGGTTCCCCGGTATCGGAGCGTGGGTCAACTACGCCCTCGGCAGCGAGTGCCGCGACCTCCCCGCCTTCGTCGCCATCCCCGACCCGCGCGGCGTCCCTCAAGTCGGTTCCAACCACTGGAACTCCGCCTTCCTCCCCGCCACCTTCCAAGGCACAGCCTTCAGCGCCGAACGCCCCATCCCGCACCTCAAACGCCCCGACTCGATCTCCCCTGAAACCGACACCGCCACTCGCGATCTCGTTCGGCTGCTCAACGACAAGCAACTCGACGCCCACCCCGGCGACCGCCAACTCGCTGCCCGCATCGCCAGTTACGAGATGGCCGCCCGCATGCAGCTCTCGGCCCCCCGCATCGTCGACTTCGCCGATGAAACCCCAGCCACTCACGCGGCCTACGGCACCGATGCCAGCGACAAGACCCAGGCCGGTTTCGCCCGCAACTGCCTCCTCGCTCGCCGACTCATCGAGCGCGGCGTCCGCTTCGTCCAGCTTTTCAACGGGGCCTACGCCATGGGCGAAGGGGTCGGCAACTGGGACGGCCACAAGACCCTCCAAACCCAGTACAGCATCCACGCCCCCATCCTCGACCGCCCCGCGGCGGCCCTCATCCGCGACCTCAAGCAACGCGGGCTACTGGAGGAAACCGTCGTCGCCTTCGTCACCGAATTCGGTCGTATGCCCACTTTCCAAAAGGGAGCCAGCGGCCGCGACCATAACCCCAAAGGCTTCACCGTCTGGCTCGCCGGAGCGGGCATCAAAGGCGGCCACAGCTACGGCTCCACCGACGAATTCGGAGCCCAAGCCATCGAGAACATCACGACGATCTACGACCTGCACGCCACGTTATTGCACCTGCTCGGGCTCAATCACGAACGCCTGAGCTACTACCACAATGGCATCGAACGCCGCCTCACCGATGTCCATGGCCATGTGCTCAATGATGTGCTGGCGTGACCTTTCACGATTTCACCTTGCCTCTCGTGTCTTCTCGTGCGACATTCCTGGCATGACTCTCACTCTCGAACAACACGAAACTCTCACCAGCGGCGGCAACGTTCGCCTGACCGTCGACGGTCTCGACTGCATCTTGCTGCGCTCGTATGTATTTGAACGAGTCTCCAAAATCATTGGCGATGACTGGACGCACGACGAGATGCGAGTCGCTCTCACTCGGGCCTCGGAAGCCAACGGCTGGGACGAACCCGAGATGGCCGTTTATGATCAACTCCCATGAAACGCGGCGACGTTGTCATTGTCGATGTGGCCTATGTCGGTGCTCCAGGCAGCAAGCGTCGGCCCACGACGTTGAGGATGGGTGGCCGCAACATCGCGGCCTGTAGCTCACGTCGCTCCGCGACTGAGATTCCGCTAGCCAGACCCCTTTCATCGGAGCCAAGAAAACCGCCGGGAGAGGGTCGTTCGTTCGGCGAAGTGCGAGTCGCGGAGCGACATCGCCTACGGGGCTGGCAGGCCCTCTTGGAGGCGGTAGCCTCCAAATCAAGCGTTGACAGGCACTAGTCCGAGTGGCCTGCCCGTTTTCGACGAGCAGCTTTCGTTGGAGCTGTTGCCTCTTGATCCGAGGTGCCCACCCGATACATCGCCACCATTTGCTTGACGTGCGACGCCATCAGTGCCCGCAGCGACTTCGGTTCCAACACCTCCGCCTGATCCCCATACCCCAATATCCACCACGAGATCTCCCGAATCCCCTCGACATTCGCATGAAAATCGAGCGACCCATCCGGGTTCCACACCAGCTTCTGAGTGGCATGCCACAGTACCTCGGACACATTCTTGGCCACCAGCGGCTTAAACCGCACCACGACCTCCACCTCCGGCTGCTCCCGGATCATCTTCCACGCATTGCCAAAGTACCTTTTTTAGGGAAAACCGTGGCGGTATCTCATACGCATCCGCCGTGAGTGTGGACTCCAGAATCCGCCCGATATGAAATGTTCGGACTTCCCGGTGCAGCGAGGACCGTCCAATCACGTACCAGGTCCGTCTCTGAATAAATACTAAATAGGGACTGACCAGCGTCGTGATCTGTGCCTGGTCGTGCCGGCTGTCGTACTTCAACCGGATCTTCCGTCGTTTCTCAATCGCCTCCAACACCCGCTGATAGTGCGACTCTGCGCCGAGAAGAACATGCTTCGACTCAAACGAGATATACAGGTGGTCCGACAGATCCGACAGGTGGCTCTGGAGCGACATCGGCAAGTTCGCCAACAGCTTCAGCGCTGCATCCCGCGCCGCACCTTGGAATGGCAGTCCCAGTTGCGGGTCTCCCAGCTTCTCGCCCAGCATCAGCAACGACAACGTCTCGTCGACCGTCAAATCCGTCGGCGGCAAATACGTCGACGGAGGTATCCAGTACCCCTGCTCCGCGTCGTCATACAACAGCTGCACCCCCGCGTCTTGCAGCACTTTCAAATCACGAAAGATCGTCCGCTTACTCACCCCCACAAAATCCGACAGCTGGCCGGTGTGGTAGCGCCGCCCAGACTGGAGGTACTCCAGAATCTGGAGCAATCGACGAATTTTGCCAACAGAACTCATGACACACGCTCCGTCATTGGAACATCTGACTGCACTTCCTGACGAAGGGAAGTCCACCTCCGTGAGAACCCAGATTTCCGGTTCATCCGACTATTGGGAGGGAGGGCAAAGTGCAGAGACGTGGGTGATCACTGGCAGTGGTATGGAGACGAACGGGGGGCACACATGGACGCATCTCGAAGGCTGTGGCGAGCGACCATCCCAGAGGTCAGCACTGACGCCACCACCGAAGTGCAGTCGACTGCGACCGGACATCAGAGGCTCACGTCGTCTGCCATCGTACAGACGCCTCATCTCACTCACATGACCTGTCCAGGTCATTCTGTCGGGTTCATCCCACGATTTCGGGAGAGGGGTTTCAATGTCCAGACAGGTTGGCCTCCACTGAAGGTTGTGTGCCACAGCACAGCATTCACGGGGAAGATCGCTGCACATCCTCTCCGTTTCCTACGCAGCCTCCCTTCCATTTTCCTCAGACTTCAATGGTTCGTTCTGCGTCTTGACACGTCATTCCTTCTCCGCTGCGACAGCGAGCGACAAGCAAGCTGACTGATACCACCATCCCATTTCCTCCACGGTTGTGCTGTATTGGTGAATCACTCCGTTCACCATCCGTCTTCGCCCCCTCCATATTTCCCCCGGCGCACCCGCCCCCGATAGGTCAAACACTGCCCTTCCCGCATCGGACCGGCCACGACCTATGACGCACGACACGCTCACCGAAGACCTCGCCGACTGGAGTACCGCCCTCTCCATCGACACCCCCGCCCGACTGGTCCTCAACGTCGCTCTGACGGGACCAGACTCCAAAAACGGCTACCACTATTCCGAAGCCGCGCTCCGCGAAGCGGTCCCGCTCTACGACCAGAAGCCGGTCTTCCTCGACCACGCCCCCGACCGGCTCAAGCCCCGCGACCGCAGCACCCGCGATCTCGTCGGCAACATCATCAACCCCCGCTTCGAGGACGGTCGCGTCCGAGGTGACATCCGCGTCCTCGACACCGAATCGGGCCGCACCTTCCTCGCTCTGGCCAACACCAATCTCCCCGGCGTCGGCATGTCCCATGTCGTCCTCGCCCAGCGCTCCACCGACGGCAGCACCGTCGAGTCGATCCGCGATGTCGTCTGCGTCGACGCCGTCATGAACCCCGCCACCACCGTCACATTCCGCGAGAGCGTCGTCTCCTGCTCCCCTCTCCCCCCGGCAGAGGGCCTTCCCCTCTTCTCCCCTCTCCCCCTGGGAGAAGGGCCGGGGGTGAGGGCTGTGCGACCTGACATCGCCGCCGAAGTCACCCGCCTCGAAGAGCAACTCCTCACCGCCCGCCTCGAATGTGACCACCTCCGCGAACAGGTCGCCACCCTCCAGACTCGCACCCAGCAGGCCGAACGCCAGCACGAGGTCCAAAAACTCCTCACCGAATCTCAACTCCCCCCCTCCGCTCTCACCCCGCTCTTCCTCCAACAACTCGAACAAGCCCCCACCACCGAATCCCGCCGCGAACTCCTCCGCGACCGCGTCCAACTCTGCGAACAACACCGCTCGCGCCCCCCCCTCAGCTGGGAAAGAACCTCAACCACAACAGCCCCCCGCCCCACCGCTGACATCCTCGCCGCCATCCGCTACCGCAATTAGCGGTCAGCCGTCAGCGATCAGCCGTCAGCCAAACAGAAAGTTCTCAGTTGTCAGTCCACAGTCGTCAGTGAGGTGCATCAGCATCTAGCCCATCGCCCGCCACCTCCGTCGCAACCCCTCTGTCGATCAACCATCAACCATAAACCATCAACCCTCCCCCCAAGGCTCCCCATGCAAACCCCACTCCGCGATCTCATCCATTCCCACGGCCACGCCGGCTTCTACCGCAAGGTCGTCGACCTGCTCAACGAAAAGCAGCTGACCCCCGACGACTTCTCGTACTATGAACTCGCCGCAGCCTGCGGCGTTCTGCCGAAGCTCAAGGGACTCCGCGAATCGCGTCTCTCCTTCGATGCCCGGCTCTCCTCGGTCGACGCCACCAGCCACCTGCTGAGCGAAACCAACTCCAGCGTCGGCACTACGCTCTTCCAAGTGGTCACCGGCGAACTCATCAGCCGCAAAGTGCTCGAAGGCTACGAAGACCAGACCGGCTTCATCGGCGATAAGCTCGTCACCGTCCTGCCCAGCAAGGTTCGCAACGCCCGCATCGCGGGCTTCAAGGCCCTCGGCGGTCCCACCGATGTCAACGAAGGCCAGCCCTACGACGAGTCGACCTTCGCCGAGAAGTTCGTCACCACCGCCGAGTCCAAGCAAGGCCGCATCCTCAGCATCACCGAGGAGCTGATCGCCTTCGACCAGACCGGCGAGATCCACCGCCGGGCGATGGCCCTGGGGTACTACCTGCGGCAGGAACGCGAGCGCACGATCGTCCGTGCCGTCACCGACGCCGATGCCAGCTCCGGCACGTACGTCTATCGCCCAGCGGGCACGGGTCAGTCGCTCTACAACGCGAACGGCAGCAACCGCAACTACGTCGGCCCCGGCAACACGACCTCGACCGCCTTCAACGCCGCCATCCCGCTGCACGACTGGACCGACGTGGAAGAGGTGCTCCACTTCCGCGCCACCCAGGTGAAGGACGACCGCATCGATGGTTCGCCTCGCCCCATCGTGGCCCCTGTCCGCCAAGTCCTCGTCCCCGAAGCCCTCCGAGGCACCGCTCGCAGCGTGATCAACTCGACCGAGATCACCGTCGCCACCGAGGACGGCCAGACCCGGTTCGCCAACCCCATCAGCGGCATCGCCGAGGTTCTCGCCTCGCCGTTCATCGATGAGCAGGGCGCAGCTGCCTCTCGCGACTGGTACATCGGAGACTTCCGCCGCCAGTTCATCTGGTCCGAGATCTGGCCGGTCCAGACCTTCCTGCAACAAGCCGACAGCGAAGCCGCCTTCGAACGCGATGTCGTGCTGCGGGTCAAGGCCCGCTACTTCGGCGGCATCAGCGCCGTCGACACCGTCTTCGTCACCAAGGTCGCCGGTGGCTGAAGAAGGACAAGAGATGAGAGACGAGAGATCAGAGCCAGAGTCCCCTCTGGCCCTGATCTCCACTCTCAACTCCCCTCCCGCCTCCCCCCTCCCCCTCTGGCTCTCCTCTCTCGTCCCTCCTCTCTCATCTCTCCCCCATGCTTCTCCCCGGCCTCACCCCCTCACCAGCCCGCGTCATCCAGCTCCCCCGTCTCGGCGGCGAGCCGATCACGCTCTCGATGCAGCCGCTCTCCCTCGGCTTCCATCGACGGCTGCGAGGCCGGGGAGTAGTCCCACCGCAGTCCCCGCGCAAAGTCGCCCGCGACTCCGCCGGGAAACCGCTGAGAGATGAGTCGGGCCTGGCGGTCATGACCACCGATGACCGCGACGCCGACTACCTCAATCAGCTCGACCTCTATCACCAGCGCGTCGCCGTCCTGGCCATCGTCGAGTCTCTCCGCTCCGACACGCATGTCGCGTTCGAGACCAAACCCCCCGCGAGTTCAGACGCCGAAGCCTGGACCCGCTACGCCGATTCGCTCTTTAATGAGATGGAGGTCGCGGGCCTGACCGCTGGCGACCTGGCACTCCTCTCGAACTGGACTTGCCGTCTCAGCAATCTGATCGAAGGCGATATGCAGCGGGCCTCCGCAAATTTCTCGTCCGAGGCGCATCCCAATTCGACCTGAACGCCCCCCGCACGCTCGACTACTGGATCCTCCGCACCTGTGAGCGCCTCCATCTTCGCGAGTCCGACTTCCACTCGCTCCCCTACCCCGAACAAGTCCGCCTCCTCGCCTACACCCTGCTGAGGGAGAGGGAGGAGAGCCTAGGGCCTAGGGCCTAGGGCCTAGAGCCTAGGGCCAGAAGACCATGCTCCAAGGCCATTCGCCTCCCGTCGATCAACCATCAACCATCAACCCACCCCCCAAAGCCTCCGGCCCTAGGCCCTAGGCCCTCGCCCCTAGGCCCCCGCCCATGGACCTCTCCGACCTCACCACCCTCACCGGCACCGAGCTGTCCCTCGCCCAGCTCTACGGCATTCTGGGTCAGATCGACCTCGACATCGCCAACCTGCTGCGTGACGGCAAGCTCGCCGCCCTCCGCTATGGAGTCGGTGGCCCCGCCGGTTCCACCACCGACCGCGCGGCCAACCTCCAAGCCCTCCTCGCCGCCCGCGAACACTACCAGCAACTCCTCAGCTCCCAACCCGCCTGCGTCATCACGCAGGGCCTGACCAATTGCCAAGAGACCTAGGGGCGAGGGCCTAGAGCCTAGGGCCAGAAAGACAAAAGTGCCAAAGGCACAGCTCTCCGTCGATCAACCATCAACCATCAACCCTCTCCAAAGCCTCCGGCCCTAGGCCCTAGGCCCTCGCCCCTAGGCCCTCCCACCATGTCCGACGACGAACGCATCGACCGCCTCGTGGATTCCCTCCGCAAGATCAGCGTCCAGCTGGAGAACCTGCGCGTCTCGCTCCTGGCCCTGCACGAGGACTTGAGCGATCACGAACAGCGGCTGCGAACGGTAGAGCAGTGGAAGCACAACTTGTCGCCGGTGCTGGCCATCGTGTCGTTCGTGATGGGCGTGATGGTCTCCGCCGCCGTCAATCATCTGTGAGAGCTGCGAGGATGCCTAGGGCCTAGGGACTAGAGCCTAGAGCCAGAAGACCATGTTCCAAGGCGATTCGCCTCCCCTCCCGTCGATCAACCATCAACCATCAACCATCAACCCTGCTCCAACAGCCTCCGGCCCCAGGCCCTAGGCCCTCGCCCCTAGGCCCTCCCTCATGCCGATCGACCTCGCTCCGTACGATCTCATCCTCCACGACTGGGGCCGACCCGCCTTCCTGCGCCAGGCCGCCGACGGTCTCAATCCCAGTTCAGCGATCGAGCACCCCATCATCGTCATCCCGCAAACGGTCCGCCTCTCCCAGACCGACACGATCGCCGCCGTGCAGGGGGAGTCCCGCCACTTTCTGATCCAAGCCCACGCTCTCCCCGACTCTCTCCAATGGCTCGACTGCGAGTTGCTCGTCGACAGCCTGTCCCACCGCATCATCGCCGCTGAGGACTCCGGAGCTGGCGACTGGGTGCTCCTGGAAACCCACGCCTCACCGCCGCGAACTGCTGCCTGATGCGAGTCAGTTCAACCACCCGTGGCCCTGCTCTCTCTGCTCCCTCTCCCCCACAGTCGATCCTGCCTTCGGTGAGGACTCCACTGTGGGGGAGAGGGCCGGGGTGAGGGGGCTGTGGGCCACGCACCCGCATCAGCCAGTGAGCGGTACAGCGCTAGCCGCCGGTTCCCCTGACCGTTGTCTCACACAGCCGACTGCTCCCCGACGAACAACGGTGACAAGAACCGGCGGCTAGCGCTGTACCGCTCACTGGCTGAATCATCGCCCTCCAGACCTCACCCGATGCCACTCCAAGTCTCAATTCGCGTTCCCACCGACGCCGTCACCGGCATCCGTGACCGCCTGCACCAATCGATCGCCTCCGCCCGCGAACAGATGGTGCAATCCGCGACCCAAGCGGCTCTCACTGACATCGCCCAGAGCGTCTCCGTCGACACCGGGGAAACTCAAGGCCAGTGGCAAGCCGAACTCGCCCGCATCGCAGCCTCCCCCCCCAGCAGTCCCGCACCACACCTCTCCCTGCAATCCGCCACCAACCAGGCCCCGCAAGCGGTCTACCTCGAATACGGCACCACTCACATGCAGCCTCGTCCGACAGCCGGTCCCGCCCTGACCCGCCTGCGGTCAATCCTCTCCTCACTCTTCCACCTGATGTACTGAGTCACTCCCCCGTAGCCACGTTCGCCAGAACGTGGGCGACTGGCCAGTACACAAGCGGGGTGTCGGAGGGCTCTTTCCGACGGCTGGCCACAGTCACTCTAACTCCCCATCTCCCTCGGGACTCCTCGCGATGCTGACCCCCACCGATCTGCTTGACGTACTGATCCAGCATTGCCGTCCGGCCCTTCCCACCGGCACCACGCTGCTGAAATCCGGCGACGCAGCCGACTCGACGCTCTCGTTCGTCTGGCTGGAGTTCTGGGTCGACCGCATGGGAGCACCGGTCGCCCGACGAGTCTCCCCGCACCAGACCGACCTCTCCATCACTGTCAACTGCTTCGGGAGACCGCCCACGACTCCCAGCCAGGTCCAGACCCTGGCCGAGACCATTCGCCAGCAACTGACCCGCCTGCGTTTGCCGGTCCTGCAAGACACCGTGGCTGTCGGCCTCCTCACTCTGAACGAAGCCGAGATGCGCGACCTCAGCCGACCCGCCACCCAGAAATCCGCCGGGCTTCGCCAATGGAGTCTCACCGTCCGAGGCACCCTCCAGCCGTTGACCACTGCGTCCACCTGACCTCCTCCCCTCCTCCCCTCTCTCCTCCTCCCCTCTCCGGAAAGCACCCGTATGCCCACCACCCCCGTCACCCGCAATCTCCGCGACGGCGAACTCGTCATCCAGGACGGTTCCACCCCTCCCCAAACACTCACCGTTCTGCTCGACGAGGGAGACCTCAGCTGGGTTCACAAACTGAAGACGATCGAGGTCAAGGACCGTGGCTCGATCGCTACCGGCCACACCCGCCCCGGCGACGATGAGGCCACCGAACTCTCCTTCTCGGCGAAGTGGACTCAACTGATCGGCAAGAGCCACAACGCCGCTGACCCGCTGACGCTGTACGAGGCCCTCATGTTCCAGACCGGGGCCAGCCTGCACAGCACATCCCAACCCGGCGAGCAGAACACACTCACGCTGGAGTTCACCGTCACCGACCCGGCGGGCTTGGCGAATGACAAGATCGTGTTCACCAAGGTCTACCGCGAATCGCTCACGATGTCGGAAGGCGAGAAGACCAACCTCATCGCCTTCAGCGGTCGCTCCTTCAGCACCGGCCCGACTGTGACGCGCGTGTGAGTCAGGAAAGCCGTCAGCCTTCAGCTGTCAGCGTTCAGCCAGAGGGGAAGTCATCAGTTGTCAGTTGTCAGTGGAGAGGCCCTGTTCCAAAGGACTCGTCATCCGCATCCCTCCCTTCGATAAACCATAAACCTCCCCTCCCCTCCCCTCTGGCGGACAGCTGACCGCCGAATGCTGAAAGCTCCCCCCCGCCATGCCTGCCACCGAATCGTTAACGATCGAAATCCTGGGCGACTCCAGTGGACTGAGCCAGGCCCTGGATGACGCCCTGTCGCGAGTCGAGTCGCTCCAGTCCGCCGCCGATTCCGCCGCCGATGCAGCGGGGGGCATCGGAGGCCGACTGGCCAGCATCTCCACCGCGCTGCAACCTCTGCAGCAGGTCAGCCAGCAACTGAGTCGCATCAGCCAGCAAGCCTCCGCCCTTGCTCAACAGCCGATCTCCCTGAATGTCCAACCCGCGCTGTCGGCACTGCAATCGCTGATGGCCGCCATTCAGGCTGTCGCCGCTCAGCTCAGCGCTCTCTCCATGCCGGGACCGGGTCAGGGACCGACCGGACCCGGCGGATCCGGCGGGGCCGGTGGACCAACTCCCGGATCACCCCCGCGCTCATCCGTCTCGTCAGGTGCCTCCTCTGCGAAATCCTCCGCCGCCTCTCTCTCATCGGCCATCTCGGCGATGGCGGGATCGCAAGCGGCTGCGAAAGCCGGCGCTTCCAGCCCACCCGCGTTCGAGCTGGCCCCCTCGTCCTCGCCCCACAGTGTTTCCGATCCCTCTCGCCTGCCGATTCACATTCAGGTGGAAGGCTCCGGGAACAGCCCCTCACTGTCTGGGACACTCGACTCGCGAGGCGCACCTCGCGCCCGTTCGTCATTCGGTTCCAGTGCCACCTCCCTTGAGCAGTCGTCCCCGCTCGACAACTCTTCGTCGACGGTCAACCACTTCGGCGGGATCACGATCGAGGTCCGCGAGACCGCCGATGTCAACTCGCTGATGCGGGATCTGAGACTGCAAGGACTGGCCACCCGCCATCGCCAGGGCTGAATGCAGCAGCCACCAGACGCAACACTCGTTGTTGCGGAAACCCACTCCCTACTCCCTACTCCCTACTCCCCCCGACGGGACTCCTCCGATGTTCTCCTTCCGCCCGTCCATCGTCCGCTCCAACGCCGTCTTCGAACTCCCCCAACCCGTGACCTCGGTCCGAGTGCAGGACTCGTTCGACTTCGCCAAACTCAAGGCCCCGCAAGTCACGGGTGACCTGCTCGTCGGCCATTCCTCCAGCGGAGTCGACATCGCCATCGAAGGTCAGATCGGCTCCCACGCGGGCGACCTCCGCCTCACCGAAGAGCAGATGTTCCTCACGCTCGAAGCGCTCCGCCAGGCGGTCCACTCCTCATCCCCCGAAGACCGCTACCGCCTGTTCCTGTATTTCGATCCGGCCACAGCCACCTACCGCTCGTTCCGCGACTGCGCCACGGTCCGCTTCGAGTACGACCTCTCCCGCAAACAGCTCTTCACCTACACACTGGTCGTGCATGCCAGCCGACCCACGATCGAGACATCGGCCCCGTGAGCTGATCTGACTCGCCTCACTGCTTTTGTAACCAGTCCTCTTGCTGACCGGCCTCCCCGATGTCCACTCGCCGCATCCTGCATCACGGTCCCACTCCCGAAGGCACACCCGTGCTGCTCTCGGACCGGGCCATTGGCGGGTGCTGGTTTGAACTCGATCGGCAGGGCGGCTGCGGAGCGGGCGAACTGGTTCTGCAACGCGAGTTCCAGGAACGCCGCGCCATCGAGATCGGCGACTGGATCAGCTGCGAAGGGGCCAGCGGCCAGCGCTGGTATCTGGGGCGCGTCGAGGAGTGTCGCACCCAATACCCCGGCCACGTGCGGCTGCGTCTGGCGGGGATGTCGATCGAGCTCAACGAGGTCTTTCCCGGCGGCTTCAATGCCTCTCCCCCCGACCGACAGCCGCACCGCTACGGGGCCACCGACCTGTTCTCCAATGACCCGGATCGCCACTGGGAAGCGGCCCATTCCGTGACGACCATCGACGGCTTGGTCCGGATGCTGATCCAGCAGCATGTGGTCAACAAAACCCACATCACGTACGTCCCGACACTCATCGAAGCTCCCGTACGCCCTGTTCAGGCCCTGACCGCCAAGTTCCGGGGGGAGGAGTCCCTCCGCTCGATACTGAAAGATCTGGCCCTGCGCGCCCAGGCCAACTGGGGCGTGGATGCCTTCGGGCGGTTCTTCTTTCTGCGTCGCCGGACTTCGATGCAGTCGACGCTGCGACTGGGGCGGGATCTGCTCTCTCTGGAAGAGACGCGCGATCGCGAACTGATCTTCAATCGCCTGCTGCTGACGGGCGACTACATCTACGACCAGCGCGACAACAGCGGCCAAATCGCCCGCCGGGTCTATCGCTGGCGGGCCAATTACTTCGAGCCGGAGAGCTGCCAGGCTTTCGGGAATCGCCGTTTGAAATTATGGATACCCTGGATGCGGACACAGTCCGACTCGGTGGCCTTTGCCCGCGAGTTCTTCCGCACCTACTCCCAACCGACCGCCCGCTACTCGGTCGAGACCGTGCCCCAGGACACACTGCTGATCCCCTGGGAGGGCTCCGTCACGATTGAAGATGCCAGCGGAACTCTGCTGTCGACCGGCGTCATCGAGAAGATCCGTGTGCTGTTCGACCACGCCCCACGATTCCGTCTGGAGGTCGGCCCCGAAGACCCCCGCCAGCAGTGGCCCGAGCCGCCCCAGGACGAACGCTGGGAGTTGCCGGACCACGTGCCCTCCAATGGAGGCGACATCTCGCTGACCCAATCCAACCCGATCTCACAGGGCGGCAGCGGGAGCGGAGGAGGAGGAGGGGGCGGCGGCGGCTCGCTCGGCAATTCCAGTGCCTCACTCGCCTCCTCCACGAGTTCCGACAGCTCGGATAGCTCCGACAGTTCCGACAGTTCCGACAGCCTGGAAGAGTCCTCGGATGCGGAAACCCAGTCGACCAGTGACGACTCCACTATTCCCTCGAGCGCCCTCTCCAGCGATCCAGAGTCGAGTACCACGACTTCCACGGGCACCGTTCTGACCTCCTCCGAGGACACCAGCACCAGCGGGATTGGCACTTCCGGGACATCCTGGTTCCTGCCCACGTCGACCGACTCCAGCAGCTTCTGGACCAGTACGTCCTCTGGGCTGACATCGACCAGCTCCGACGCCCCCACGTCGTCGAACAGTTCGAGCGACTCGTGGACGTAAGTCGCTGTCAAACAATCAGTGTCGCCTTTCGCTCCGCGAAAGGGTGTTCTTTCGCAGAGCGAAAGACGACGCGACTCCCCCCTCTCGATTCCCCCCTCGCCTCGTCCGGATCCCACTCGATGTTCTACCGCCTGGCCACTGACGGAACCGAGATTCGACTGCCGCTGGAGGATGCGTATAGCGGGTCGTCTCGGACCGGCTGCTGGATCATCGGGGGCGGGCCAGCACTGACAGCTCTCCCCATTGAACAGATCGCCGCTTCGCTCCTGCCCAAGTTCTCCATCAACCTCGCCGGACATGGGCTGTTGCGGCCCACGTTCTGGACCTCCTACGACCCGACGGGACGCTTCCAGCGGTCGACCTACCTCGATCCCTCGATCACCAAGTTCGTCTCCCGAGGACGAGCGATGGATGTCGTCCCTGGCACGACGGGCAAGGTCTGTGACAGCCCGAACACGCTCTTCTTCCACCGCGATCAGACGATCGGGTTCCATAATTTCCTGTATCGCCCCGACTCGGCACCGACCTCGGATGCTGCACCCGCGCGCGGCGGCGTCACCGACTGGCAGGACTCGCTGATCCAGGCGATTCACATCGCGTATGCCCTTGGCTTCCGCACGCTGTACCTTGCGGGGTGTGACATGCACATCGCCCCCGGCACTGCCTGGATCGAGCGAGCCGCCACTGTGGGAGTCCATTACACGCCCCGCGAACTCTTGAAGGACTTCCACCACCGCTGCCTCCAGCGGGGACTGACCGCCGCCGAGATCGAAGCCCTCGGCTCCCCGCGCCAGTACCATTTCGACGAAGCCAAACCCCTCGCCGCGGCGCTGCAGACCGACCTGCATTATTTTCGAGTCGCGCAGTACCTGCGGCTCTCCCGCCGGGCGATGTCGCTGGCCGGGATGGAGTTGGTCTCGGTGACGCCCGAGAGCCGACTCAACGACTATTTCTCGTACCAGTCCGCGGAGTTGGTCCTCGAACGCATCGCGTCCGAGATCGGCGAACCCGCGCATGAGCCGACGCGCGGGTTGTACACGGAGCAGGTCCGCCGCGCTCTCGAGGGACTCGGCCCGATGCGGGACTTCAAGCCCCATCACTGGAACAAGGAACCCCCGGTTCCCCGACCCGCACCCCCCCCTGGCCCCTCCAAACAGGAACGCCTCGCCCGAGCGGTGGCTGCGATCCCGGACATCCCCGTGTCGATCCGCGAAGAGGGGTGAGTGGCTTCCGGAGGAGAGATGAGTTGGACAGCGCCACTTTTCCAGAGTGGCAGCACTGGACAGGGACTCTGCGAACCGTGACGCGACTCACGCGCCAGGGGCTGGGACAGCCCTCCCCATTCGCGCTCCCTTTGATTCGCGCGGAAAATAGAATATCCGCGCGAATCAAAGAGAGCGCGAATGGGGACATGAATTGGCGTCTCTCGCACCACGGATGGGACATCGCCGAGAAAGTGGCGCTGTCCATTGAGTGTTCCCCAGGTCTTTCATACCGACGATTCTCAAGTGGCTTTCAGCGAGCAACCTCAGTGAACGAGTTCCGCATGCTGCCAGAATCGACCGAGATCCCCCTCTCCACCACGATCATCATTCCGCAGTTCAACCAACCCGAGCTGACGCGGCAAGCGATTCAGTCACTGCGCCAGTACGACGCGCACCGCTGGCCAATCCTCGTCGTCGATAACGGCAGCTCGGCCCAATCGCTGCGCCGCTTGCACGATCTCCACGATCCCGACACCGAAATCCTCGCTCTCCCGCGACAGGGGCTGACCGCTGCTTGGAACGCAGCCGCCCGCCGTTGCCAGACCGCGACGCTCGTGTTTCTGAATAACGATACGCTCTCCACCGGCCCGTGGGTCGAGGCTCTGCTCGCGCCTCTGGAGAACAACCAGGCGTGGATCAGCGGCGTGGAAGCGCGACACGAACCGCACCTCCAACCCGCACTGCAATTGCTGTCAGGCTGGTGCTTCGCCGTCCGCCTCGACACCTTTCGAGCGGTGGATGGCTTCGACGAAGCACTGCAACTGTACTTCTCCGATACCGATTTCCAGATGAGAGTCCGAGATCAGTTCAGCTCGTCCACGATCCCCGCCTGGGCCGTGGTCCCCGGCCTCCCGCTCTCCCATTTATCGCACCGCACCGCGCAGCAGTTGTCCAATCGGCGACCCCTCTGGCGGGCTGATCGCGAGCGATTTCAGGCCCGCTGGAACCGGAGTCACTAAATGCACCTGCTGCAGGTCTGCAACATCGGACAGATCGTCGGAGGCACAGCCGCCTGTGCCTGGAGCGTCACGCGCGCCCTGCCGCAGCTGACCCATAGCCTGGCGTTCCTCTCGCGACCCGACGCCGTGACGCGCCAGGCGTTCGAGCCGCATCAGGTGCTGCATTGGCCCCGCTGCACCTCGGACCGCATCCGACAGGTGAACCCCGATCTGGTGATTCTGCACAACATCTCCGCCGGTCCATCCAGTGCCTGGGACGGGGCCTGGACGGTCCAGTATGTGCATTCGGTCGGTCGCCGCCTGCCCGCCGATCACACGGTTTATTGTTCGCAGTGGCTGGCCCGTCAGTGCCGAGTCCAGCACCCCTCGGTCCTCTGGCAGGGCGTCCCACTCCCCACTCGACCCTCCACGCCCCGGCCGCGCCCCGAGGGCCGACTGCGCATCGGGCGGATCTGCACTCCCACCGCCCGCAAGTGGCCCGACACGCTCCCCGCCTTCTACTCCCCACTCGCCGCACTGCATCCGCACGTCGACTGGGAGTTCGTCGGCTGCCCGCCCGGCATGCAGCCGCTGTTCCAGACCGCGTGCTGCGGTCGAGCCACATTCCACCCGGCGAACTGGCAGGCTCGCTCGCACGTCTGGCACTGGGACGCACTGCTGTATCACCATCCGACATTGACCGAGTCGTTCGGTCGCACCGTCGCGGAAGCCGCCCGCGCGGGGTGCATCCCGATTGTCGACGATCGCGGCGGCTTTACCGAGCAGCTCGAAGTCCTCGGCGGTCGAGGCTGTCGCACGTGGCCCGAGTTTGCCGATGCCATCGCGGAGCTGTCCGATCCCGAGAGCCGCCAGCGCCTCTCCGCCAACATCTCTCTCCAGGCCCATGAACACTTTTCCCTCGCCAGTTTTGGCGAGCGGTTACAGTCCTTGATCGGTCGCGGGGCCCCATCGAACCGATCCTGATCGCTCAGCTCCCCTCGCGAAGTGAGGGCCATGCCCACATGTCGGCAGCATGTCCCGCGTTGCCCTGTGGTCGCAACCGTGGCGATCCTCGACGCGATGCTTTATCTTCACCCGCATGCAACGACTCATCGGCTCTCACCTCAGTATCGCGGGCGGCTACTACAAGGCGGCAGACGCAGCCGGTGCGCTCGGCATGCCCACCGTTCAGATCTTCACCAAGAACGCCAGCCAGTGGCACGCCAAGCCTCTGGTGGAAGAGGAGATTCGACTCTTCAAAGAGGCCGTCACCCGTAACCACCTCCGCCTCTGCTGCTCCCACGATAGCTACCTCATCAACCTCGGCAGCGCGAATGATGACCTGTGGGAGAAGTCGATCAAAGCCTTTGTCATCGAGTTGGAACGGGCGGAAGCCCTGGGGCTCACCGGGGTCGTGATGCACCCGGGAGCTGCGGTGGATATCGAGGAGGACGAAGCCCTGGCCCGCGTGGTCGAGGCGTTCAATACCATCAACGACCGCACCGCCGGGTTCCAAGTCGAGACCTGGATCGAGACGACTGCCGGGCAGGGGTCGACCCTGGGCTACCGGTTCGAGCACCTGGCCCACATCATCCACGAGGCCAACGACCCCGACCGCTTCGGTGTCTGCGTCGACACCTGCCACATCTTCGCCGCCGGGTATCCACTGGGGACGGAGAAGGAGTACAAGGCGACGTTCCAGGAGTTCGACGATGTCGTCGGCCTCGACCGCATCCGGGCGTTCCACATCAACGACAGCAAGAAGCCGCTGGCCAGCCGGGTCGACCGCCACGACCACATCGGCGAAGGCTGCCTCGGCCTGGAGCCGTTCCGCCACTTAATGAACGACAAGCGGTTCGCCGACCGACCGATGTATCTGGAGACGAAGAAGGAACAGCGCGACGGCGAGGAGATGGACGCGGTGAACGTGCGGACGCTGCTGGGGCTGATTCGGGAGTAGGGAGTAGGCCCACCACTTCTGCTCTTGCCGTCTGATCGTTATCGCTTCGGCGATTCCTCGGAGGCCACGCAGAACAGATGCTTCTCACCGCGAATGAGCAGGCGGTTCGAGGCCGGAACGGGTGAACCGATGACCGACTCGGCCATGCGATTCTCGGACAGCACTTCAAACTTGTCGTGGGCAAAACTCGCGACAAACACGGTGCCGTCCTCGCGCGGGGCATACAACTTGTCTCCGGCGATGAGCGGCGAGGCGTAATAGTTCGACCGATTCTCGGGGAACTTCCCCTCCCAAATCGTCTTGCCGTTGGTGGGGTCAATGCTCGCCACTTCGCCGCGATCCCGGACGAGAATCACGCGGCCCTTGTAGGCGATGGGAGTGGGGACGAACGTGCCCACATCGTCTCGCTGCCAGACATGATTGGTCTGCGTGACATCGCCGCTGCCGGTCAGGCGAATCCCGTGCAGCCTCGGGATCCCCCGGTCGTTGCGGCCATACGCGATCACCGCCATGTTCCCCACGATCACCGGCGTGGCGATGGCGGGCCACAGCTTGTTCCCATCCGGATTGAAGTTGCCGCATGTCCAGACCACCTGTCCATCGGTCGTGTTGTGAATCGTGAGATGTTCCGCTCCCCAGACCAGGATCGCTTCCTGCCCCTGGTGCTGAATGATCAGCGGAGTGGTGTAGCCGTGATCGCATTCGGTCGGAGTGGTGTAGTTGCGGGCCACCTTCCAGACCATGTCGCCGCTGGCCTTATCAAACGCGGCCAGCCACGACTCGCCCTGGTGCATGCGAGCCATGATGACGTACTTCTCCGTCAACACCGGCGAGGTGCCATGATCCCAATACAACGTGTCCTTCCCGAAACGCTCGACCAGGTTGGTCTTCCAACGCTCCTTTCCGTCGAGTTCCACAGCGGCCAGCGTCCCACTCTTGAAGAAGACGAACACGCCCTGGCCATCCGTGGCCGGGGACGCATTGCTGCCCGAGCCATTGCGATGCTTGCCAGCGTTCTCTGGGCCGAAGACCGCCCGCCATTTCTCGGTGCCGTGGAGGTCGTAGCAGAGCAGTGCGTCCTTCCCCTCTGCAGGGGATGTCAGGTAGATCATCTCATTCAGTAAGATGGGCGTGGAACAACCCTTGCCCGGCAAAGCGGTGCGCCAGAGGTACTGCTCCGCGCCGAACTTGACGGGATAGTTCCCCTGTTCCACGCTGCCGTTCCCCAGCGGGCCACGCCACGAGCGCCAGTCCGGGGTTTCCGCAGCCGAACCCATGCGCACCAAGCCGAGAACCAACCAGGCCGTAGCCACCAGAGTTTTGTGGGGCATTGTTGTCGAAATCCGTGGAAGTGGGAGTGGAGCCTACGGGTTGTCAGTATACCAAGTCGTGGGTGGAACGTGTTCATCCATTGCACACCCCGCCCTCCTTCCTTCGCCCTGGGAGTGCGTGAGAAATGAGCATTCCACGATGGCATATGCGTCGAGGAGTAGAACGGACCCCCCAGGTCCGTTCCGCCCGGACCTGGGGGTCCAGACTACGAGGGCGTACCCCGAAGGGGTTGCAGGGGATAGCCCAGGGTTGGCGAACGAAGAGAGCCTACCCTGGGTGGAGGTGTGGCCGGGGATCGAACCCTGAAGGGGCAGGGCTTCCAAGGTGGTCATTCGCGAGGGGAAATCCTGGTTGTTGTCCCGGCAGGGACACCCGAAAATAGCCCACCGTTTCAACGGTGGGCCTGAACCGCAGACGATCCAACCAGTCCCGTCAGGGACGACAGAACTTTCGCCACGGGACCAACGCACCACCCATCGCGCGGCGTGTTCTGTCGCCCCTGACGGGGCTGGGGGCTCGCAACACTGCTTTTCCCACCGTTGAAACGGTGGGCTATTTTCGGCTGTCCCTGCCGGGACCAAGAGGGCAGCGGTGCCCGCTCGTTCGTCGAACTCCAGGCGAATTCCCTGTGCTTCGCACCTCGGAAGCCCTGGGCGTTGAGGATTGAGGATTGAGCGAACGGAGGGAATGAATGATTCCCTCCATGCCGTATCCCGAAGGGATTCCAGCCCATAGCCGGTGGTCAGCGCAGCGCCACCACCGGTCTGGGCTTCATTCGGGCAGAAGTAAGACATTCTGACGTAGCCACGTGTCGCCAGAACGTGGGCGAACTGGCTCACGAGCCCGCCCTCTGGCGAGGGGCAGCTACGGCTCAGCGAGAACGGCTCGGCAGGAGCCTCGCCCTCCCGATGGCGGCAATCCCAAAATCAAGCGATGTCGGGAGCAGTCGGTTCCTTGCCCCCGAACAGTCGATCCCTTCCAATACCAACGAATCCAATTTCCCCGATTCGTTCGGGGGGAACCGCAAACTTCGCGAGGAGACTTCTCATGGCCTTTCGACCTCTCAGTCGTCGTGCGTTCCTTCAGACCTCAGCTGCCGGAGCGGCGGCGGCGCTGGCGGCTCCGGCGGTGATCTCGGCTCAGACGTTGAAGACCGAGCTGCATGTGGCGGCGATCGGGGCCAATGGGATGGGGTGGGCTGACCTCTCTTCGGTCGGCTCACATGCGAAGGTGAAGTTCGTGGGCTTCTGTGATGTCGACTCGGCGCGGTTCGACAAGGTCGACGAGAAGTTCCCGGGCGTGGCGCACTTCGCTGATTACCGCGAGATGATCGACAAGCTGGGGGACAAGCTCGACGCGGTGATTGTATCGACGCCCGACCACATGCACGCTCCGGCGGCGATGTACGCCATGAATCGCGGCAAGCACTGCTACTGCCAAAAGCCGCTGACGCACACGGTGTGGGAGGCCCGCCAGATGCGGCTCCTCGCCGACAAGAAGCAGCTCATCACGCAGATGGGGAACCAGATTCACTCGAACCTGGAGTACCGGCTGGGGGTGAAGATTCTGAAGTCCGGAGCGATCGGCAAGATCACGGCGGTCCACTCGTGGGTCGGGGTGAAGGGGCAGAACTACTACCAGGGGACGGCCCGTCCACCCGAGGCACCCGTGCCGAAGTCGCTCGATTGGAACCTGTGGATCGGGTGTGCGCCGGAGCGGCCCTTTGCCGAAAAGTGGTATCACCCGTTCAATTGGCGCGACTGGCAGGATTTCGGCTCGGGAGCGCTGGGCGACTTCGCCTGTCACATCCTCGACCCGGTGTTCACAGCGCTGGACCTCACCGCCCCGCAGACGATTCAGTGCGACCACGAGGGCTTCAACCCCGAACTCTGGCCCGGCCCGGAGACGGTCAAGTACGTCTTCCCGGCCACGAAGTACACCGCGGGCGACACCCTGCCGGTCACATGGTATGACGGAGGCCGCAAGCCGCCTCGCGAGTTGGCCCAAATGCCGGAGGGAGTCGAGCTGCCCGGCGGTGGGTCGCTGTTCATCGGCGAGGGAGGCACGATGGTCCTGCCTCACGTCGGCAGGCCTCAGCTTTATCCGGAAGAAAAGTACAGGGAGATCGACATCCCCGCTGTGGTGGGCCTGAACCACTGGCACGTGTGGGTCGATGCGGTGCTGAGTAATACCAGGACCAGCGATGGGTTCCACTACGCGGGCCCGCTGACCGAGACCGTCCAACTCGGCAACATCGCGGCTCTGTATCCCGGCAAAACACTGGAGTGGGATGTCGAGGCGCTCTCGATTAAGAATCTCCCCGAGGCGAATACGCTGCTGACGAAGAAGTACCGCAAAGGGTTCGAGGTCGAAGCGGTGTCGTAGTTGGTGTGATCCCGATCCGCTAGATCGACAGCGAGCGTCGGACGTCAGTCCGCCGTGCTGCTCGATGTTGATATACACATCCTCGCCCTTTCGGACGGTGGACATCACCCGGGCACGGGGGGCTGACGCCCGCCCGCTCGCTATCGGTTCCGATGGCCATGCTTTTGTTCGTCCAACACCCCCTGAGACCTCCCATGCCGTCGGCCCGTTTGCGATCGGTCAGCACGGTGTCGTTCGAGTCGTGCCGGGTCGCACATGGGAATCCGGCCTCTCAGTTCCGAGACAGTGAGTGACCTTTGGCCCCATCACGTATACTCCCGCCTCATCACCACTGGGGGAGTAACATCGCGTGACTCGCATTTTCGCCTCGCTGGCCTGCATCGGAAACCTGGGTCTGATCGCCGTGTTCTGGCTCGGCTGGTCGATCGGCGATGACGCCCTGTCCGTCGAAGTGCGGGCCCAGCTGTCGACGCACTTTCGGGCGGCACTGGCAGCTGTGCCGGTGGCTCTGCTCGTGCATTCGGTCGCGTTCACGTACTTCATGGGGACCGGGCGGTGGATCGAGGAGACGTGTGAAGCCTACAAACTCGGGCCGGAGTATCGGGACCAGAACGTCCAGCTCAAATACAGAATTCTGCCGGGGATGATGCTGTGTGTGGCGTTGATGCTGGTGACCGGAGCGTTCGGGGCGATCACCGATCCGGGGGCGAATGTCCGGATGGCAAACTCGCGGGTGATCCACTTCTCGCTGGCGATGGCATTGGTGCTGACGAACCTGCTGGTGACCTGGACCGAATGGCAGGCGATTGCCCGTAATGGGTCTCTCGTGAATGCGGTCATGGACCGCGTGCGGCAGATTCGCCGGGAGAAGGGGCTCGACAACTGACGCGAAAGCCCAGGGGTCAGGGCTTCCCATGTGAGCGTTTCCCACGGAAACACCTGCTCTTTGTCCCGTCAGGGACACCCGATAATAGCCCACCGTTTCAACGGTGGGAGAGCGCTGGTGATCACCATCGTCACGAGCAGTCGGCGTTGGGCCATGTTGTGAGATTCTGTCGCCCCTGACGGGGCTGCTGGCCGCGAGCGGCTCGTGTACCCACCGATGAATCGGTGGGCTATTATCGGGTGTCCCTGGCGGGACAAAGAGGAACTGGCCACTGAGGCGAATATCGTTTGCGTGTGGATATTCGCTGAGTGTCGCACCTTGGAAGCACTGGCCCAGGGGTTGCAACCCCTAGGCTTGGGATGTGTCTCGCTCACTTCATGAGCAGCGGGGCCAGAGCGGCTCCCCAGAATCCGGCGGAGATGCCGAGTAACACCACCGCTGCGATGGCGACCTTGGCCGCTCCTCGTGTGGCGAGTCGGGCGGCCCAAATAGCCAGTGGTGCTGCGGGGAGGAAGCCCAGCAGGAAGCCCCACTCGTGAGGCAGGCTGGCCTGTCGCAGGAGTAGAAAGTAAGCCGCACAGGTCAGCACCCACCCCAGCCCCGTGAGGTACGAAAGGCGGCGAGTGGCTCGATCTGTGGGGGCGCGCGTCGCGGCGACCGAAGCCAGGATCGCGGACTGGAAGACGGCGAAGAGCGTGACCGGCCAGGTGAACGAGAAGTGGTCGGGGTCGAGACGGTTCAGGACCGGAGTGGCGAGTACGCCGAACAGAGCCGTCGCCAGTAGACAGCGCTGCAACCGACGGGTGATGATGCCTGGATCGACTCCACATCCGACACCCAGAAACACCAGCAGCGGGAGCAAGGCCACGCCCAGGCACTGAGCATACCACCTCAGCAGTTCGTCGCGATCGGGCCGCATGAAGGGGTGTTCGCGTTCTCCTTGAAGCAGCAGCGCCGAGAGACCAGTGAGACGCGGCAGCCAGCGCCGGGGTCGAGCGGCGACGGGGGCGGAGGGGGCGTTCTGCGTTACTGCCGGACCGACGCGGACGGCGATTGCCCGGCTGTGCGACCGCATGATGACCACTCCCGAGGACAATGCGGGCGGCGTCCAGCACACCTCATCCTCGAACAGTTTCAGTCGGCCCCGTTCGACGGCCTGCGTTCGATCCGCCCGCAGGCGGATCAACTCCCCGGCGTCATTGAGCAGCAGCAGGTCGTCCCCAACCGCCACGATGTTGGCTTGGCCGAGCGCCTTCGACGACCAGAGGATCTCCCCGTCGCTGAGGTTCACCGCGCGGAACTCGCCCCGCGAGGGGCGATGCGCCTTCGACTGGGGATCGCGCACATCGAACCCGTAGATCGTGTCACCGACCACGGTGGCCGAATCGACATCGTGCGAGAACTTCGGTTGATGCCACAACTGTTGGACGGAGAGTTTTGGCGGTATGGAACTGGGTTCTCCCGGCCCCTCGGTCTTCCACTCCAATTGGTAAGCCGTTGACCCCGCCTGAAACGGAGCGGAGACCACGAGGATCGGCTCCCGGTAGACCGGCATGCAGGAATGCTCGTCGTAGCCGACCGAGAGTTCTGACTGCCAGAGCTGGCGTCCGGACGTGCGATCCTGGATCACGAGGTGGTTTTGCAGGTAGCTGACGAGCAGTGGTTGCCCCTGCAGTGTGATGGGGTAGGACGAGCAGTAGCTGGCGGGTTGGCTGCCGGACTGCCAGGCGATCTCGCCGGAGGGGAGCGAAAGTGCGACCACGCTCGCGTTTGGCCCGCCGATCGGGAGATTGAGCCTGTGGTCGCTGATGATCGGCGACGCGGCATACCCGAACTCGGTGCCGACTCCTTTGAGGTCCGCTTGCAGCGGTTTGCTCCAGCGCTGACGACCGGTGCGGGCATCGAGCGCCCCGACCTCGCCGTCGGGCGTGGTGTAGTAGACCGACCCTTCGAACACCGCTGGCGTCGAGCGCGGACCGGGGTACATGCCGACCAGTTCATACGCGGCACCGACCCGCGTCTCCCACACGGTGTGGCCGGTGTCGCGTTCCAGACAGATCACGAACTGCGAGAATGAGGTCTGGTACTGGGTGTAGGCCAAGTCGCCGACGATGGCAAAACTGGAGTAGCCCTGACCCAACTCGCGGGACCACAGAATCGGTGGACCGCCCGCAGGCCAGGAGTCTGCGAGTGTCTCCCCGGTCGCCACGCCGTCCTGTGTCGGGCCGCGTAGACCCGGCCAGTCGGTGGCCTGCGCCAATCGCGACAGACTCAGGACAACCAGCCACACCACCAGCCCGGGAAAGCAGCGGCGATTCATCGTTCGTCCGGCGTGCATGTCTGTTTCCACAGAGGGCGATCCTGGGGGGAATCCTGGGGGAATATACGTCAGGCGGGGCCCCACCTGTTGGAAGAAAATGCGAGACCCCACCGATTGGATTGTGGAGAACGCCGTGCGCTGGCTGGCGGAGCAGCAGCGGGCGGTTCGGGCCCAGGTCGCTCCGTAGAGGCTGACAATCCTTCGCCCGGCGGCGAAAAACACGAAACCTGGGCGTGTCTGCCGGGTAACTACGTGGTATGACACGTGGGCGAGTCGGTAGACTGTGTGTCGCCTTTCGCTTGAGGGGTGGCTGCGTTCGCCAGAACGCGGGGAGCCCGCACTCTGGCGAGTGCAGCTACCACACAAGCTTGGGGGTTGATTCGCTGGCGAAGAACCGGAGGCTAGCGCCTTACCGCTCACTGACCCTTTGGACCGGATGTTCGATGACTCGACTCGTTGTGATCGCTGGACTGGTGCTGGTTGCGGTTTGTGGCTCGGCCTGGGCTGCGGAGGCCGGGAAACCGGTGGCTCCGTTTACGCTCAATGACTTCCGAGGAGCGACGGTCTATTCGGCGGACTTCGCGGACTCGAAGTGTCTGGTCGTGGCGTTCCTGGGGATCGAGTGTCCGCTGGCCAAGCTGTATGGCCCGCGGTTGCAGGCGCTGGCGAAGGAGTACGAGCCGCAGGGCGTGAAGTTCCTGGCGATCAACGCGAATCAGCAGGACTCGATTGCCGAGATCGCAGCCTATGTGAAGCAGCACGGGATCGAGTTTCCGATCCTCAAAGATCCGGGGCAGAAGGTGGCCGACCAGTTCGGAGCGGCCCGCACTCCCGAGGTGTTCGTGCTGAACCCGCTGGGTGTCGTACTCTATCGCGGGCGGGTCGATGACCAGTATGTCGTCGGTGTCCAGCGCAATGCTCCGCAGCGGGAAGACCTGCGGAAGGCCCTCGACGAAGTCCTCGCCGGGAAGTCGGTCAGCGTGGCCCGCACCGAGCCGATCGGCTGCCTGATTGGCCGCGTGCGGACAGCGAAGTCCGACAGCTCCGTGACCTATTCCCAGCAGGTCGCCCGCATCCTGCAGGCCCACTGCGTCGAGTGCCACCGACCCGGCGAGATCGGGCCGTTCCCGCTGCTGACCTATGACGATGCGCAAGGCTGGGGCGACATGATCGCCGAGGTCGTCAGCGACCGCCGCATGCCTCCCTGGCACGCCGATCCCGCTCACGGAAAGTTCTCCAACGACCGCAGCCTCTCCGCCGAAGACCGCGAGACGCTCCTGACCTGGGTCAAGAACGGCTGCCCGGAAGGGGATCGTTCGCAATTGCCTCCCGAACGGAAATTCACCGAGGGGTGGCAGCTCACGAAGGTTCCCGATTTGGTGGTCGAGATGCGGGACAAGCCGTATGCGATCCCGGCCAGCGCCGGACCGAATGGATTGAGTTACCAGAACTTCACCGTCAACCCGAAGATCACGACCGACAAGTGGGTCTCCGAGATGGAGGTCATCCCCGGCAACCGGGCTGTGGTGCATCACATCATCGTCTACGTCCAGCCGCAGGGAAAACAGCCGGGTGGGCAAGTCTTCCTGTGTGCCTACGTCCCGGGCACTCGCCCCAAACCACTGGCTGCGGGTTATGCCAAGAAGATCAAGGCCGGTTCGTGGCTCCGGTTCCAGGTCCACTACACGCCGAACGGGTCGACCCAAGAAGATCAGAGCAAGGTCGGCTTGATCTATGCCGATCCGAAAACCATCACGCATCAGGTGCTGACCACCGAGGTCAACAACCACAAGTTCACGATCGAACCCGGATTGGACAACCAGACCTTCACCGCCGTCAGCCAGCCATCGCCGATCGATGTCACGATGATGTCGATGTCTCCGCATATGCACCTGCGGGGGAAGTCGTTCAAGTATGAACTGGAACTGCCGGACGGGAAGCGACAGACGCTCCTGGACGTGCCGAAGTACGACTTCAACTGGCAGACGAGCTACCGGCTGGCCGAACCGCTGACGATCCCGGCGGGGGCGAAGTTGCACTGCACAGCGGTGTATGACAACTCGGCGAACAACCCGGCGAACCCCGATCCGACCAAGACGGTCACTTGGGGCGATCAGTCGTGGGACGAGATGATGCTGGGGTATTTTGACCTGCTCGTGTCGCGTGAGCTGACGGATAAGAAGCCGCTGAAGTCCGCCGTGAATCCGGAGACGATCATGACTCGGTTCGACAAGGACCAGGACGGGAAAATCTCCCGCGCGGAGTCCCAGGGTCACGAGCTGCTTGAGCGGGGCTTCGCAGTGGGGGACACCAATGGCGATGGGTATCTGGATCGCCCCGAGATCGACAAGGCGGTGGAGAAGATTCGGAAGGCGCTGAAGTGAGGGAGTAGGGAGTAGGGAGTAGGGAGTAG
>JAYWFM010000219.1:0-4654 GCA_043778825.1 Planctomycetota bacterium | reverse complement strand
CCGCCGGTTCTTTTCAGCGTACGGTCAGGGGAACCGGCGGCTAGCGCCGTGCCGCTCACTGCCCCGCCTTCTCCAGAAACCTGCGAAAGCACTTCAGCGCTGGGAGTCGAGATCCCGCAGAGCCTGGTACGCGGCTGCCTTCTCCAGAAACTTCCGAAAGCACTTCAGCGTCTCCGCACTCACATGGTGTTCGATCCCCTCCGCGTCGTCCGCAGCTGTGGCCGCCGAGACTCCGATCGACACGAGGAACTGATACACGATCTCGTGCCGCTTCTGGGAGTCGGCAGCCATGCGGGCTCCGGTCTCGGTCAGCGTCATGGGGCCATACGGCTGGGTGATCACCAGCCCTTCCTTCGCCAGCCGGGACACGGTTTTCGTGACCGTCACATGACTGACGCCGAACAGCTTGGCCAGGTCCACGACACGGCAGCGGCCCAGCTCGACGATGAGCTTGGCGATCGCCTCGACGTAATCCTCGGCGGTCTCCGACGCATGGTCCTTGCGGATGCGGGAATGGCTCTGCGCGGGGGGCTTGGACTTCATGGATTGCTGGAAGTCTGGGCGGCCTCGGAACTCTGCCAACCGCTGAGTGGCACCAACTCCGGCTCCGTCTTGAGCCGTAACGAAATGGGGACGCTCGGGGCTGGCAACTCCGGCAACTGCTTCAGCCCGAACAGCGTCGTCCGCGCTGCCGCCCAAATCCCGCGCCAGGAGTTGAACGTCTCATGCACCGCCGTCGGTTCATGCCCGCAGTGGACCATGCAGTTCTGGCACTTGCTGTTGCCGCTCTTCCGTCCGTAGTTTTCCCAGAGCGTGTCGGACATCAGCTCCTCGAATGAGGAGACATACCCCTCCTGAATCAAATAGCACGGCTTCTGCCAGCCGAAGATGTTGTAGGTTGGGTTGCCCCACGGCGTGCATTCCAGCTCGTAGTTCCCTCGCAAAAACTCCAGGAACACCGGCGACTGGTTGAAGACCCAGCTGCGCTTGACGTTGTGCAGCAGGCGGCGGAAGAGCGATTCGGTCTGCTCGCGAATCAGGAAGTGCTCTTGGTCAGGAGCCTTCTCGTACTGATAACCGGGGGAGATCATCATGCCTTCGACGCCGATCTCGGTCAGCGTGTCGAACATCTCCCGCAGCCGTTCGGGGTCGGCGTTGTTGAAGAGTGTCGTGTTAGTCGTGACGCGAAAACCCTTGGCGACGGCGGCTTTAATCGCCGAGATCGCGATGTCGTAGATCCCCTCGCGGCAGACGGCTTCGTCGTGCTCGTGACGCGGACCATCGAGGTGGATCGAGAACGTGAGGTACTTCGTCGGCTCGTACTTATCGAGATGCTTCTCCAGCAGGATCGCGTTGGTACAGAGGTAAACGTACTTCTTCCGAGCCACCAGCCCGCGCACGATCTCAGCCATCTGCGGATGCAGTAATGGCTCGCCGCCGGGGATCGACACGATCGGTGCCCCACACTCATCGACCGCCTGGAAGCATTGCTCCGGAGTCAGATTCTGCTTGAGAATCTCCCCCGGATACTGAATCTTTCCGCAACCCGCACACGCCAGATTGCAGCGAAACAACGGCTCCAGCATCAGCACCAACGGGTAACGCTTGACCCCGCGCAGCCGCTGACCCAGCACATATTTGGCAACCGTCCACATCTGTGAAACCGGGACACCCATGGCACTCGTTGCTTTCGGCAAGACTCAGTGATCCCCGGCCCGACGCCTGCACAGACGCCGTTCACCGAAAGATCGGTACGTGTCGTAGCAGGTTTGAGCCGCGTTGTCTGCCCCAGATTGAGAGAGGGGTTGGCGGGTGCCACATGGCGGACCAGATGAGGCACCCTCTCAAACGGCATGCCGTCGAAAGAACTCCGCCACTTCCGGCTTGCCAGCCTGCCCAGTGGCCACGGCGATGGTCAGGTCATAGAGCGACCCCGTTGGCGTGTTGATTTCGATTCCATTGACATCCAGAAACACGAGCGCCGCCACAGCTCCGGTGCGTTTGTTCCCATCGACGAACGGATGGTTCTGCACGATGTGGTACAGGTAGGCTGCTGCCATCTCGAACGGAAAGGCATGCAGCTGCTGACCGGCAAACGCAGCTCGGGGTTGAGCGATGGCGGACTCCAACAAGCCCATGTCGCGGATGCTGGAATCGCCTCCATAGCGCTGGGTCTGGTCCAGGTGGATCACCTGCACATCATCGATCGTCAGGAAATCGACTTCGTCCATTTACTGCGCCAATCGCTCCAGATCGTCGCCGAACTTCTGATTGATCTTTTCGAGGGAGGCTTTCAGTTGACGTTGTCGGCGTTTGTCCCGAATGGGCGTGATGAGGATGGCGTCCCCGTTGGTGGTCAGTTCCAGCAGAGTGTCGGCGGTGATCTGGAGCAACTCCAGAATGGGTTTGTCGATCACCAGCGCCAAGCTGTTGCCGTGTTTGATGAGAGTCTTGTCCATGAGTTCCTCCCGTGTCGTATCAACAAAGTGTATACGTCCCTCTGGGCCCAGGCAATCACAGTGAAGCAGGGGAAACCGATACAGGCGTCTCGCCCCCTTTGGCGGACACGTCCTCGATTGAATCTTGACGAAAGGGCCATAAAATCGGATGCTTCGATGGGATCGTTCTGATCCTTCTCCAATTCCTTCGGGAAAATTCCATGCGAGTTCGCATCTGTGTCTGTGTGGCGGTGCTGGCCGGGCTGCTGGGGCTGATGCTGGTCTCGGGGTTTGCTCAAGAGAAGAAGAAGACGTACACCAAGGGGGACACCGTCAAGGTGCGGTACGTGGGCGAGGAGGTGACCGGGAAGGTGGTCTCCGCCAAGATTTCGGGCTTTATCGACGTGGAGTTTGACTGGAAGGGGAAGAAGATCGTCAAGACCTTCCCGCTGACCCTGGTCGAGGTGGGAGCAACTCCCGCTGCGGCCACAACCCCAGCCCCGGCCCCCAAACCCGCGCCCGGCACTCCGAAACCGGCGGCTGGCTCGAAGAGGCCGGCCCCCTCCGCCCCCAAGCCGACTGCGGAACCGACCAAACCGGCGGCCACGCCCCAGACACCGGACAAGTCTCCCGCGCCCGGCAACAAAGAGCAGGAGCTGCGGATCTGGACGAGCGAAACGGGGACGTTTGCGGTCGAGGCGCGGTTCGTGGGGCTGGAGGACGGGAAGGTCAAGCTGTTGAAGAAGGACGGAACGACCGTCAAGATGTCGTTGGACAAACTGACGCAGGCGGACCGGGAGTTGGCGACTCAACTGGCCCGAGGGGCGAAGCCGGTCAAAAAGTCGCCGGATGGTGAGGGGGAGGATCCATTCAAAGAGGTGCCAGACCCGGCTCAGCCTGCGGCCCCCAAACCGGTCGCGAGCCCGCCGAGTGGCGCAACACCTCAGAAGAAGCCCTGAACAGGCTTCACGCGGGCGGACGTGAGTCATTTTTTTGTTGCCACGTTTCGCCAGAACGTGGGCGAATTGGATGGCGTGGCCCGCCCTCTGGCGAGGGGCAGCTACGGCTCACTCCGGACCGCGCAAGGTCCAAGCAATCGTGGCGGATGAATCAATCGTAGAGGCTGCACCGAGGCGGCGGACTATTCCGTCCTGGCCATAGACTCCTCAGATTCATCCGTATCTCCGGCAATTCGCCAATCGGTGCCGCACTCCCGTGGCACGGCCAGCGGGACGAGCTAGCATTGAGGGTAGAGTCCTCGATCCTGGGAGAACACGATGTTCCCGCTGTCTCCAGCCCGCATCGTCGCCTGCGACGACCATGCCCACATCACCTGCACCCTCGACATGACCCTCCGCAAGGCGGGGTTTGAAGTTGAGACCTATCCCAGCGGCGAACTGGCCCTGGAAGCGATTCGCCGCGAGATCCCCTCGCTCATCATCACCGACTGCCAGATGCCCGGCGGGATGGACGGACTCCAGCTGTGCCGGTTGATCCGCGAGGATTCCCGGATGGATCAGGTGCCGATCCTGATGCTGACCGCGAAGGGGTATGAGCTGTCGGAGAAGATTCTGTATCGCGATCTACGGATCACGGCGTTGATCGACAAGCCGTTCAGTCACCGCGAATTATCAAAACTGGTGCAGACTCTGGTCGGCGCCGAGAGGGCCCCCGCGAATGACGAACTGGCCCTGGTGTAGTCACCTCCGCGGGAGTCGCGTGGGCGAAAGCCCACGCTACGTCACCTGATCCAGCACTTCGTCGTCGACGAAGATCGGCAGCTGAGGATCGTAATGCACGGCCAGGGCGATGGCGTCGCTGGGGCGGCTGTCGAGTTCGATGACATCGTCGTCTTTGCGGATGCGGATTTGCGCGTAGTAGGTGTGTTCGACCAGATTCGTAATGACGACATCCTGGGCCTCGCCGCCGAGTTCTTCGATGGCGTGTCGTAATAGATCGTGGGTGAGGGGGCGCGGGGGGACGTTGCCCTGGATGCGGCGGTCGATGCTCATGGCCTCGAACAGGCCGATCAGAATCGGGAAGGCGCGCGAGCCCCCGACCTCGCGCAAGAACACGACCTGCTGGTCGTTGATCTCGCTGATGATGATCCGGGCCAAGTCCATGCGGACGAGCAAGGCGGGTTCCTGACTGAGCGGCGGGCCAACAGAGAGGGAAGCATGTCGGGCAAGCTGTTGGAGTTCAGCCTTGAGGCTGTC
>JAYWFM010000218.1:0-10970 GCA_043778825.1 Planctomycetota bacterium | reverse complement strand
CGCGAAGTCTTCGTAGCGGAGCGCTCCGCTTCGAAGACTTCGCGTCGCGGCGAAACGGATATTCCGTTCACTCGACCGGCTTGTCAGTTGTGGCCGTGACGGCGGGCTTCGTCGGAGCGACTTCGACTTCCGGCGTTCGCCACGCCCGTCCGCTGCGCTCCAAGAGTTGATGCGCGGCCTTGGGCCCCCACTGGCCTGCCGGATACAGTTCGGGCCGGTGGTTCGGGTTCTCCCAGTTCTTCAGAACCGGGTCGAGGAATCGCCACGCCGCTTCGAGTTCATCGCTGCGAGTGAACAGCGTCGAGTCCCCGCGCATGGCATCGAGCAACAGTCGCTCGTACGCCTCGGGCAGGCCCACGCTGAACGATCCTTGGTAGCTGAAGTCCATGTTCACCGGCTGCACCTGATAGTGCATGCCGGGGCGTTTGGCGCTGAAGGAGAGCGAGATCGACTCCTTCGGCTGGATGTGAAACACCAGTGTGTTCGGGCGGGCGTCGACGATCCCGCACACGTCCCCCTCGCACTCGACCGTGTGGAACAGGTTCAGCGGCGGCAGCTTGAACTGGATCGCAATCTCGGTCACGCGGGCCGGGAGCCGCTTACCAGTGCGCAAGTAAAACGGCACGCCCGCCCAGCGCCAGTTGTCGATTCGCACTTGCAGGGCCGCGAACGTCTCGCGCCGCGAATCGGAGTCGATCCGCTCCTCGTCGAGGTACGCCTTGGTCCGCTTCCCTTTAATGGAGGCTGCGGCGTATTGGCCCGCGACGGCCCACTCTTCGACCTTCCCGGGGCGTCCGGGGGAGAGTGACTGAAGCACCTTCAGCTTCTCGTTGCGGATGTACTCGGCCTCGAAGCTCGCGGGCGGTTCCATTGCGACGAGACAGAGTAGTTGGAGGACATGGTTCTGGAGCACGTCGCGCAAGGCCCCGGCCTTGTCGTAGTACCCACCGCGTCCGCCCTCGATCCCCTGGGTCTCGCCCACAGTGATCTGAATGTGGTCGACATGATTGCGGTTGAAAAGTGGCTCGAAGATCGCGTTCCCGAACCGGAACAGCAGCAGGTTTTGCACCGTCTCTTTGCCGAGGTAGTGGTCGATGCGGTAGATCTGGTCCTCGTGCAGCAACCGACCGAGCGACTCGCTCAGCGCCCGAGCCGACTCGATATCGTGCCCGTACGGCTTCTCGATAATCACCCGCAGCCGGTCGCGATGTTCCGGCGGGGGGAGCATCTCGGCTGCGGCGAGGGACTCGATCGAGGGGAGGAACAGTTCCGGGGCGGTGGAGAGATACACGAGCCGCTTGCCGCTGAGGCCCCGCGCTTGTTCGAGCGATTCGACCTGCTGCCGAAGCTGGTGGAAGTCCTCGGTCGAGGAGAGGTCCGCCTGCACATAATGCAGCCGCCCGGCGAAGTTGTTCCAACTCGTGAGGTCCATCCCGTCGCGGGCGTGGTCGCTGGCTGCGGCGAGGAGTTCGCTGCGGAAGGACTCGTCGGTCTTGGGACGCCGAGCCACACCGACGACCAGCGACCGATCGGAGAGAAACCCGTCCTTGTGCAGTCGGTACAGCGCCGGGATCAGCTTGCGCGACGTGAGATCCCCCGAGGCCCCGAAGATCAGGACGGTGACATCTTCAATCGGGGAGATCGACAGCGGTTCAGACATGCGAACAACACCAGGAAACAGGGGCGGACACGGTGAAGGAGAGGGCAGTCGCCAATGGGTAATTCCTCGGCTTGTCCCCTCTCCCCCGCGAGCGAGGTCGATCAACAGAGAGACGATTTGCGGGGGAGAGGGAGCAGGCAGGACGGGGGTCAGTTGGCGAATGCCCCCGGAGAGCCATCGAGCCTCGGTTACTTGTCACCCTCGAAGACGACCTTGGTCTTGCTGGCCAAGTCGTGCAGGGCCTTTTTCTCGGGATGGAACGCACACACCAGAAAGCCGAGTCCCGCCGAGAGATAGGAACAGAACAGGACGCACACCCAGCGGAAGCTGGCCTGCTTCACGGTGAACACCTTGTCCAAGTCCTTCTGCTTGGGATTCGGGATATCCGGCATGGCAATCAATCCGAAGGCTTCCATGCCCAGCGTCGCTCGAATGGTCCCCGATTGGGAGATGGAGAAATACATCCAGTTCATGTACAGGACGGTCAGCGGTGCCAGGATATACACCATCATGATGGGCATGGTTTGCATGGCAAACACGTAGACCGACGCGAGGATCAGGATCCCGTACATCACCAACCCCCCGATGACGAAGCGAATGTCACGAGTGACCAGCAGCGGTGCCAGCGGAAACATCAGGATGTCGACCCAGAACGCCAGGAACCGCACCCAGAACCCCGCCTGGGAGAACGGGAAGATCCGCTGATCCAGGTCCAGCGAGTGCGAGAAGTGCTTCCCAATCAGGGCATTGACCTTCATCAGATACAGTAGCGGGAATCCCAGTGCGATCATAAACGGAGCCACAATCAGCGTGACCAGCAGAAACATCAGCGGCATTTGCATCAGGACGAACATGAACGATCCCGGCTCCAGCTTTTGACTGTCGATCAGCCCCCAGCCCCAGGTCACAGCGGATGAGGTCCAGCCCAGAAGTTTCTCGTTGTCAAAGAGGTCAAAGGGGTTGCCCAGGAATCGATGGACCGCAAACGCGATGCCCCCAAAGACCACGCTGGTTCCCAAGAACACGGAGTGATAGACACAGAGCGGGCCGAGGTTCATAAAGATCAGCTTGATCAAATCCCAGCCGATCCATGCCTTATGCTGATGCTTGGCGACCATGTGGACCGTGGCCAGCGGGAACGCGATCACCGGAAGGAACATGATCGCCCCTCCGATGCCGCACCACATCGGCACGGTGATTTCTGGCCATGCCCCGGAACTGAGCTTCATGTAACCCACGCCGATCAGTGCGGGCAAAATGATCGGCAGGCTGACCACGCACGGCCACAAAAAGATCGCCAGACCGAGGGCCACATTCGTGAAGAAGTCGTAGTGAATCCGGTCCGCATCCAGCTTCTCTCCATACAGATCCAGGGACACCAGCGCACGGGTCAGGAACCAGAACCAGCCCGGTCCACCCACCCCCGTCAGGATCGTCATCGCCACCCAGAAATACTTCGGAGGCAGCTTTTCGCAGTACAACACCATGAACAGACAGGCCGAGAACAAAATCAGAAAGAACGTCAGGATCCCGCCTGTTCGCAGGGCCAGCCCCTTGTTCTCCCGCATGAACTCCCACGACTGGCCAAACACGTTCTTGTAGAAAGAGGCCGACGACTTCCCCTCTTTGGACCGCTTCTTCTTTTGCGTTTTGTCCATCACCCCCGTGGCCAGATCCTTGCCACAGCTGGGGCAGATCTCGTCTTCTTCGTCGATGGGCTTGGCACAGAACGGACAGATCTGGTCCTCCTGGTCCTCGATGCCATAGTCGTCCAGACCGCCCAGGAATTCGCCGTCTTTCTTGGAGGGCTTGGCCTTGGGCTTCACTGCCTTGGAGGGGCCGGACTTGGCGGGAGGGGCATCATCCCCGGCAGGAACCTTGATCTTCTCGCTGCACTTGGGGCAGGCAATCGTCTTGCCCCGCGCCTTGTCCGGAACGTTCAAGACCTGTTCGCAACCGCCGCAGCGGACTTTGACCGGCATGGACTGACTCCACATCAAACCGTCGCGCGAGCGCGCACCCCCAACGAATGCCAGCGTGCAGGACTTCCACCGCCGGACCAGCGGCTCAATGTACCATAGTTGCCATCAGCGGTCAGCCATCAGCGGTCAGCCGGAGGGGAGTCGGGAGTCGGGAGTCGGGAGTCGGGAGTCGGGAGTCGGGAGTCGGGAGTCGGGAGTCGGGAGCAGGATGTCAATCCTTCTGGCCGTCAGCCATCAGCCAGAGAGGGATCGCCGTTTCGGTCGATCGAACTCGACGACTCAGACCTGATCTGGCTGATCGCTGATGGCTGACGGCTGACCGCTGACGGCTGACCGCTGATGGCTGACCGCTGACGGCTCTCCGCTTCTTCCCGATTTTCTCGCCGGACTCGGGACGAATGACCGCCAGGTCGGTAACATGCCGCCTTCCTGGATTGCCGGTTCGGCCCCCCTTGCGCGGATGCAAGGCGGACGCCGATGCAGGTTCCCGACATGCCTTCCGTCTTCAACACTCTGCTGCTGCCCGACTTGCGCGAAATGCTCGCTGAGCATGACGACGCCGGGGTGGGGGTATTTTGTAGCGAGCTGTACCCGGGAGTGGTGGCTGAGGTTCTCGAAGGCGTCGACGCGGCCCAGACGTGGGAGGTGCTGTCCCACGCCTCCCCGATCAAGCAGGCCGAAATCTTCGAATACTTCCCGCTCGACTTTCAAGTCGAACTGGTGAAGACGATCCCGCATCAGGCCCTGTCTCGCATCATCGAAGAGATGGCCCACGACGACCGCGTCGACCTCATCAGCGAAATGCAGCCGGAGCTGGTCGAGAAGCTGATGCCGCTGATCGCGCATGCGGAGCGGGTCGATATCCTGAAGCTGTTGGAGTACCCGGAGAAGAGTGCCGGGTCGCTGCTGACCACCGACTACGCCTCGCTCCCCGCCGACATCACCGTGGCCGAGGCCCTCGAACGCATTCGGTCGCAGGCCCCCAGCCGCGAGACGATCTATTACGTCTACATCGTCGACGACCAGCGGCACTTACTCGGGTTCCTGTCGCTCCGCAAGCTGATCATGGCCAAGCCGACCACCCGGCTGGCGGACATCATGCTGCGGGACGTGATCTCGGTGCATGTCGACGATGACCGCGAGTTCGTCGCCAACGAACTGATCCGCCACGGCTTCATCGCCATGCCAGTTGTGGACAAGGACGACAAGCTGGTCGGCATCATCACCTATGACGATGCCGCCGAAGTCCAGAACGAAGAGGCCGAACAGGACGCCTATCGTCAGGCGGCTGTGTCTCCCCTCGAAGATGGGTATCTCGACACGCCACTGTTCACTCTCGCCTGGAAGCGGGGAATCTGGCTGGTGATCCTGCTGGGGGCCTCGTCCGCGACAGCCCATGTCCTGAACTATTTTCAGCCCGGTGATGCAACAGCAGCGACAGCTTGGATGGTGCTGTTCCTGCCCTTGGTTCTGGCGAGCGGAGGGAACGCCGGGTCACAGTCGGCGACCCTCGTCGTGCGGGCCATCTCGCAGAATGAAACCAAAGGCCAAGCCCGCCGCATCGCCGGTCGCGAGGTCCGGATCGGCATGATCCTCGGCTTCACGCTGGCCACGATCGCCTTCGCGATGGCCTGGATGCTGGTCTCCCGCACCGAACACGCGACGACCGTCGGACTGACGGTGTTCTTCGTCGTGGCCTTCGGCACCTTCTTCGGAGCCATGCTGCCGCTCAGTCTGAACCGCATCGGCGTCGACCCCGCCCTGATGTCCAACCCGCTGATCGCGTCGCTCAGCGACATGCTGGGCGTCGTGATCTACTACAACATGGCCAACTGGCTGACCTCGGTGGTGTAAAACGGAATTCATTCCGTTCTGTCACCCGCAGCCTGACAGGCCGATCTGGAATACCGGCTCACGCCGCCGCGCGTCCCCGAGGGCGTGATCCCGACCATCGAAGGCCAGATCCGCAAGCCGCTGCGTCCCGGCGACGAGATCATCGACCGCCGCGCCACCGCCCCCTTCCCACTCGCCCGCCTCACCGGCCACAGACATTACCAAACCCTGAACCAGAAACTCGGCTGGGGCGGTCAGCCGCGGTATCGGCGGAAGGATTGAGGCAATCTCCCGTGACTTATGAAGGAGTGTGGTCGCCATCCTACGCAGAATCCCCTGGGATTCTCGCCCCGAAGGGGTTGGACTCGATAGCCCAGGGCGGCAGCCCTGGGAACACGTGGCCTCCTCAACCGTTCAAGGCCCAACGGGCCGTCACCCGCTGGCGGAGTCGAGTGGCGACCCGTTGGGCCTTAAGGAACGTTTGGCTTCCGATTTCCCAGGGCTGCGCCCTGGGCTTTCGAGTCAGGCCCCGTGGGGGCCGAGGAGCGAAAACCTGCGTAGGATGGCGACCACACTCCATCCGAAGTCTTCTGAGACTTCGGAGGTCTCCGCCCCGCGCGAACCTTACCAGACGATCGTCACGTTCTGGCTGGGCGGGCCTTGGTAGTACCACGGGTGCCGATAGTTGTAGTACGGGTAGCGTGTGTGCAGCCCGCCCGAGTTGGCGTTCGGTGACAGAATGCCGGAACTGACCCCGGAACCGCTACCCACTGTATAGTAGCCAGTTCCACCGTACTGCCCGAATCCGCCTGACATCATGGATCCGCCCTGGCAGCCACAGGATGACACGGGAATCATCATCGGGGCGGCTCCACAGCAACCGCTTTGGTACGGTGCGGGCAGATATTGAGGAGCGGGAACGCCACAACCGCAGTGGGCCGCGGGAGCGGGGCCACTCATCCAGGAGTCGTGCAGCACCGACGAGGAGCCGATCATCGGACTCCCCTGTGTGTCCGGAACGGGGTACAGCGACCCGGGAGCCGGGGCCACATCCAGCAGTGCAGGATCAGCCACCATCGGAGCGGAGGTCTGCGGCTGAACGGGACTGCTCACAATCGGGAGACCCGACGAGGACGGCAGCAGCGTATCTTGAGCAGCCAACGACCCCAGGCTCCACAAGCCGATGGTCGCCAACAGGGCGGGGGTTTTCCAGGATCGCATCGATCGTACTCCAATGACTCACGGGGCAGCAGGACGGACCTGCGTAGAGACTGCTAACAAGGTAAGTGGTGCGGGAACCCCAGAGGACTCCGGGAATCGGAAACTCCGGCATTTCCCTTGTCTTGCCACGCGATATGACGCTTTTACCGTTTAACGGGCTGGATATTGGTGCATTCGCCGAACCCTTGGTTCCGAATCAACCTCTGAACGGGGCCGGTTGTCTTTTTGCAACACGAGGTTGCGGACTCCATCGCCGACGAGACTCGTCGGCCCGCAAGCACGCCAACCCGAAAACAACAACCCGACGAGGAGACTGGGATGACCAAGGCAATGTGGGCGGCGCTCATGACAGCCGCAATGGCCGGCACCGGCCTGGCCCAGGATTTCGTGGGGCCTTCGTCCGTGGGCAGCAGCGAGCAGCTGTATCCCTTCGATGACCAGGACAAGTGGAAGCATGGCTACCTGAAAGAGATGCCGTACTATCACGGCTATCACTCTTTCCGCCCGTACAACTACCACCATGTCTTTTCGCAGTCTCAAACGGCTGCGGGCTGGGGGATGAACCCGACATCGGCTCAGTCGCAGCAGTTCTGGCACAAGTACGAACAGGCGGCCAGCCCCGGCTCGCCGATGTACTCTCAGAGCGAGCGCCAGGCCCGTGAAGACCAACTGGTCCAGTGGCAACTTCAGAACCAGGCCCAGCAGCAGATTCAGCTCCAGAACCAGTACAACGGATCGAGCTTCACGAATGGATTTGACGGCCAGACTTTCACTCAGGAGGTCTCCCCGATTGTGTACCAGGGGACCGTCCCGAACGCTCCGCAAGGCCCGCTGTTCAACGGACCGAACCTCGTACCGCAGCACTCGAGTCCCTCACGGAACGAAGTGCAGCGCCAGGGGCTGCGGAACTACCTGTCGAATCCTGAGTCCCAGCGCCGCTAACGCTTGCCGCGCTCCGCAGCGGATCGATCGTTCAGCCACCGTCGAGGGAGTCCTCACCGACTCCCGGGCCGGTGGCTGACGCGTTTCGTAGAACGGAATTCATTCCGTTCCGTGCCACGATCAGGAACGGAATAAATTCCGTTCTACGCCCGCAGGGGGCCTCGCCCCGAAATCTCGATGAATCCAAAGACGATCCCCGGATTTCCCTCATCCCGGGTTCGTCGAGTGGCCGATGCCGACAGGAGGCGTCGTGCCGCGCAGTCAGGCTGCGCAGACTTGGCAGGACACCTCGCCCCCCGAAGTCCACGGATGGACATGATGCACCGGAAGAACCACGAGCCGAACGTCGGACAGACCGTCACCCCGACGGCGGCCCGTCCACGCCTCAGCCTTCCGCGTCTGGTACTCCTGGGCATGTCGCTGCTGGTCCTGCTGGATCGCGGCGTGTCCATCGCTGGAGAAACAGTTTACACCGGGCGGCACGCTCTCAAGATTCCGTTCGACTTCAAGGACGAACAGATCAAGCAACTGAAGACCACCGAAGTCCAGTTGCTCGTCTCCACCGACCAGGGGAAGTCCTGGAAGACCGCCGCCAAAGCCAAGCCCCAGGACAGGCAGTTCCGCTACAACGCCGCAGACAATGGCAGTTATTGGTTCGCCGTGCGGATGATGAATGCGAAAAACCAGCCCGTGCAGCCGGGTGCCCCGCAGGTGGGCCTGAAGGTCATCGTCGATGATGTCCCGCCCCTGCTGGAGATCAAGGTCCGCGAGCTCTCCCCCGGTCGCGTCGAACTGACTTGGCAGGCGGATGACGAAGCGCTCAACCTCGACACCTTGGAGATTCAGTTCCGCGAGGGAGACAACGGCGAGTGGAAGCCGGTCTCTGTGCAACCACAAGCTGCGGGACGCATGGATTTGCCCGTCAGCGCCGCTGGAACCGTGTATGTTGCCGGTCGTGTGACCGACCTGGCCAAGAACGAAGTGACCGTCGAGGACCAGACCTCCGTCTCATCAGAAACCAAAACGCAAACCCGCGAGACCGAACCGGACTTCTCCAAACCGGTGGCCATCCATCCGGGGACTCCGAGCAGTAATCGTCCGCTGGCCTCGATGCCGCACATCATCACTGATTCGTCGCTGACGGCCCGCCCCGTCCCCCAGTCGATCAGCCAGTCGATGTCCTCACCGAGTCTGGCTCCCTTTTCCCAGTCCTCACGCCAGTCGATGTACCCCCTGGGGGCCAAGGTCGTGAAGGCCAATGTCTTCAACATCGGGTACTCACTCGATCAGGTGGGGCCCTCGGGTGTGGGCGGAGTCGACCTGTTCATCACTGAAGACAACGGTCGCAGCTGGTTCACCTACGGCAGCGATCCCGATCGCAAGAGCCCGTTCACCGTGCGAGTCGAGCATGGTGGACAATTCGGCTTCGCCATCCGGGCGCGCAGCGGGATCGGCCTGTCCGATGACCCGCCCCGGAATGGACATCCGCCAGAGATTATCGTGGTCGTGGACCAGATCGCGCCGCGTCCCAAACTCGGAACCCTGACCCAGGGACAGGGACTCACCCACAACCAGGTCCAGTTCAGCTGGGTGCTGGTCGATGCCGACCTGCCCGAGCAACCGGTGATGATCTCGAGGGCCTACAGCCCGACGGGGCCGTGGGAGCCGATCAGCGGCTGGGTGGAGAACACGGGCCGCTACATCTGGACCGTCGACCAGACGATCGACCGACCGATTTATATTCGGTTAGAGGCCCGCGACCTGGCCGGGAATATTGGGAAGGCCGACTCCGACCAACCCATGCAGATCGATCTGACGAGACCGTCCGCTCGCATACTTGATGTGGAAACGGTCACTCAGTAATTGGCATACCGTGGAGAGCCTCAGCAAAAACTTTGACACTCCGCGCTGAACCCGACAGGGTCAGGACTTCCCAAGGTGAGCATTTCCCACGAGAGCACCCTCTTTGTCCCGGCAGGGACTCCCGACAGTAGCCCACCGTTTTAACGGTGGGAGAGCGTCACGGATAAGCCGACAAGTCCCATCAGGGACGACAGAAGCTGACGATTACCGTGGTGGTGAGCAGTCGACGTTTGGCCACGCTGGGAGATTCTGTCGCCCCTGCCGGGGCTGCTGGCCACAAGCGGCTCGTGGACCCACCGATGAATCGGTGGGCTACTGTCGGGAGTCCCTGCCGGGACAAAGAGGAACTGGCAACGGAGACGAATGTCGATTGCATGTGGATATTCGCTGAGTGTTACACCTTGGAAGCCTGGCCCTGTCGGCTTCGTCGCGGAGTGTCAAAACTTCCGAAGTCTTCGGAGACTTCGGAAGTTTGCAACGGTTCTCGGAGAGCTTCTGAGCCGTGCCCCGCAAGGCCCAGTTCAACCGGAGGATGCCTCACTACTTGATGTCGATCAACTCGACCAGGAAGTGCAGCGTCGCATTCGGCGGAACATCGGCTCCGGCACCACGAGCTCCATAGCCCAGCTTGGCAGGGATTTCGAGTTCAATCATCCCGCCCTTGCCGACGAGCTGCATCCCCTCGGTCCAGCCCGCAATGACTTGATTGAGTCCGAACGAGATCGACTCGCCCCGCTTGTAGGAGCTGTCGAACACCTTCTCGTTGTCGAGCCAGCCGTGGTAGTTGACTTCGACCTTCTGCCGGGCCGTCGGCTTCACACCGGCACCCTCGCGGAGGATGCGGTACTTCAGCCCCGACTCGGTGGTGGTGAAGGTCTTCGGAGCCTTCTCATCGATCTTGCCCGCTCCCGTGGGGAGCTTGGGGAATGCCACTTCTTTCGCTTCGCCTGCCACGTCTTTCACCGTTTCCTTGTTTTGTGCCACTGCGGGTGCCTCGCCTTCGGCCTGTGCGACATCATTCGTCGCGCAACCCACTCCGACGAGCAGTAACCCCACCAGGGCCACGCCAGCCAATCTCTTCAGAAGCATTGAGCACCTGATTCCCATGAACGCGATCCAGCGTGCCTGATCGGCCAGTACCCGGCGGGTATGCGCCTCAGACACCGGGAGATCGTAACAATTGCAGTGGGAAAATCACGTCCGGAGAGCTTTCCTTCGATGACTGCGGGGCGCTGCTCAACGGAGGGGTGTGCGTCAGAAAAGTCGGCAGCCCAAAAACCAGAAGCCCTCCACACACAGATTCTCACGGCATCCGGAGGTGAAATTTGAATGCTCGGGAAAGGCGGAATTGAAACGCAGAGGACACAACTCGGCATCGCCGCAACCCAAGTGATCTGCCGCACACCAGACTCTGACGACTCAGCGGTTCGCTGTCGTCGTCATGTGGCCCCCCCGCCCGCCCCCGCCTC
>JAYWFM010000217.1:0-27055 GCA_043778825.1 Planctomycetota bacterium | reverse complement strand
GACGGATTGTCTATTGACTTCCTACGACGCATCGTGTACAATTACCCCATCAGACAGCAAAACGCTTCTGACCAGCCCAACACCCCAGCAACGGGAACGCCATCATGAGCAACGAAACCAAAACCGCCCACAGCGTCACAATCTACGGTCGCGAATTCACTGTCGGGGTCGGGACAGCAATCATGCCGGATAGCTGGCGGCGGTCTGAGTGCCTCAAGCCAAGTCGCTGGAATGGTGCGGAGTTCTATCTGCCATCGGCCAGCTATCCCGATATCGAACTGGCGGTACACATCCGAATCACGGGCCGCACCCTGCAACGCTATCAAGGTGAATACTGGGTGCGGGTGGCCATCGAATTCGTTCACGAGGGTGAGCCGAACGTCCAGCATACGGGCCGCATGCTGTGCAAATTGTAAGTGGTCAGATGCAAGGCGGGTCACACTGCGAGGGAAGCCATCAATTGTGTGTTCGGTCCCGGAAGCTATGCTGAGATGGCGGGTCGGATTTATCACTCGCTCCGGGCCAAGGCAGTCTGAGGCCACCACGATCCCCGGCAGGGATTTTGATTCTCTGCCGGATTGTGTCGGGTCGAGCTTGACTTCTGTAATCGTCATGCTACAATTACCCTCAGTGAAGCAACAACGCATCACACTCAACGACTCTCAGACAGAAACGGATCGAACCATGTGGCTCAAATCAACAGTGTTCACGGATCGCACGGGCAATCTGGCCAAATTCGAAGAGGCCATCGACGTGGGCACAACCACAGGCACGGCGGATGCTGCACATCACGCACATCAAGCTAGGGTCAAACGCGAATGGCCCGGATTGCGGGTCACGGGCGGATGCTATCAGATGCAAGATAATTGGTATCGGTAGCGCCCCTGACCCAAACCACGGGGCACCTTGCCCCGTGGTCTTCTTGGCCCCCTTCTGATCGATTTGGAGACACCAACATGGTCGCACCACTCACCGTCAAACTCGCTGTCGAAATGGAAAGCGCAGAATTGCTCCGGGATATCATCGATTTCTTGAATCGTGTCATCGACGCTTCTGGCCCCATCGACGGGACAGCCGACGCCCTATCCCTGCGAAGCCGACTCGATACCGCTGTCGAGAACGGGACACTCAGGATCGTCACCGGGGACGGTCAGGAAGCGCCCGTAACGGCATCCCCAGATACGCTACCCTGCGGATGTACGGGGAAGTGCCACATTCAAGCGGTACAGGATGCACCGACTCCCGACTCAAATAATCTTTTCTGAAATCTGCCGAAATCGGCGATACTTACCTCATCAGACAAACGTGGGGCCAAGCCGGTCGACTCTCTCGACCACAACCAAGGAGATCAATCATGACAACAATCGAAAGCCGAATCGAAGCCGGAAAGCTCCGGAACCTCGCAGCGAAGTGTGATCGGAGTGAGGACGACGTGGAGTACCAGAGACTGATGTGGGCGGCAGACGTCGTCGAGTCCTCGGAGAGGGTTCCGGGGGACGAAGTGTCGGAATTCTACGCACGGGCTGAGATGATTCGGGAAGTGGCTGAGGCCATCAAGTACCGCGCAGACGGCCCGTTCGACTCGGAAAAACTGAAGGAACTGCGTGCCCCACTCCTCGCTGAAGCCGACCGACTCGACGCTGCCGCCGACGCGATCATGGAAGGACCAGAATCATGCTGAAGTCATTCACGAAAATCAACTTCTGGTGTTACGGGCCTGGTCACACTTGGGGGGAGACCGAGTCAATCCGCGCGGCCCGCGACTCAGTGGACTCTGAATTCCACACACTGACCGGACGCGATTCGGATCGCTGCACGTTTTTGGGGGAGACGGTCGAGATCGACATCCCAGGGATGATGTGGGGGGACCGAGAATCCGCCGAACGTGACATCCAGGAAATGTGTGACACCGCGCTGGGGGCACTCATCGAGGTGGGGGACGCCGCGCTGGGGGAATGGCACACATCCAAGGGTGTCGTGTGTCTCGATGAGGTGCGGGTCCGCATCGCGCGGGGGAGTCAGTGCGGGAAGCATCTCCGCGCGAAAGCCGCAGATTGACTTTCCGAATGATTATTTGATTTTCGTCATTGACATTCAACACTCGCCCTGTAGAATAGGAGAGTCGAGTGCAGAACCAACCACCAACCACGGAGAACAGCGATGGGCGCTTATTACAGTCGATCCGGATCATATAGCCGGTCCTTCAACGCTGAAGTCGCTGAGATCGAGGGCCGCATGCCCCTCAGTCGAGCCAAGAAGATTGTCGCCGCCGAACATGGTTGCACACAGACTGTCGCCGCCTGTGCCCTGGAATTGATTCACGACGGCGAGTGGCACCACGTCGGCAAGTTCGCGACCGAGGTCGCCTATCACGACACCACATTGCACGCACTCTGCGGAGCGATTGCCGAGATAAAGCGTTGCGGCGGACCGAAGAAATTCGCCGCTCGACGTATGTCACTGCGAGCGGTCCGCAGCGACCGCGCATGGAGAAATGATAGCCTCACCCGAAACGCAGGTCGAATCTTGAGAATGCAGGCAAATCCAAACATCCAAAGGCCAGTCCGTTAAAGTTCCTCTACCTGAAGGTAGAGGATTTAGCCAGGCGATTGGGTGGCCTTGTGGTGGCTGAAAACACAGTGTATGGCCGTTCACCTGTCGCCCAAACGCCGAAACGAATTGTATCGACCCCCAAAACTTTGCTTACATCAGTAGGCACACCGAAAACCAACCACACAATCTCGCCCTATCTATTACACAATTTGGGAGAACAACCATGAGACACGCTGCAATGTTGAACATGCTCGCCGCCGGTGGCCGGGTCTTCTGTCGCAACGTGTAATCGGCGAGCAGATGTCTCTGAGTGTGCCCGCGACGACGTGCCGGAAGTGGATTCGGAGTACGAGACGGGTTCAATTGGCCCCTTGACATAGAAGACCTCCGGTGGGTGGCCTGATTCCAAAATTTTATAAAATTTCCTGGAAAGGTTGATTGACAGGTGGGCAATAGTTGCTACAATGGCAGCCAGTTCGGACCACCAAGGAGACAGTCGTGGACGCCTACTACGCTGGCATGCCGATGGAGTTGGCGGCATCTCGGGAAATGCAGAGGCAGGCACCGCGACACGGTTGTGGTCTGTGACGAACAGCAATATGATGAGCACGAACCACAAGCAGACAGCGATGGTCGGGTCACGTAGTCGCACAGACGGCGAATTCGTTGGTGCCTCAGACAGGCTGAGGGACAATGTTCCGTATGCGGAGTGGCGTGTCCCGGAACCACAGGAAGTTGGGATGCTCGTGAAGGCAGCAAAGCAACGTGGTGTGGTGCATGTTTTGACAACTGATTTCACGGAACACTTGGCTACAACAGCACCTATGCCATTTTCTCAGATTAGAGAGATCATGAGCAGAAGTGAACTGAAGCCGGAAGTCGCGAAGGCGCTGGAGTTGTACCGAAATCGGCGGCGAGAATATCCATCTGGAATCGCCTCGGACGTGTGGCTCCAGACTGCGGAAACGGTGGCACTCGCCGATGCGATGCTGGACCTCTACCCGCCGGGCTACGCGGACGAGATCACGCCACAGAGGCTGATCGCGTGCGGTGGACGTGGTGCATGCGATCACCAGGACGAGACCATTTTCGGTTCTCAGAATGGGTCTTACGTCGTGTACGACTATAGCGTGTCGGGTGTAGCCATTTGGTTTGCCAACGGCAGGCACCTGCCGGAGTGCTTTGCACCGCGAAACATGGGCGGCGTGCTGGAACTGCTCGACAAGCTGGGGATCGAGGTCAAGTGATGACGATCCAGAAATGGTATGTCCACATCTGGGTCCATGGCTACTACTCAGGGGCGTATGAGCATCCAGACCGAGAAACGGCGCAGACGTTTATGCGGGACCGGAGAATAATAATGAGCCGATTCGGATGTCACTACGAACTCTCCGCGAAACCGACCGAACCACGATGAACAAATCAGCGGGAACCGTTCCCGCTGGAACTGCTCGACAAGCTGGGGATCGCGAGCGATACAGCGTCACTACGGAAATATGGTGCAGCATGATGTTCTCGATTGAATCGGCACGGCAACTCCTGCAAACAGCAGATGTGTTCTTCGGGGCCGATGACGACGAAGACCATAAGGGGGCACAGACGCTGAACTTGAATGACGCATTCGTATGGGCATGCGCGGACGGCGAGTACGTGGAGGATGCCGAATTGCCGCGTGTAGCAGAACTATTCTGGAAGTACGGGTACTGTGGAATCCTGTATTGGGCGAGCCTGAAAACACCTGACATGCGGATTGAGTTCCGCGATGTGTCGCGATTTGTGGAATTCGTCGCAAACGAGGAGGCCATCGTGGCGGAGGAGCCGCAATCGACGAAACGGGCATACCTGCAACGTGACTACCATCTGGGAAAACAGGTTGCGTCCCCGGTAGTGCAGTGATATGTTGCGTGCCATTGACCGGCCCTGTGTTCTCACTGTTGACTCGAATTGACCAAAGTGGTAAACTATGTGGACAGTGCCGAGGTTTCAGCCTCGACACAAACGGTGATCCAAGCCTCGTGCTTGGATCACGCTCAAAGGCAACTTGAGCCTTAAACACAAGTCAATTCGATCATCTCTGATCGTTTTGTCCGTTTTCAATCAAGTGAAGGAATCGAAAATGCAACGTCGTGTGTTTCTGAGTGCAGTGGTAGCGGCCCCGCTGGTTGCAGGCGTGACGGCGATTGTGGCCGCAGACAAGCCACCACGATTCCGATTTGAGGTGGTGAAGTACAGCATGTCGTCGATTCGCACAATGCGAGTCATCGCCGCCCCGGATGATGTGGATCGATTCTGCATTGCCTACCAGGATGCTCTGTGGCCAGAGTGGCAAACGTCTGCCAATTCATCTGCCCGTGATCGCATGAAACAGATTCGCCGCACAGGACAGTGGCGAGATGGCGTCGGTCTGGTGGATGTGACAGACTCGCAACAGCGACATGCGTTCTTCGCCACCTGTTCTGCTTTCCAAGTGCCCAATGCCGAAATCACTTGCATCTGTGGGGCGATTTCCAGCGACAGTCCGACGCGCGGCTAGTGAGATGCACGCAGAGTTGAAGGTCCAGCGGCTGGAAGTGTGCAAGATCGCCACGGATACGGGTTACATCCGTGTCGTGGTATGCCCGTCACCCCGCTGGTATTCGCAACTGTGCAGGAAATTCGAGTTTCCGCGTAAGTGGCCATACAGAAAGCACCGCACAATTATTAAGCGTGTTGACACCCTGCGCACGCTGGCTCGCATTGCTACTGGTGTTTGCAACCCAGATACTGCCTACTGTCAGCGCCTGTTGCCGTACATCATGGAATGGGCTGGGGAACGAGCCGAATGAGCAACATGTACTTGAATTGCACACGGACTGACCGCAGTCTGTCGGTTCCGTGTATTGGCATTGGCCACGTGGTGCGGGTGTACATCAAAGGTGCTGTGTTCCAGAAAGCAGTGAAGGCACTGGGCACCACCAAGGGATCGCCGCTATACTTCCAGGGCACTGTCAAGGAGTGCGTGTCCGGCGCTGTGATCTTGAAGGGTCACTTTTCCGTTAAGCGGATACGGGGTGGCCATGCCCGGCCACAGGAATGCTGTCGCCGCTTTGAGATGACGGATGTTGACAAAATCGAGGTTGTATCGCGTATTGGCACGTAGTCCCCATTGTGCCAAATGCTGTTGACTCGAATTGACCAAAGTGGTAAACTATGTGGACAGTGCCGAGGTTTCAGCCTCGGCACAAACCGTGATCGAAGCCTCGTGCTTCGATCACGCTCAAAGGCAACTTGAGCCTTAAACACAAGACAAAACCTCAGCAATGATCGTTTTGTCCGTTTTCAATCAAGTGTATATCTAGTATCCATCTGCCTGATGCCCGTCATGTGCGGCAAAACGGGAGCGCTCCTCTCCGCATTCCCCGAGTAGCCCATTGGCCCATCGTCGCGAGCAGTGGAATGAGCGGCTTCTCTCAGCCGTTACAGTGCGGCCGCTGGGCTGCATCTCAATGCTCGCCCCCAGCACATACACAAAGTAAAACTAAGCGAATATCGTCTATCGGTCCATTTTCAGTGGATTGGCAGACAAATGACATTGACGCCCCGTTTGTGATGTACTCCAATCACAAACGGGCAGGATTTCCGGCCCCTGTGTTCACCAACAACCCAATCGATGTGAAGAGAAAACGATGGCCCAGAGTCTGCTCGCGAAACACGCCCGGTCGATCGCTGATCCGCTCAAGGGGAAGCTGGGGTTCGACCCGATCACGATCATCACTCTGCTGATCCCGCTGCTGATGCGGTTGCCATGTTTCGCTCAAGAGCAGCAAACCCCTGCCGAGTTCGCCGCCGATCACTACGACGAGGACTCGGATCGCTTCGACTCGCTGGCCATCAAGCGCATGCGGCCATCCGCACGCCGGGCCGCGAAGCAGGACGGGCAACGCAAGGTTAGCCCAGAGAACCTGGACGCGATCTCAGAGGCCACGCTACGAAAGGCCATGAGCGCGGAGCCGGAAGAAGTCGCTGCGTTGTGTGCCTCGCTCTCCACTGAGTGATTGAGCGAGTCGAGTAACACGTTCAACGGTCGTCAGGAAGGATGAACCGAGATGGGTGATGAGACACCACAGCCTGTCGTTCTGGTCGTTCCCGCGAACGACATGAAGGCCAAGATTAAATCGTATCTGCCGTGGATTCTGGCAGCTGTCGGGTTCGCCCAGTTGATGGGCTGGATTCCCGAGCGAACCGCGAACGCGATTCGCACGACGCTGCCGCTCTTGGCGAAAGCTCCGGAAGAGCCAAGAGCGGCCATTGCCGAAGCGGAGACCGCAGTCGAGTCGGTGCTCGTGGGGAAGATGACGCCAGAGGAAGAGCAGCGACTGCTCGACCTCATCAAAAAGGTATTCGACGCCCTGCCTCAACCAACGCCGAAGCCGGTCCCGCCGACTCCCGCTCCGATCCCGACTCCCGAGCCGACGCCGGTCGATCCTGTTCCGGAGCCGACTCCCGAACCGCAGCCGCTCCCCCCGAAGCCTGCCCCCGCGCCGGGGCTGCTCAAAATCCTCGTAGTGGACGAACTGGGCAAGCCGATCACGGGAAACACAGTCGCAGCCGATACGTTGTTTCGGGTATCAGCATCTGGTCAATCGGGAGACATCGCATGGCAGCGAGTCAAGTATGGAGCGACCCGGTTGTCTGTGAGCAGCGACGGCACGGAAGCCGTTGCCGCTTTGCGTGCCGGTGAGTGGGTCGAGTTCTGCTTGACTGACTACGGAAGTCGCAAGCAACTTACGCTGCGGATCGCGTGCAACGAAGGGCCGAGGCCACCGCCGAAGCCGCTGCCGCCTGCCCCGAAACCAGCACCCACCCCAAAACCAGTCGATCCGGTCGACCCGCCTGAAAAAGGCACGGTGTCGCTGGCCGTGGTCTATGACACGTTGAATCTTCCCGCGTCGAAGGCTGACCAGGTCGGAGTCTTGAATGCAAAAAGTGTCTGGATTGCGTTCCGTGAGGATGGGTCGGATTGGATGCTTTACGACCACGAAACGACCGAGCCACTCGGTAAAAAAGCGGTAGCGGATGCCGGTGACACCGAACTCCCGGCGCTGGTGATCTACCGCAAGGGCACGCGGAAACTGCTCGCCGTCATGCCGTTGCCGGGGACCGTCGCGGCATTGCGGTCGACAGTCGCGACATACACGGGGGCGAGTGATGGCGTTCACGACTAGTATCCCGATCCCGTCAAATTACATGTGGGGCACATCGCGGCGTGATGTTCCGCCAATCGTGACTGCTTCTAGGGGGCGCAATTGATCTCGGAAACAGAGGCCACGACTGTGAGCCACGAAATGGACATCGGCACCGGAGATTCGTCGGAGTGCCTGCCAAGTTGGATCAGCACTTTCGAGTCGGCACGCATCAGCGGTAACGGGTACTTGTTAAGTTGCAGTGCAATCGATGCCTTGTTGCATATGCTTTACGCTGCCAAGTACCGAGCGGCAAGGCTGGTTCACGAACGCAATGAAGCCCGGAAGGAGATCAGGTGATGCCAGAAACGCACGATTACACAGACATCAACGGCATCTTGCGGCGACCCGGCTCGCTGATCCTGCCGCCGAGCTTCGTGTGCGCCATGCCGCCATTTGAGGGTCAGCCGGGCATTCCGGACTGGACGGACGCGGACATTCGCAGGGAGATTTCCGGCCCCGACTGGGAGGACATCGAAAAGCTGATGCCGTCCAAGAAGTACGTCAAGCAGCAGCATTCTACATCGGCCTGCAATACCTACGCGGCGGCGGCTGGCATTGACGCAGCAAGATTCATGCGGGGGATCGATGACGACTTCCGAGCGGCGGGGTCGTTCCTGTACACGTTCATCAACAATGGACGTGATGCAGGTAGCCAGTTGCATGACGCTCTAATAGCCGGTCAGAAACATGGCTTCGCATCCGAAGACCTCGTCAAGTGGCAGATGATATTCACGCGTCACATCCCGAAGGCCGCATTCGCCGAAGGGCTGAAACACAAGAGTTTCAAGCCGTACCGTGTGATGACGATTCAGGGGCTGAGAACGGCACTGGCACTGCGGTATATGGTGATTGTGGCTGTGCAATGCGGGAAGCTCTGGGACAAGCGGAGCAACGGAGTTCAAGGTGTCCAGCCTGGACCGGGGAACCATGCAATCCTCACGCGGTCGATCAAGCCAGACGGCAAGAAGTTCCGATACCCGACGCTCAATTCCTGGGGGCCGGAATTCGCAGACGACGGCAGCACGGACCTGATTGACGCGCATTTCGACGGCACGATGCCAAACCATGCGTTCTACGCTATCTCCACAACATCGGAGTCATAATGGACCGTCCGAACTTCAGTCGCGGCATCATCGACAACATCAGCGTCTGCCTGTTCTGGGGGCTGGTCCTCGCGATTTTGATCGGGCTGCCGTCGTGCGGGCTGATCCATGCCGAAGAGCCACGGTTCCGGGTGACTGAGGCTCCGCGTTTCGTGGTGACTGAATCCCCGCTGTTCAGGTCGTCCGTGGCGGTGGATACCGGCTCGACGGAACAAACTCCGCCGTCGAATGCCGCGAACCTTCACCGCTCCGGACGACGCCCTCAGTTGCTGGTGTTCACGGCCCCCGACTGGTGTGCGCCTTGCCGGACTCTCGACGTTCAGTTGCGGGGCTTGCGGGAAATGCCAGTCGGGGGGGTGAAGCTCTGGGCGGATGAGATCGGGCCTGGGGAGCATCAAGCGATCCGAGTGTTCGACGCCTCGTGCGAGGACTCCCCGGAGATGGCTGAATCCAAGCGGCACAAAGTCACGTCATGGCCGACGATCATTCGGATCGATGCGTTCGACAAGGAGGAGTCTCGCCATGTTGGCTCGCTTGATTCGATCACGATCAGCCGGTATTCGGTGGGCAAGTGGAGTCCGAAGAAGTCTCCGCCGGTTGCCGCCAAGCTGGCCAATGGACTGCATTCGCACAAATGCCCCAACGCTCGCTGTGGCTTCATTTGGTGGCACGGCGGTGAATCTGCGAACAAGCCAAATGCACACAACTGCCCCAACTGTGGGACTGCGCAATTCGAGGTCGATCACTTCGGCGGCGTCAACACTGCCCCGGCTCAAACGCAGCAACCGAAACGGGTGGGGTTCATTCGTTCGCTGTTTGAGGGTGGGTGATGGTTGCCCAACGGAACAACAGCGTGATCTTCATGGTGGCATTGGTGGGAGTCTATTCCATCGTGCTGCTGTTGGCCTCTACCTGCATGGCAGGTGATCGGGCCAATCAACGATTCGTCGCCCGCGCCCGCGATGTGATCCGAGCGACTCCCCTGCCCGGTGACTCGAACGGCGCGGCATTCACACGGACGCTCAGGATCAACTGGATTCCTTGGCTACCGCCTCTCGGGGGGTATCTCTTCGGGGGACGCTCGGCGGCATTCCGCTTGGATGAGAATCGCCAGCCTGTCGAGCCGCGAGTGACTCGACATGCGGGTGGCGGGCTGACAGCCTCGGTCGGTATCGGCTTCCCATTCAGTGGATCACTGTCGCGCGAAGTTCGGGCTTTCCGGGGGGCCGAGTACGAACAGTTCACGACGCGGACCTACCCGCAAGCATCGCTCAAGCTGTATGCCGGGGTGGGCTTGCCGGGTCGGTCATTTGTTCAAGCCCGTGGTCCGGTCTGGGGGGCCGCTCCACCAGGACAATTCATCCACAAGCGGGAAGTGTTCGTCGGGGCTTTCGTTTCGACGGGAGTTTCTGCGGAAGTCCGGAACCAATGGCCGATGCGAGGACGCCGCCGATGAAGACTCATCAGAACAACCGCATCGTGTTCGCCATTGCCGGGTTATTGCATCTGGATTGGGGTGTCGGCCTGTTGCTGTACCCCATCCAGAACGTCACGGCTATCGCCAACGCGGCGGGAGGCATGAGTAGTATCCCGGCGGCGGTGTTGATGATCGCCGTCGGAGTCGCGGCTGTGTCGTCCACGTTTACCCGCAATCGCTACGTCGCACTAGGGTTGATCGTCAGCCAGCAAATCGTGCTTATCTTGTCCGCATGGGCGGCGATTGAGTGTGCCAAAGCGGGTCACTATGCGGACGGAACACCAGCAGAACCTTCGCACATATTCCATGACCAGTTCGTTTATGTCCTCTTGGCTGTTGGTCACACAGCGGCAATTGTGCAGACGCACGGAGAGGAGCTTTGGACGTGGCTGGTATCATAATCGTCTCTCTGGTCGTGTCAGTGACTCTGGCCATCGTGGTCGTGTCTGTGAAGATGCAAGCGGCTGAAGCCGTCGCGGCTGCACGCATACAAGCCGGAACGCTAGAAGAGGAACTCGACCAAATCCGCTGCGTGCTTGGCTCGTGCAAAGCTATGGCGGCTGTGCAAGCCCATGAGTTGCACGCCCGCCAAAGGCTGATTGAGGCGATGAAGCAAGAGATCGTAGATTTGCAGGCAGAATCGGAGAACGACGAATGAACAGACCATCGAAGGACCGTAAAGCAAGGATCACCATTGCACTCACGGTGGTGGTAGGTGTTGCTTGCTGCTACGCCTCGCTGCAATCGGTGTCAGGGGCGGAACAGTTGTTCGTGGCCATCATCGCCGTGGCAAATATGGGTATCTCTCTGATCGGAACCGCGAGCCTGATGAGAGATCGTAGTAAGGAAGATGCAGGCGGGGTGAAGCCGTGACAGAATGGAACCCACAAAACTTGTGCGACTGCCTTGGCTCGGAGAGTCTGGGCAGGGTCACGGCTCTGCTGTGTCTGGGAGTCTGTTTTTGGTACGCGGCCATTACCCGCCGCTGGCTGGATGCGGCCAAACACGCCTCAAACGATGGTTGTAAGGTCTGGTCGGCGCTCGCAATCGTGTTCATCATCTGTGCTGTCGCGGGCTACGGCACGATGGCACTGGCGCTGTTTTACCCGCGCCTCGCTGTCAGTCTGCGGGTCGGATTCCTGATCCTCCAGAATATCGCATGTCCGATTTTTCTGCGATACGCTTCCACTTTGGTGTTCACGACAATCAGCCACAACGAACGGCTGGGGCAGTCCTTGCGTGAGGCACTGGGCGGCGATAAGAACATCGAACAGATGGACCAGAAGCAAGTGCAAGCGATGGTCAAAGCCCATGAAACTCTGGCTGAGGTGCGGATGTTGGTCGGGGTCCAAGCCAAAGAACTCGTTCTGCGATCAGCAGAAATCGAACGATTGCTGGATGAGATTGCCACGAAGGAGCGGGCCGCAGATGTTTGAACAAGTTCTAGCGCAAGCATCAAATGCACCAGACCCCTGGACTGGGTGGCTGATGGGGGGCATCGTCGCCCTATGCTGCGCTATCAGCGCTATGGCTGTGTGGTACGCCAAAGTCCGAGAACCAGCGTTTACCGCACAGGTGCAAGCCATCGTGATGGACAGTGCTAAGCTGCTGGCCAAGGAGCGAGACGACTTCAATTCCAGACTCGACGCGAGGGAAGCGATTTACCGTGAGGACATACGACGGCAGCACGAGGAGTGTCGCGACGAACGCCAGGCACGGGATGCCGAGATGAGTGCCGAGATCGGGAAGCTACAGGCCGCATTGAACGATCTGACCAAAGTCCTACAAGAGCGAATGCGGGCTGTCTGACGGTTAAGTGCATCTGTTGTTCCGCAGCAAATCGTGACCACACCCCCACCACACCCCCACCACACCCCACAGAGAGCAGCACACAGTATGCCCCAACTCACCCCCAGTGGCTTCATTGCCGGTTCGATGGTATTGATGGCAGATGGCAGCGAACGGCCCATTGAGCACGTACAGACCGGCATGAGGGTTGTCTGCCCCTCTGGCGCACACCAGCGTGTGTCACGCACGTACCAGCAAGACCACACCGGTGATCTGGTATCGATCAGCACAGCCCTGAACCGGCGCTCCGTCACGGCGACCCCCGTTCAGCGGTTCAGCATGTACAGGAATGGCAACTCTGGCAGTCAGTTCGTCGACGGAACGGAAACCCCGGAGTGGATGGCCGTGGAAGACCTCGCCGTGGGCAACCGGCTGCTGCTCTGCGCACCGGCAGAACTGGCAGTGTCCGCGCTGAGTGTGGCACGGAAGTCTGGCTTTGTTGGTTCTGTGTACAGTTTGCAGATTGCCTCCGAGTGTGCTTTCATCTGCAATGGATACGCTGTCCACAGCCGCCCAACGGAAACCAAGCCACACTGAGCTGCACAGCCACGATGGAACACCCATCGTGGTTTTTTGTCCGCGTACTACGCCCAAATAGCACCTATGGCAGAAAAAGCACCTCGTAAAAGTGCGGAATAACCAAGGATTTGTAAAACACGGTCTGTATTTTGGGAAAAATACCGAAAAGGCACATTTTGTGATGCCTTTCCCCGCCACAGGGTATAGACGCACTGTATCCACGTCTGTAAAAAGCAAGACATGACCTCGCAGACCCTCCAGTTTGTCGCCAACGTCTCCGGCCCTTTTCGGGTGCGGAACATCAAGGGTGTGTCGCATACTGTCCTTGATATGGTGATGCTGGTAGCCGGTGTCCACACGGGTAATCGCGGCCCACTGCTCTACACCGATGAGCAGATGGCCAAGACCGCCGATGCGTGGAACATGATGCCACTGGTGAAAAATCACCCCGTGGACGCAGATGGCAGCCCCATCAGTGCCCGACAGCCCTCCGTACTGGACACCGCCAGCTTCGGACATGTGCTGAACAGCAAGTACAAGGCCACTGTGGGTGATGTGCCGGGCAGTCTGTTCTGTGAGGCGTGGGTGAACATGGCAGAGTTGGCCAAGGTCGATTCCGACATGGCCGACCGCATCGCCCGCAACGAAACAATTGAAATCTCGACCGGACTCACACTCGACATTGCCGAGGAGTCGGGCGAGTGGCATGGCGTGCCGTACACCGGGCGCGTCGTCAATTTCCGTCCCGACCATGTGGCCTTCCTACCCAACAACGTCGGTGCCTGTTCTGTGGCCAAGGGCTGCGGAGTGGGAACCAGGGTAACGGTCAACCAGACACTGGCCAACTGCGGGTGTAGTGTCAAAGCAGAGAATACCACAGCTCCACTTGCTGTTGTGGATGATCTCCGCAGTGCCTATGTCCCACCTGGATCGTTCACAGTAGGGAACATGGAGGTTCCCTACGCATCCATCATCGAAAAGTCGCGGGCCTGGGTGGAAACGCACCACCCCACCATGCGCAACTCCGATGGCATGGCCACCAAGCGATGCTACCTGGAATCGGATGCCGTCTACCCGGATTACTTCGTGTACTCGGAATACGAGGATGGCAAGCTCCCCGAGTATTACCGTGTGAACTACTCCCTCAACGCCCGTGGGCTGGTGATCGTTGACACTGCGACTGAGGTGCCCGTTGACCGGCAGGTCACGTACGTGCCCATTTTGCCTGAATCCAAGTCTGCTGAACAGGAATCTGAAATGACCACGAACACCGCCACCGCGCCCGCAACGGCTCCTGTTGCACCAGAAGTCATCGTCGCCCCTGTTGTTCCAGTGCAGAACACGGAAACACCCGCACAGCCTGTTGTGGTTCCGGCTCCTGTTGTGGTTCCGGCTCCGGTTGCACCACCAGCGCCGCTCACCATCAACGCCTTCATTGCCACTGCCCCGGCAGAGCATCAGGGCACGCTGGAAGACGCCCTGCTGGCCCTGAACACGGCCAAGGGTGGATTCGTCGCCAAGATCACGGCTGTCCCCACGAACACGTTCACGGCTGACGCCCTGAACGCCATGCGGCTGCCCCAGTTGTCCGCCATCGCCGGTCTGATCGCCGAACCAGTGGCTGCACCTGCACCTGCCCCCGTGATCGCCACGAACACTGCCACCCCCACAGCCCCCCGCACATTGAACTACGGTGGTGCCGCCGGTGCCCCTGTCACCAACTCTGCCGGGCCTGCCCCGCGAATGCTCACCACGAACACGCCCCAGTAAGCGGCTGTCTGTCTCCGTCAAACACTGTTCCTCTGAAGGAATCCACTCATGGCCGCTTCTGCAATCTCCAATCTGGTCAACGGCCCACGCCGCAACATCGCAGCCCTCTGCTCTGCAATCCTCTCCCCCGGTCACATCATTGAAATGGTGGCGGCTGGGACATGTCGGAAGTCGACTCTCACGGCCAACCAGCCGCGATACATCGCTGTGAACGACAGTTCTACCGGCCAATCGGTGGGCACGGCGTTCGCTGCGGGCGCACGGGTTGAAAGCAAGGTCTACCTGCCCGGCGATACGGTCTACGTCATGTGCCCCACTGGCCTGACGATCACCAAGGAACTCATCCTGCACCTTGACGGTGCCGGACGGGCCACTACGGTCACGACCAATGCGGCCTTCGCGCGTGCGAAGGAGGCCGTCACCACCTCTGCGGATACCCTCGTGCTGATGGAACTCCTCTAAGTTCTGTCTGGCTGGTCATACACCCTGTCTTCGAAGGACAATGAAATGAACGATTTGAATGCGGTGAATGTTGATGTTGTCCTGTCCAACGGGCAGGGATTGGGGGACATGGCCACCCGCATGCTCAGCTACGGCGGAGACGTGGGTGCGTTCCGGCCCTACGTGGAAGGTTTCCAGATCAGCCCAATCACGGGGCAAGTCATCAACAACGGTACGGGGTACATCGCCCGCAACGGACGATCTCAGCCTGATGTGATCGCTCGCAACGATGCAACGATGCTGTACGACGAGTGGAAGGCCATTGACAAGACGAAGGATGGCGTGGTCGAGACCTACCGACACAAGCTGTCGGCATGGAACGACCTGATGACCATGACCACGCCCTACCGGACGCCCAACGGTATCGGCACGATGCAAGTGCTGACACAGTCTGTCACTGATCCGGGATCGGCTGTCATCAGCATGTCCGGTGATGTACAGGACGAGAATACCCGTCGCACCAATTCGACGATCCTCATGCCTGTGCCGCTGATCTACAGCGGATTCCAGTTGGACATCCGGGATGTGATGGCCTCCCGTGCAGGTATCCGGGCACTCGACTTGGATCAGGTCGAGCAATGCACTCGGCGCGTGCTGGAAGCGCAGGATGCTCTGACCATCGGCACCACGTCCTTCACCGGACCCGGTGGTGTCGTGCAGGGCTACACCAACTTCACCAGCCGCAACACGGCCACCCTCACCACGCCGTCCGGCAACTTTGGGCCGACGCTGGTGGCGGAAGTCGCTGCGGCAACCAATGCCCTGCTCCTGAAGAAGTTCTACGGGCCGTACATGGTGTACTACGGCATTGGCTGGGATACGTGGCTCCAGACGGACTACTCGACCCTCAAGGGCGAGAACACCGCACTGGAACGCCTCAAGAAGCTCCGCGAAGTCAAGGACGTGAAGCTGCTTCCGACACTGACCGGCTACCAGATTCTGGTCGTCCAGATGGACAGTGCGCTGGTTCGGCCCGTCATCGGCCAAGACCCCGTGGTCGTCCAGTGGGAAGGCAACGGCGGCATGACTCGGTTCTTCCGTGTTGTGGCATGCGGTGCCCCCCAGATGCGTGTCGATGGGGCTGGCAACTCCGGCATCGTCCACATGAACGTCTAGTCCATCTGACGAATCAAGCCGCCTAGTATCCTGCTAGGCGGCTTTGTCCTTCACCCTCAAACTTAGTGAGACCCAAGGTGCCAGTTTTCCGCGTGAAGGTCGACAGCGACCACAATGGCAGGAAGTACAAGGCAGGCGATCTGATCGAATCCAAGTCGGACTTGGCGAACAGCTTCTCTGACAAGTTCTCCTTACAGGGCAGCCAACAAGAAGTGGCGGTTCAGACGGACGTGCCCCTGGTGGCACAGTCTGCCCCTGCCGTAGCGTCTGCCCCAGATCGCACGGATGTGTCTGGCGATGCAGCGTGGTCAGTAGCAGCCCTGGATCACGGTGTCACCGTGTTCCATGTGGATGCCAAGATGTCCGATGGTGGCGGCTACTACCTGCTAAAGGATGGCGTGGCCCTCAACGAAGCGGGCCTCCAGAAGAACCAAGTGCGGTCGACTATTCTCGCCATCGAGTAGTCTGCCGATCCATTCGAGATTCATGCGGGTTGGGCAGTCTGATGGCTGTGCGACCCGTTTTCGCACACAGAGTGATGTGGGGACGGTAGCCGATGGCCATTCGAACCACAGCCACACTGGTCAAGCTCATCATCGACGTGGACCCGTCGCTGACGAACCTGACGCCGTTCATCACAATGGCCAGTTTGCAGGTGGATCAGCATTGCTCGGGCTACAACGCCACGAGTGACGCCGTTCTGCTGGAATTGATCGAACGCAACCTGGCTGCCCATCATCTCTGCATGCGTGATCCGCGTATCCAGAGTGAGAAAGCGGGAGTTGTGGCCGCGACATACATCGCCCCCTCAGAGGGCAAGTATTTCGAGGCCACGATCTACGGGCAGACGGCGCTAGCAATGGACTGGCGAAGCGGACTGTCCGCCTTGCAGGCAGCGATGAAGAGGGGTGCGGTGCCATTTCACGTGGGCTGGGCTGGCGTTCCGACCCGGCTGGAAGTGAAAGCGTTGGCGATTGAGAACATGCGATGAGTCTCATTTCCAGAGCCAGACGGCAGGATGCTGTGTGGTGGCCCATGTTGGGTCGCGACAAGTATGCCGCCGTCACGTACGGGACGCCCTGTGTCATTCGTGTGCGATGGGACAGTGAAGATGCCGAAGTGCGTGCGGCGGACGGCTCTACAGTGGTGTGCCATGCAGCGGTGATGGTGAGCAACTCGCTTAAGGTGAACGAAGGCATGGCGATTGGTGACTTGCTCTGGCTGGGCAATCTGGATGAGTACACGGGGTCGATCACCAACCCCAAAGCAGATGGCGCACTCGACATCAAGGCATTCAGCATCACCCCCAACCTGAAGAACTCCGAAACCCTGTTGATTGCGAGGCTGTGATGCGAATTACTGCCACAATCAGTAACACAGCACTGTCCGGACTGCGTGCCTACACGGAACAAGCGGCTCAGAAGGTACAAGACGCAATCGACGCAGCGACCGTCCTAGTCGATGCCCGCTCACAGGCACTGGTCCCTGTGGACACTGAGGTGCTGCGGAACTCCCACACTGTCACGGCAACAGGGGAGGGATTTGGTCGTGTTGGCACAGTGGGCTATCACACCCCGTATGCTCTGCATGTCCACGAGGATTTGACCGCAAACCACCCCAACGGAGGGCAGGCCAAGTACCTGGAACAGGCACTGCGTGATTCCACGACGGAAATACTGGCCTCTGTGGCAAAGGCACTACGTTGAGCCTTCCGCTGACTAATGCCGCACTGACACACACAGCCGCTGACGTGCTGTCGGAGTACCTGCGGCAGCAGTCTTTGTTGGGCACGTACGAAGTGCGACTCAACGGAGCCACGTCGGACACAGGTCATCTGCTGCTCACGTTCTCGGACACGTCACCCTCTCAAACTTCGGACATGCTGAACTCGAACACTGTGGAAGACTGCGGAATCCAGATTCGCATTCGAGGCTTGCCAGATGACCAGCTCACGCCCCGCACATTCCTTGTCGACCTGTCACGCAGTCTGGACATCCTGCCCAACACGGCTGTGACGTACGGCAGCAGCACCTACCGCATTCTGGCCATCCACAAAGCCAGCGGACCACTGCCGCTGCATCGTGACATCCAGCGACGGTGGGAATGGACCCTGAACGTCACGGCAACGATCACACAACTCACCTGATTTGAAGGAACCCCAGCATGTCACTCGTTGTTTCCAAGGGCACTGTCCTCAAGCAGGAAATTGCCACCGTCTTCACGGCGGTGGCTCAACTGAAATCCATCGGTTTCGATGGGGCTGAATCCGAGACATTCGAATCGACCACGCTCGATTCAGGCGTCGGCAAGCGGTACACCCCCACTGGATATGCCGAAGGCGGCTCGTTCTCGGCATCTGGGTTCTACGATCCGGCACTGGTGGGGCATCAGAGCCTCACCGATCTGGTGAGTATGCCCGGCACGCAGAACTGGAAGACCATCTTCGCCGACACGGCCCTCACTGAGATGGCATTCGCCACAGTGGGTGCGAGTGCCACCATCAAGGTCGATCCAGGATCGGGCCTGATGTTCGATTTCAAGGGCAAGCTGACCGGCTTGCTCAACTTCCCCACGTAACCAGGAGATGTTGTGAAGGCCAAATTGCTCTCAGAAGAAGACGGCGGTGCGCAGGGAATCCTCCCACGCGGAACGATCATCGACCACCCCGACGCCTACAAGCTGGTTCTGCATGGTGTGGCAGAGCCTGCGGATGATGAGTGCCGCACCAAAGCCGGGATGACCCCCGAGAAAGCTGCTGCCGCTGTCGCATTCCAGACCAAGGCCAAGAAGGGCTTGCAGGATGCCGTTGACCCCCAAACCCCCAGTGAGTGATTGTGATGAGCGAGACTGCCCCCGTAGCCCGTGTCGTCGTCGGTCGTGACCAGTTCCTGAAGCCCCTTCCGCGAACTGTGGAAGATGTGCCCGTGCCAGAGTTTGGCGAAGGCTGCGTCATCCCAGTCTGCTCAATGAATACCAAAGAGCGGAACGCACTAGAAGCTGGATTCAAGCTGGCCAACGGCAAGCCCAATGCCACAGCAGTGAGGAATGCCAGACAGGCAATGCTGATTCAGTGCTGTTTTGATGACTCTGGGAATCCGCTGTTCACAGCAGCAGATGTTGCTGCTATTGCCTTGCAGCACAGTGTGGTTGTGGAGAGGCTGGTTGAGGCGGTTATCCGCATCAACCACATGAAGGCCGAGATTGAGGAGCTTGAAAAAAACTCCGAGGCGACAAGCGAAGACTAACTGCATTCCGGTTGGCTCGCTATGTCGCCCACACGGTGTTCGTTGATGTGATGCTGGCAGCGATGGACCCTGATCTGTTTGAAGAGTGGTGCGCCTACGACATCATTGAGCCGATTGGGCAGGAGGCCACGCATCGGCTGCTGGCGATTGGAGCATCAGCGGCCACATGGGGCAAATGCTCACCGGCGGAGATTGCCCCGTGGTTGCCCAAGGAGGAAGAGGCGAGGGAAGCTACAGCAGAAGAGGTCATTGCAATGGCACAGGCAGCTATGAGAGGGGGTGGGTGATGGCACTGATCGGCGATATCGTTGTCAACATCCTCATGGACGCAGCCCCGTATGTGGCCAGCACTGGTATTGTCGTTGCGGCCATCGTTGCAACCAAGACAGCACTTACGGATATGGGTGTTACTGCGAATACTGCCGCAGAGGCTATGCGTAATTTGGGGGAGAAGGCGTCGGCTATGGCGTCGGCTATGGCGTCCAGGGTGCGATCTGCTGCTGGGTCAGTAGCCGCGTCTGTTAGCGATGGTGTTCAGCGGATCACAGGCGTGTTATCTGCTATGTTTCAGGAGGTGCGACGTGTAGCGATATCCGCGATGAGTGCCACAGGGGGCGTAATCTCGGAGTGCCTCGATGCGATAGCATCCATCCACCCACTCGCGGCTGGTCTAGTCAATGTGGTGCGAATTGCCGCTACCGCAATTGGCGACATGCTCAGGACTATCGGTGGTGCTGTGTGGGATGCGGTGAGTGCTATGGCCAGCGCAATTGGGGACATGGTCGCGTCTGCGGGCAGGTACGTGCTGAACATAATAAAAATAGTTGCTGCGGCCACAATTGCGGAATGGCTGTCGATGGGTCTTGCAACAGGTGTGATAGTGATGGCCATTCTGAAAGGCATGGCTTCTATGATCGGCAGCATGCTTGCTGCTGTAGGCAGAGCCGCATGGAGTGTGGCAACCACCATCGTCAGTGCAATCGGCAGCATCCTGTCATCCATTGGAAGTGTCCTCTACTCGCTTGTTGGTGCGGTATGGGACGTGACAAAGGCCCTCGTCAGTGCGATTGGGGGCGTGTTTTCATCCTTGTGGGGCATGGTTTCTGCCACTATGGGGGTGTTCACGTCGTTCTTCACCCAGTCCACGTCGAGCGTGGGCGGACTTATCTCGGCCCTGCTTGGGCTGAATGTTATCCTTGCTGCTACGAAAGCACTATGGGCAGCCGTTAAGGGCGCTGCGGCTGACGTGGCCACGATGGAAAGCACACAATCAGCACTGAGGGTACTTGCAGGCCCATCGCAAGGTGTGGAACTGTACAAGCAGATGCAAGAGTACGCACTGACAACATCGTTCAGCATTGACGGCGTGACAGTGTCTACACAGAAGTTGCTGGCGGCTGGTATAGCAGCTGGTGACATCCTGCCGATTATGGACATGCTGGGCAATTTGGCAATGGGGAACACGTTCAAGCTGGCAAAGCTGACAAAAGCCCTGTCCGATGTGAAGCAAAAGGGATCGTTGACTGGGCAGGATACCACCCAGTTTACAGAAAACGGAGTGGGTCTTGTGCCTGCATTGGCTATGTATAAATTTGGTGATGCCACAGCGGCATCGACAGCCAAGATACTTGAGATGCGGGCGGCTCATCTCATCACATACCGTGACGTGACTGAGGCGCTGCGTACGTTGACTGGTGTTGGTGGTCGTTTTCACGGCATGCTCGGAGAGGAAGCCAAGACTGTCGGCGGTTTATGGCAGATGGTCACAGAGAATATGTCTGTGAACATCCGCGATTTTACGGCATTGCTTTCCGAGGCATTTGCAGTCAAGGAGATTCTGGCTGTGGCCGTTGAGTGGTTTGGCCGCGTGGGCCAGGTCATCGCATCCCTGAAGCCGATAGCCACGGCGATGCACGATGCGATTATTCGCAACTGGGACAGCATCGAAGAAAAGCTCAACACATTCGGTAATTGGTTAGCGGGCTGGGCACGCACTGGATGGCTGGGGCCGCTTGCATGGGCAATCGTGTGGATCAAGGACAACTTCGATTGGCTTGTAGAAGCCCTTATATTCGGATTTGACCACATCGGAGAAGTGGCTGCCTACGCCGCTGCATACCTGACGCACCAGTTCAACGCGGCCTATGCCGATGTGGGTTTCTTCTTCAGCGACAAGCTGCCTGCTGCACTGGAGAACCTAAAGATTGTGTGGCATTCTGTGTTCTCTGACCTTAGTGGGTACATGACCCAGTTCGGCGAAAACATGTCACACAACATGACAGTTGCGTTCGCTAAAATGGGACTAGAGGCGAAAAAGGGCATGCTAATTGCCAAAGACGCAGCCAAGGGCGCTGTTGATTTCCTGCCCGGCGCAGAGGGTCGTGCGCAGAGGCAGGCATGGACGCAACCTGCAAGGCTCATGGCGTTGGGCATGGCCAACCCAACCGGTGAGTTCAAACTCCTCGATGGCATGAAAGCACCCACAACACCAAGACTAAACGCATTGCCACAGCGGGAGAAGACATCAGAGGAATTGATGGATGGCCTACGGCTGGCCCTACGGCTGGCCCTATCTGGCCAAGTCCTGAAGGACAAGTTCTCTAAATTCCGTGGCCGCGATAAGAAACCCGCACCAGAGGCTGTGAAGCTGGATAAAGGCGGCGAAGACAACAGCAGCGAAGACAACGCGAAAGGCGACCCCAAGCGGTTCGGCGGTGCCCTCGAACGCGGCTCTCAGGACGCCTACTCAGCCATTCTGGCGGCAATGGGCGGCGGTGATTCACTGAGAACTGCACGAGAGCAACTGGTCACGGAACGTGCAATGCTGGCTGAACTGAAAAGGGGCAATGCCACGGATCAGCGAATCCCTAACGTGGAGTCCTTCGCATGAGCATCTCCTACTTCGGTGAAGACAAAGACACCCAACGTAATGCCAAGGTGGACAAGCAGGGCGTCGTCACGTCCAGCCGTGGGCACATCTTCGTCACAGACGCACCCTGTTCTGAGTTCGACGTTGGCGTGCATGCCAACTGTCCGCGCGTGGGCATGACGCACCCAGACAACCCCGTCATGTGGTGCGTGGGTGTATCTGTCACGAACCATGCACCGTGGGCGGGCTGGAAGGCGGTGGCGGAATACAGCAGCGAGCGGGAGTACAGAGAAGACCCCACACAGGAACCGGCGCGCATTTCATGGGGTACGGAGCAGTATCAGGAAGTGGCTGTGGTCGACACAGATGACAACCTGATTCTGAACTCTGCCGGTGATTTCTTTGATCCTCCCGTGATGAAGGACTTCAGTCGCCGCATCGCCCATGTCTCCAAGAATGTGACGACAGTCCCCATCTGGTTCCAGGACTACGAAGACGCGGTGAATTCCGATGCGTTTACAGTGGGTGGCATGACGGTCCCAGTGGGCAAAGCCAAGTGCCAGAGAACCACAATCAGCGAAGTGCAAACCAAGAATGATATCACCTACTACACCGTGACAATGGACATTCACCTCTCCAAAAAGGGGTGGGCACGGAAGATACTGGACGCCGGGTTCCGCCGTAGCTACCCCAATCCAGCCGCCAGCTTCAATGCCACGCTTCCCACCACGCTGCGTGAGTTCATCAAGACGAAGAACAGAGGCGGGGAGATGGAATACCCCAGTACACCCGTGCCGTTGGATGGCGCGGGTTCGCAGATTGATGAACCGACACCCCAAAATGCCGTGTACCTTGAGTTCGTTGTGTACGACTCGCTACCATTCGCAGTGTTGCCGCTTTATTGAGGTGCTTTGATGGCCAACGAAATCACGGTCCAGTTCTCCATGTCACGCGCAGATGCGGTGGTGACTACCAATACGCACAACATACCGCTGAAATCGCTGACGATTACGCAATCCCAGAAAACGCATTGTGATGTCATGGCCACCATCGACACCACTGAGGAAACAGTGGCGTTTACCGATGTGCTGGTCAACGGCTGCCTGTTTCTCCACAACCTGGATGCCACGAACTACGTGGAGATTGGCACCACTACAGGCGACTACCCGATCAAGCTGAAAGCTGGTGAATTTGCGTTCATCCGGCTCAATACTGGTAAGACGCTGTATGCCAGGGCCAACACTGCTGCTATCACTCTCCGCGCTGTCCAGTACCCCAACTAAGAGGGCTAGGTGGCTGAGACTAGGTATACACTAGGCAAGACGGCCATCACGCAAATCGGGACACTGATTCGCGAGGACCGGGCGCGCTATGGGAATCCGGATAACCCGATGCGTGGGCGCTGGGGTGGGTACAACCCATCTCGCGAATCGAGTCATATCGTATTCACCATCAATGCAGTGAATACTGAGCAGATAGCGGACGGCTTCGGGTCTGGTGACTCGCCAGAGCGGCACCTAGTTGTAACGCCTATATGGTACACCGGCCCACACAAGGACATGATCCCAGAGAGGGACACAGACGGCACTATCATTGCCTACGACAGATGCTGTGCTCTGGGTGATTCCACAAATGAGGAGTTAGTTGGCAAGACAGGCCGTGCTACCTACTACACGGACATGGCCAATGGGGACCAACGGTGGCTCGTAGATGACCTTTGCTGCGCCGATGACGATTCTAGCTCGTCTGGTAGTGACTCAGGGAGCGGCACAGATTCCGGCTCGGGAAGCAACTCGGGAACGGATACGGGCGGCACGGATACAGGTGGCACGGATACAGGTGGGACTGGAACCACGGGAGGCACCGGCACGGGAGGCACTGGAACCGGCGGGACTGGTGGCACCAACTCCGGGACATCGAGCGGGACGGGTTCAACCGGTGGCACTGGGCTGACGGGTGGCACGGGAACAGGCTCCGACAAGTCGACGGCCATCGTTCCGGCATCATGGTCGAATAAAGGCTTCACGGCCCTGTTCGTGCTGGAGGCCCCCGAAGTCCGCTTCGACGATGTGTTGATCGTCGAGACAACCCAGAAGGATGGTAGCGTCGTGATCGACCCGCGCTACCGCGAAATCTGCGAACCGAACAGCATCGAGGTCTGCGGGGTGTCTTCTGACCGACCGGCGATTATCGGCTGCAAGGCGGACGGGCCATTCGTCGTCTTGGAGTTCGCCGAACACAATCCAGACCGGAAGCTGCGTCTCGTGATCCGACTGACCGGCGTCCGCAAGGGCTTCGCGGGCATGCGGTTCCCGGAACGGTCTCAGGCTCAATTCGAGGCCAACGAACGGTTCATTCGTTCGGCCTACGACAGCGAGGAGTGATCGTGCCCGGATCGGGATCAGCGAAATCCAGTTCTTCCGTCAGCAGCGGCTCGTCCGTCTGCTCCGAATCCCAATTCTTGTTTGCCTCTGGTGGAGAGACAGGGACATCGGAACCCAGGGTCGACGATCCGGTGACTGGCAGCCGAAGCTGGCAATTCCTGTGGAACCACGCTGGTGATGGAGCGGGCTTCCGAAGTGAGGCGCTCATTGTCTGTCTAAACGGGGTTCTCACTGTGACTGGTAGAGCCATCGGTAACGAAGTCGATAACCTTTGTGGAGCGCACGTCGTTTACCCGGACATCGAAATTATTTCCCATAACCCAGTCCTAGTAATTATCACGTTTCCAACGTGCCTCGACGTGTGGATTCCAGGACCAATCACGGTGAGCGAATGACGCCCCTGCCACCGCGACTTCGCGAGATCATAGAGCGCCGGGCCGGGCTACCTGAAGCCAAGGTGGACCAGTATTTCGGCATTTGCCAACAGGCGGGCTACGACCTCACCGGGTTCGACCCGTCCCTCTTCCGCAAAGCGATGAACTTCACGGGGGCCGTTGTTCGGCACGTCGCCAGTGGATCAGTACAGGCATCGGCGGAAAAAGCGGCGAGACGGATTGCAGTCTGCGATTCCAACGCCTGCGGTCTGTTCAACGCGGAGAAGCGGGTTTGCCGTCACTCCAAATGCGGCTGCTTCGTCGACACCAAGGCCGCATGGGAGGAGCAGACATGCCCGGTGGGGCTGTGGGAAGAAGCCACCACAGAACCAGTGAGGATCAAGCCAAAGCATCCGCTGACCCGCGCTGTGACACGCTGGGCAGTAGGACTCACCACGGCTCCCCGAGCGAAGTCCACAGTGGCCCGCTGCCTTCAGTCGCTACACGCTGCTGGATTCTTCCCGACCGTGTTCGCGGAGCCAGGCTCTGCGATCGGACTGAACGCCCCCACTGTCTGGCGGACGGAGCGGCTGGGCTGCTGGAGGAACTACGTTCAGACGCTGCGCGACCTGTTGGCGATGAATCCCGACGCGGAAGCCATCGCGATCTTCCAGGACGACGTAATCGCGTGCAAAGACCTTCGCGAATTCGCGGAGCATGACCTCTGGCCTTCGCTTCGCACTGGAGTCGTGTCGATGTATTCCCCAGAGGAATACGAAGGCGGTGGGGCTGTCGGGATCGACAAGCGGGGGCACATGGTTCTCGGGTTGTGTGCGTGCGTCTTCCCGAGAGCAGTCGCACAGCGGCTCGTAACGCCGGAGTTCGCGACGGACTGGCGGGGATGCCACGCACCAAACGGGCGAGTCGATGAGCCTCACCTGAAAAAGGCGGCTGACAAATGGGTTGCGGAGTGCATCGCCAAGATGGGCCTGGATGTTCATCACTACCGGCCCTCACTGGTCCAGCACATCGACGCCCCATCAGCCATCGGGCACGGCGGAAACAGCCAGAGACGCGAAACATCCGGCCTGTTATTTCGCACGTCGCGGCACTTCATTGGCGAACAAACATCCGTCTTTGATATGTGGAAGGACTCGTTTCCGTGGCACCGCTGGACGATGCCGCAGGGGCATCAGCGGTATCGCCAGCACGACGGCCCGCTCCCCGGTCGTCCCGTCACTGTCGTGATCCCCGGCTACGGCTGCCCAGACCTCACCCGTGATTGCTTGGCCCACCTTGGGCGGTCATCGCTCCGGCCAGCGGTGATCTACGTCGACGACGGCTCGACCCCGGAAGAGTTTGCCGAGGTCCAGGCGATTAAGTCCACGCTCGACGTGCGGCACATCCGATATGAAACGAACGGGGGGTTCTCCCGAGCTTGCAACGCGGGCATCGCGGCGGCTGATCCGGCGAGCCACGTATTGCTCCTCAACAATGACACTCGGATCGGTCAGCACTGCATAGAGCGTCTCCGACATCATGCCGAGCATCACCACAACGTCGGGGCCGTGGGGCCAATCACGGGGGACGATGGGGCGCAGTCGCTGAAACACCCCGCCCATCTGCGGCAAGTAAAGTTCAAGACCGACTTCGCGAGTGCGCGGTACGCCGCCGAGACGGATCGGTTCCTCACGCGGAATCTTGTGATCGAGTATCCTATCCTGTCGGGCTTTTGCATGTTTCTGAATCGTGAGGCACTTGATAAACTCGGGCCGCTGTCGTCAGCAGCTCACCTTGCGGCGGGACTCGGGGCAGACGACGAGTGGTGTCAGCGGGCAACCGGGGCGGGGCGGATAAATCTGCTCGTGTACAACGCATGGTGTGCCCATTTACACAAGACGACGTTCCGGCGGCAAGGGATTGACCGGGCGGCATTGCAACGGCAAGCAGTCCAGGGAATGAGGGGCGGGCGTTAAAGTTCCTCTACCTGAAGGTAGAGGATTTAGCCAGGTTTTCCACCACAACCGAGTTGCCATGCGAAACGCACAACCCAGATGCAATCTCAACAAAC
>JAYWFM010000216.1:0-10985 GCA_043778825.1 Planctomycetota bacterium | reverse complement strand
TCATCATCTGGATGATCTGGCCGGGGAACGCGCCGATGTAGGTGCGGCGATGGCCGCGGACTTCGGCTTCGTCGCGCACGCCGCCGAGCGACAGGCGGACGAACTTGCGGTTCATCGCGCGCGCGATCGACTTGGCCAGCGACGTCTTGCCGACGCCCGGGGGGCCGGAGAAGGTGAGGATCGTCGCCTTCGGCTTCTTCACGAGCGCCCGGACGGCGAGGAACTCGAGGATGCGGTCCTTGATCTTCTCGAGCCCGTAGTGGTCCTCGTTGAGGACTTCTTCCGCCCGCTTGAGATCCCGGCTTTCCTTGGTCTTCTTCTGCCACGGGACCGCGATCAGCCAGTCGAGGTAATTGCGCGAGACGGTCGCTTCCGCCGACATCGGCGGCATCGACTCCAGCCGCTTCAGCTCCTGGATGGCCTTCTCTTCGACCTCCTCGGGCATCTTCGACTGTTCGATCTTCTTCTTCAGCTCCTCGACTTCGTTCCCCTTCTCGTCCTTGCGGCCCAGTTCCTTCTGGATCGCCTTCATCTTCTCGTTGAGGTAGTACTCCTTCTGCGCCTTCTCCATCTGCTTCTTGACGCGCGACTGGATCTTGCGATCCACCTGGAGCTTGTCGACCTCCGCCTCGAGAAGGGCGGTAATGCGATTGAGCCGTTCGATCGGGCTGATGATCTCGAGCAGGTTCTGCTTTTCGTCGACGCCGACGACGAGGTGCGCCGAGATCGTGTCGGCCAGCTTGCCGGGATCGTCGACACGGACGGCCGCGATCATCGCGTCGTAGTGCAGGTTGTTCGACAGCTTGACGTACTGCTCGAACAGCGACACCACGCGGCTCATCGTCGTCTCGGCTTCGGCGCTGGCCTCGCGCTGCTTCGGCAGCACCTTGACGACGACCCGCCAGAAGCCCTTGTCTTCCTTCCACTCGACGGCGCGGGCGCGCTCGATGCCCTCGACCAGGACCTTGATGTTGCCGTCGGGCAGCTTCAGGCTCTGGACGATGTTGGCGACGGTGCCCATCGTGTAGATGTCGTTCGGCTGCGGCTCGTCGATCGCGGCGTCGTGCTGCGCGGCGAGAAAGATGCGCTTGTCCTTGCCGAGCGCGTGCTCGAGCGCGCGCGTGGAGGACGGCCGTCCGATGACAAACGGCATCATCATGTGCGGGAATACGACGACGTCCCGGAGGGGGACGATCGGCAGCGTCTCGTAAAGTTCCATGAACCCTGTGGTGTAGCTAGCCGGCTTTTTCGATCAGCGAAATCGGCTTCTCTTTGTTGGTCACGACCTCGCGGGTGATGACGCACTCCCGGACCTTCTTCTGGCCGGGCAGCGTGTACATCAGGTCGAGCATCAGATCCTCGATGATCATGCGTAGCCCGCGCGCGCCGATCTTGCGCGCCAGCGCCAGCTCCGAGATCGCCTCGAGCGAGTCGTCCGTGAACTTGAGCTTCACGTTCTCGTACTCGAACATCTTCTGGTACTGACGCGTGATGGCGTTCCGAGGTTGCGTCAGAATCTGGATGAGGGCCGCCTTGTCGAGCTCGTGGAGCGTGCCGACGACCGGGAGGCGGCCGACGAATTCCGGAATCAGGCCGTACTTGATGAGATCTTCCGGCTCCACCTGTTCCAGCGTGGGACCGATCTCGCGGGTGCTGACCGACTTGACGTCGGCGCGGAAGCCGAGCGTCTTCTTGCCGGTGCGGCGCTCGATCTGTTTTTCGAGGCCGACGAAGGCGCCGCCGCAGATGAAGAGGATGTTGGTCGTGTCGACCTGGAAGAACTCCTGGTGCGGGTGCTTGCGGCCCCCCTGCGGCGGGACGTTGGAGACGGTGCCTTCCAGCATCTTGAGCAGCGACTGCTGGACGCCTTCGCCGGAGACATCGCGGGTGATCGAGACGTTGTGACCGGTCTTGCCGATCTTGTCGATCTCGTCGATGAAGATGATCCCGCGCTGGGCCGCCTCGACATCGAACTCGGAGGCATGCAGCAGCTTGAGCAGCAGGTTCTCGACATCTTCGCCGACGTAGCCCGCTTCGGTGAGGGTCGTGGCGTCGCCGATGGCGAACGGCACCTGCAAGAACTTGGCGAGGGTCTTCGCCATCAGGGTCTTGCCGGACCCGGTGGGGCCAATGAGGAGGATGTTCGACTTCTCGACTTCGACCTCGCCCATGTTCCCTTCTTCAAACAGCGTCAGCCGCTTGTAGTGGTTGTGGACGGCGACCGCGAGACCGCGCTTGGTGCGGGTCTGGCCGATCACGTAGCGGTCGAGATGATCGACAATTTCGCGGGGGGTCGGGATCTTGGTGAAGAGCTTCTTGGGGTCGCCGCGACGACGACGCTCCTGATCGAGGATCGAACTGCACAGGTCGATGCACTCGCTACAGATATAGACATCGCTGGGGCCTTCGACGAGCGGCCCGACATCGCGATAGCTCTTACCGCAGAAAGAACAATTCGCGTTCTTCTTGCCGGTCGGAGTTTTCTTCCCGGTGGTGAAGTCTTTGGGGGAGGCCATGGTGTCTCTTTCTGAGGTGTCGATCGAACCGTCGGCGGACATCGTGAAGTTCACAGATTGGATTCCGGGTTCCTGCCCCGAAGGTTCCAACCACTTCTCGACGATGTTCGTCCGTGATTGAGTCGCACGAGTCCGCAGCCGCCTCCCTGATTCGGCTTACGGAGAATGGTCATCTGCATCATCTTGATACGGAACAAGTGGTGTGGATGCTGGGGGATCGGCAGATTTGGCCGGAGTGGCTCGCGACTTTCGCGTGCTCTCTCCAGACCCCATCGACTGTTCCACCAACCGTCGCTGAATGGATCGGAATTCCTCCGGCGTCACGTCACCCTCCGACTGCGATTCACGCAAGTGTCCGAGGAATTCGTGGATGCCCCCAGCAGAACCCTCATCTTCACGAAACAGAGAACGCAGCGTCTGGGTGATCCATGCCAGAACTCCAATCGCAAATACCACGCCAATGACACACAGCGCCAGCCACATTTTGTCTGGAGACAGGATTTGGCCTTTCAGACCCAGCAAATCAGCCATGACCTCCCCCCGACTCGAACCCGGTTCCCCTGGCACCGTTGTATTATTTGGTGTCGAAGTGACATCCTCAAGGAGCAAATGACAAAATTCACAAGTTGGCTCAATTCGTCCGCTTCAGTGGACTCCGCCCGTTTCGCTGCGACGCGAAGTCTTCGAAGCGGAGCATTCACTCGTTGCGACGCTGACTGCTCTCCGAACACTTCACTGGACAGCCAGACCTCTCACCGAAGACACTGTCATCAGGCAGGCCAAGAGGAGTTGTCAGTGGTTCCCGTGGCTTCGGGCCCTGCATCGGGAGTTCAGCATGCGTAGTCCCTTCCCTGGCATGGACCCCTATCTGGAAGATCCGGCCTTCTGGCAGGATTTCCACCAGAGGTTCATCACGTATTGGTGCGACGCGATGACCGACGCACTGCCGGATAATTACGAGGTCCGCATTGAGGACCGCGTCAATCTGGTGGAATTGCCTCCGGAGACGATCAAGCGGATCCGCCCCGATTTGGCGATTTCGCAGGGCTATCCGCTCTCCTCCGAATTGAGCGAGTCGTCCGCAGTGGCCACGCTGGAGCCGGTGAGCATTCCGTTGGAATATCTGGACGACGAGGTGGAGTCGTACCTGCAAATCCTGCATCGCCCCGATCGGACCCTGGTCACGGTCATGGAACTGCTCTCTCCCACAAACAAGGTCGATCCCGGACGCGCCCAGTATTTATCGAAGCGCCAGGCGATTCTCCGGCAGCAGGTGCATCTGGTGGAACTGGACCTGTTGCGGGCTGGGCATCGCCTGCCACTCAAAGGCCCGCTGCCCGCGGGGGACTACTATGCGCTCGTTTCGCGTTGGGAACGGCGTCCGCTGTGTGACGTGTATGCGTGGTCGCTGCGGTCGCCGTTGCCATCGATCCGCATCCCCCTGAAACAGCCCGATCCCGATCTCGTGCTGAACATCGCGGCGGTCTTTGACGAGGCGTACTCGCGGGGCCGCTACCACCGCTCGCTGGCCTACACCCAACCCCCGCGCGTGCCCGTCGACGAGGCGGATCGCCCGTGGGTGGCAGAACAAACAGCGAGCGGGCGGACGTAAGTCCCCCGTGTCCGGGTGACGATGACCATCGGAAACCCTCAGCGTCGTGGCGATCCTCCTCTCTCATGTCGAACGCAATTCCGGCTCTGACCGTTTCGATCATCATTCCGGTCCTCCAGGAAGAGGCGCGGATCGTGGACTGTCTTGATCGGGCACGGGCACTCGGCCCGGTCGAGGTCATCGTCGTCGATGGCGGGAGTTCGGACCGCACCCGCGAACTCGCCTCGCGCGCGGACCGCGTACTCCAATCCGCACGCGGTCGGGCCACGCAAATGAACGCCGGGGCCGCCGTCGCCACGGGGGAGGTGCTTCTGTTCCTCCACGCCGATTGCTGGCTGGAGCCGGCGGGGCTGCATGAGATACAGAGGACGCTGGCCTCCCAACCCGCTGTCGTCGCTGGCGGGTTCCGCCAGATCCTCGACCACCCCAGCTGGGTGTATCGCGGGTTGGAGTGGGGCAACGCCTCGCGGATTCGCTGGCCGGGCTGGATTTACGGGGACCAGGGGCTGTTCGTCCGCCGGTCGGTGTTCGAAGCTCTCGGCGGGTTCCGGGTGCTGCCGCTGATGGAAGACCTCGACTTCAGTAAGCGCCTGCGGAAGGCCGGTCGTCTGGCCTTGCTCGGCCCGCACCTCCACGTCAGCACCCGCCGCTGGGCACAGACCGGCCCGATCCGCCAAACTCTCCGCAACTGGTGGCTCATCCTCGCCGCCCACCTGGGAACGCCGCTCGACGAGTTGGCGAAACGATACCGTGATGTGCGATAGCGAGCGGCGGACGTAAGTCCGCCGTGTTGCTCGACGTTGCCATACTCACCCTCCTCGATTCTTTGAGTCACGTCACCCGGGCACGGGGGACTGACGTCCGCCCGCTCGCTGTCGATACTGTTCGGGCCAGTCTCCACGGATACAATGACAAACAGCTTCCCGACTTGCCCGCTCTCCTGACCAAGCCGCCCCCACCATGCCCGCCTCCATGCAGCACATCGAAGCCGCCCTCGAGGCCCTGCGTCGTGGCAAGCTGGTGATCGTTCTCGATGCCCAGGAACGTGAGAACGAAGGCGACCTCATCGCTGCTGCCGAGCTGATGACCCCCGAGACGGTCGACTTCATGCTGCGGCAGGGAGCGGGCGTCTTGTGTGCCCCGCTGACTCATGAGTATGCCCAGCGGCTGCAACTGACGCCGATCGTCGACCAGGAGTCGAACACCTCGCTGCACCAGACGCCCTTTCTGATCCCGGTCGATCACCGCGAGGCCGGGACTGGCGTCAGCGCCCAAAGCCGCACAGCCACCCTCCGCGCCCTCGCCAATCTGCATGCCAAGTCCGCCGACTTCGTTCGCCCCGGGCACGTGAATCCACTGCTGGCTCGCGAGGGCGGCGTCCTCCGCCGCGCGGGACATACCGAAGCCACGGTCGACCTGCTCAAGATGGCGGGCCTCTCCCCGGTCGGCTGCCTGATTGAAATCTGCAGTAGCCGCACTTCGGGGATGGCCGACCTCGACGAGTTGCAGGAGATGTCGCAGCAGTACGGCATACCGATCGTGACGATCGCGGACATCATCCAGTTCCGCCGCGTGCGTGAGCGGCTGGTCCAGCGCGAGGTCGAGGTCGACATGCCGACCGGCGAGTACGGCACGCCGAAGTTCATCGCCTACCGTGTCGAACATGAGGAGCAGGAGCCGCTGGCGATGGTCTGGGGCGACCTCTCCAAGGTCGAGGCCCCGCTGGTCCGCATGCACTCGTCCTGCTTCACCGGCGACATCCTCGGATCGCTCCGCTGCGACTGCGGCGAGCAGCTGCACATGGCGATCCGGATGATCTGTGATGAGGGAGCCGGGGCGGTGGTCTATCTGCCTCAAGAGGGGCGCGGCATCGGACTGGTCGCCAAGCTCAAAGCGTATCAGTTGCAAGATGAAGGACTCGACACCGTCGAAGCGAATCACCGGCTCGGCTTCAAGGCCGACCTGCGGGACTATATGGTGGGGCTGCAGATCCTCAAGGATCTGGGCCTGACCAAAGTCCGCATCCTGACCAACAACCCGAAGAAGACCGAAGCGTTCGAGCATTGGCTCGACCTCAAGGTCGTCGAGCAAGTCCCCATCGTGGCCCCGGCGGCTCCGCTGCGCGAGAGGTATATGGACGCCAAACGCGACAAGATGGGTCACATCCTGCCGTAGGTGCTGAAAGCCCTGGGGTTGCAACCCCAGGGCTTTTCCTTCTGGCTGAATGCTGAATGCTGAATGCTTTCCCAACTCCAATTCCCAACCATCCCGCCAGCCGATACATTGGTGAATGTCGATCCCTCCCACCGGGAACCCCGCCATGAATCCCATTGACGACCATTTCCTGTCTCACACCCGCCGCCACTTCTTCAACCGTTCCGCCTGCGGCTTGGGGGCGGCGGCGCTCGCGAACTGCATGAGTCCCCAGCTGTTCGGCGAGGGGACCGCTCCCGCCGGGCCGGATCTGACCGCGCTCGGGTCGCTGAAACAACTCCACCACAAGCCGACCGCCAAGCGGGTGATCTGGCTGTTCATGGCGGATGCTCCGTCGCAGCTGGACCTGTACGACTACAAGCCGAAGCTGAAGGACTTCTACGACAAGGATCTGCCGGAGAGCATCCGCAACGGTCAGCGGATCACAACGATGACCTCGGGCCAGTCGCGGTTCCCGTGTGCCCCGTCGATCTTCAAGTTCGCTCAGCACGGGCAGTCGGGCGGGTGGGTCAGCGAACTGCTGCCGCACATCTCGACGATTGTCGACGACATCACGATCATCAAGTCGGTCCACACCGAGGCGATTAACCACGACCCGGCGATCACCTACATCCAGACCGGCAGCCAGATTCCCGGTCGACCCAGCATGGGGGCTTGGACCTCGTACGGACTCGGCAGCCCGAACAAGGACTTGCCCGCGTTCGTCGTGCTGGTCTCGCGGCTGGCCAACGGATCGTCGTCACAGGCTCTCTTCTCGCGGCTGTGGGGTTCGGGGTTCCTGCCCACGAAACATGCGGGGGTGTCGCTGCGGTCTTCGGGCGATCCGGTGTTGTATCTGACCGACCCGGCGGGAGTGGACAAGGCCACGCGCCGCAAGATGCTCGACGGACTGGCGGACCTGAACCAGCAGCGGTACGAGGCGATGGGCGATCCCGAGATCACCAGCCGCATCTCGCAGTACGAGATGGCCTATAAGATGCAGACCTCGGTGCCGGAGCTGGCTGATATCTCGAACGAGCCGAAGTCGGTCCTCGACATGTACGGGCCGGAGGTCACCAAGCCGGGGACGTTTGCCTACAACTGCTTATTGGCGAGGCGGCTCGCCGAGCGCGGGGTGCCGTTCACGCAGGTCTTCCTCCGCGGCTGGGACCACCACGGCGGCCTGCCGGGGAACATCCGCAATCTGTGCCCCGCCACCGACCAGCCCAGCGCCGCTCTCGTCAAGGATCTCAAACGCCTGGGCATGCTCGACGATACCCTCGTCGTCTGGGGCGGCGAGTTCGGCCGCACCGTCTACAGCCAGGGCACCCTCACCCCCGACAACTACGGTCGCGACCACCACCCCCGCAACTTCACGATGTGGATGGCGGGCGGCGGCGTGAAGAGCGGCCTGACCTACGGCCAAACCGACGATTTCAGTTACAACATCACCGAAAACCCCGTCCACATCCACGACCTCAACGCCACGATCCTGCACTGCATGGGCGTCAACCACGAGAAGCTGACCTACAAGTTCCAAGGCCGCGACTTCCGCCTGACCGATGTGCAGGGGAAGGTGGTTACGGGCATCCTCTCGTAGAATTGTCTGGAGAAGCTTCAGAGGGGCAGATCGCTCTATTGACCAAGTTCACTTCAGTGAGGCTTCCACAATGTCGACCACTAGAGACCGGAGAATTACCAGCAGAGGCAAATTGCGGATGCGGCGATTCAAGACTCCATATCCACGGCGATTAACCTTGAGAAAAGCAGGGCTTGCCCAGATTCGCTCTGAAGCTGCGTTGATGACAATTGAATCCATTGAACAGGCTATTCAGAAACTTGAACCAGTCAAGCTAGCCGAGTTCCGCAGTTGGTTCGCAGAGTATGATGATACCCAATGGGATGCACAAATCGAGAGTGATGCTGCCTCTGGAAAACTGGATGCGATGGCAGCTGAGGCGTTGGCGGAGTATGAATCCGGTAAGGCCCAAGAGTTGTGAGACACTTTACCTCAGAACGGTTCTGGCAGTGCTTCAACGCTTTGCCCGATGATCTCCAGAAAACAGCACTCAGTAACTATGAACTGCTGAAGCAGAACCCGTCTCATCCCTCTCTTCAATTCAAACGCGTTAAGAACGGGGCCTATCGCAGCGTCCGCGTCAGCAGCGGCTATCGGGCTTTGGGTGTCCCGGTTTCCGAGGGAGTCCAATGGTTCTGGATCGGTAGCCATGCGGACTACGATGCCCTTCTTCGTTGACGTGGAGGCAACTCGCTTTCGCGGAGAGCGTTTCCCAGTAGAATCGACGACGGGTCCACGTCGAGCCTCGACGTGCCCCGCATCGCCCGTCACTCTAGGCCCATCCCCCATGATCACGTCCGTCCGACTGGAAGGGTTCAAGAACTTCCGCGATGCCACGCTCCACCTCGGCCCGCTGACGGTGATCGTGGGGACGAACGCCTCGGGGAAGAGCAACATCCGCGATGCGTTCCGGTTCCTGCACGGCATGGGACGCGGGTATTCGCTGGCAGAGATTATTGGGGAGAAGTACGTCGAGGGCGGGGTGTTGGTTTGGAGGGGTATTCGAGGTGGGGTGAACGAAGTCGGGTTTAATCAAACCGAAGTTGTTCGAATTAGAACATCGATTCAGATGTGGGATGTTGAGACACTTCCAGGTCTAGACACTTCTACGACTCATGAGATCTCCGTCAACTTGAGTGATCATCGTACTGGCCCAAAAGTCATGATCGAATCATTGAGGGAACCGCTTTCTACGTGGCCGTATGCGAGTCACGGGAGTGATGATCCGCCTGAGCAAGAGGGACCACCTTACCTCTTTGTGAGGTTGCCGAGAGACGGACAGAACAGAAAGCACGGGAAGCGGTTACGATTCTTGGATAGTCGGCCAGTACTTTCCCAAGTCTGCGAGAGTATGGATGTTCCCGAGAGATACCGTGATCCCGCCAGAAAGTTTCTGAAGTCGCTTGAATCGATGCGGTTCCTTGATTTGTCTCCTGACGCCATGAAAGTCCCCTCTGTACCAGGGCAGATCATTCTCGGTGATCGTGGCGAAAATCTGTCTTCTGTGCTGCAAGCAATCTGCAACGACGATGACACGAAGCGGGCTATGATCGAGTGGGTTCGGCAACTCACTCCGCTGGATGTCAGTGACTTTGACTTTGTTCCCGATCAAACGGGACGGGTGTTGCTGACCCTCATCGAATCGACCGGGCGTCGCACTTCCGCCTACAGTGCCTCGGACGGCACGCTGCGATTCCTGGCGATCATCGCAGCCTTGATGGGGCCGGCTCGGCGAAGTTCTACTTCCTGGAAGAGATCGACAACGGGATTCACCCGACGCGGCTGTCACTGTTGCTGCAACTGATTGAGCAGCAGACGAAGCATTGCGGAATCCAGGTCGTTACCACGACGCACTCACCGCTAATGCTCGCGATGCTCAGCCCCGAAGCCCGCCAGCATGCGTCGCTGGTCTACCGGCTGGAAGGATCGACCGAGGCCAAGATCACTCGGATTGTCGACATCCCCGGAGCGAACGCAGTGCTGGAAACCCAGAACATCGGTCGTCTCCATGAATCGGGCTGGCTGGAGAATGCCGTGCAGTTCGCCAATGTCGCGGAGACGCCATGAACGTCCTGATTATCCCCGAGGATTTCCGTAAGGATCAGTTCCTTGTTAAACCACCGATCAAACGAATGTTCGTCGAGATCGGTAAACCCAACGCGAATGTCATGATGTGCCTCGATCCGCTGATTGGCGGAGTTGAAGAGGCATTGAAATGGGATCGAATCCGTGAAGTATTGATAATGTACAGAGGCATGGTCAACTTGTTTCTTTTGATCGTAGATCGCGATGGAAAGGAAGGGCGTCGGACGGCACTCGACAATCTGGAGGCCAAAGCTGCGGAATTCCTCGGTCCGTCGAAGTCGCTGATTGCGGAGAATTCGTGGCAGGAGATCGAGGTCTGGGCCATCGCCGGACAGTCGCTTCCCAAGGACTGGAAGTGGGCGGAGATCCGGCAGCATCCTCATCCGAAAGAAGCCTATTTCGAACCGCTGGCGATGTCGAGAAAACTCATGAACGAGCCCGGCGAGGGTCGTACAACCCTCGGGAAAGAGGCCGCATTGAACTACTCGCGAGTACGCTCTCTGTGCCAGGAAGATATCCAACAACTGGAAGAGCGGCTGAAGACGGCGCTGGCTGGCGTTTGATGGGCCAACCCACGCTCTGGAAAAAGTGGCTACGGGGTGAATTACAGCGGGCAGGATCCCAGTCAAACCGGAGCAGCCTAAAGGCTGGACTCAAACGGTCGCCCCCTACCAACGACAAACACCCCGTGGGGGCTTGCGCCTCCACGGGGTGTTGTGTATAAACAGGTTGGTGACACACGATCGGTACTTGGGCACTAGCGTTTGGTGGGTTGCAGATGCTTCCCACCAGTTTGGCTGGCTGTGCTTCATACTACTTGGCCGCTGGTTGAAATTCCGACTGACTTGTTAGAGCCAGTCAGGAAGTGCACCAACGTATGCTTCTTCTCACGAGAGTCTTACGACTCTCAATCGATTCGGCGGACCATTGTGGGGTCTTGCGACCCCCATCCATTCCCTCTGGCCTCGCGAGAGGTTTCAGAGATCCTGGTGGTGACAGC
>JAYWFM010000215.1:0-10991 GCA_043778825.1 Planctomycetota bacterium | reverse complement strand
TGAATCTGAGCGTTGCCATTGAAGACCCCCTGGATTCCGTCATTGGCATTACCCGTGATCGTGTTGTCGAGAATCTGCACGTTCCGCATGGCCGTGTTGTCGGTGGCCCGCAGGACGATTCCCTCTCCGAGAAAGTCCGGATTCGGTCCGTCGACGGCGTCGGTGAAGCTGTTGTTCTGAATCAGCGTCAGACCCGGCAGCGAGGCCGAGTCGACCAGATCGATGGAGAGGTTGAAATCGCCGTTCCCCGTGTACGTGTTGCCCAGCGTGGGATCGGCACCGCCGATCGTCAGGAACAGCGTGGCCGCCTGGGAGGCTGCGAATCGAGTCCCGCCCAGGGCGTTGTTGGTGATCGTGTTCTGGGTCAGAGTCGAGACGAACGAACTGGCCTGATCGTCGATCTGGACATTGATCCCCAGACCGGCGGCGTGGCCGCTGATCGTGTTGTTGGTGAAGTCGAGGGCAATCGGCGTCCCGTTGGTCCCCGGGTTCACCAGCCGCACCCCATCGCCAGCCACGTTGTTTGTGATCGTGTTGTTCGAGATGACGCCCGGATTTCCCAGAGTGGGCAGCGTGCTGTTCACGGGGATGATTTCAATCCCGTTAGTTCCGTTCGCATCAATCGTATTGTTGTCGATCGTCATCGAGGTGATGCTCGACCCGTTCGAGGGTGCGATGCGGATTCCGTCCAGGCCGTTCGCGGAGATTCCGGCAAAGGACTGGGCAAACGCCTGGGTAACGTTAAAAGATCCGGCTGTAAACACTGCGGAAGCAGAGCGACCGTCTTCCAGCGTGACCGTCATCGTCGACCCGACCAGTGTGGTACCGAGTTCCATGGGGCCACCAGGCAGTGAGTGGGACAATCGGTAATCGAATGTCTCTCCGGGGTTGAAATCGTTGAAGTCGAAGTCGATCGTGCTGGTGTTGAGAGGTACACCTCCATTGGGCAGCGGGAACGGAACCGTGCCGGCTGGCACAGCAACGCCATCGATCGCCGTCAGCCCCACGGTCACGTCCGACAGCCCGGTCACATTGAATTGATTGATAAACGGAGTAATCTCGGGACGCCAGATCTGTCCGACAGGAGAAATGTCAATCACCACGCTGGCGACATTAAGTCCAGGCGAGCTGTTGTTGTCAATGGATGTCGTGAAGATCGCGTTGAAGTAATCGACATTCAGAGTCCCGGCTGCGAAGGCAGTGCCCTGATTGTTGTCGATGATCACCAGATCGTTGATGCTGGTGTTGTCGATCTCGATATTGATGCCGTTCAGGGCGTTGCTGCTGACCGAATTGTTAGAGATCACAAGCTGATTCGCCACGGAGCTGTCGATGGCCAGGAATCGAACCCCGTCACCCGCCAAGTTGCGATCAATCGTGTTCGCGTCGATGAAGATGTCGTTAATCGTGGCGGTGTCGGCCACGATGTCAATCCCCCCGTCACCGTTGTCGGTGATGGTGTTCTGCTGGATGTCGATGATATCGTGCGTCGTGGTGTCCAACGCGTAGTGGATGCCATCCAGGGTGTTGCCCGTGATGGTATTGCGGACGATCGGCGCGGTGAGCGTCGCCCCATTCGACGACAGCAGGTCGATGCCGTTTTCCTGATTCCCGGTGATGACGTTCAGGCCCAACAGCGGATCGGCGGAACCGATCTGGAGATCCAGGACCGAGCCCGCTCCGTCGGCGGTCCCGCTGAGCCCGTCCTCCGTGTTACCCGTCATGGTGTTCCCGGTGATCGGTCCGCTGCTGACCGATCCCCCGGCGAGGGCCATGAAGTCGAGGCCGCTGGCCCCGTTGTTCGTGAACGTGTTGTTGAGCACCTCTTGCAGCGTAATCGCCGAACCGGCCCCCGTGGCCTCGAACAGCAGACCGTCGTCTCCGTTGCCCGTGAACGTGTTCGCGAAGAACACCGGATCACCCACCACATCGGGAGTGAACGTCATCGTACCGCCGGATTCGGCCACGAAGGCCCCACCGCGCCCACCGCCACCGAGGACATTGGTCACGCGGTTGTTGGTCACGAGGTTGAAGTTGAACGCTCCCCCGTTATCCGCCAGGAACCCCATCCCCGCACCCAACTCGGGATTGAGCGGGTCGACCACATCGGTGCTGTTGGTGATCGTGTTGTTTTGCACGGTCAGGTCGAAGATTGTCCCCGCTCCCGTCGACCGGGCCAGGATGCCCTGTCCCGCACTGGTGATCGTGTTGTCCTGGAAGCCGAAGCTCGTGGCATTGGCGACGATCTGAGTGCCCGCCTCTGCAGTGACATCGATGCCGGTGCCCGTGAGCGTGCTGAGCGTGTTGTCGGTGACCCGCAGATGGAGGGCCTCCGCCCCGGTTCCGCCCACGTGATCGATCACGATGCCATTGACCATCCCACCGGGGGTGCCCAGGGCACCGTCGATGGTGTTGTTGGTCACGATGCCGTAGTTCTCGCCCGGTGAGCGCGAGGGCGGCAGGGTCGTGGTGATTCCCAGGACCGGACTGGTGTCACTGACGATGTTGATGGCGTCAATGGCGTTCTGGAATGTGTTGTTGGTGATCGCAAACCCGTCGACGGGAATCGCGCTTTGGATGACATTCGCCGTGCCGCTGGCATCAAACTGGAAGCCGGTGACTTCCGTGATGTTGCCGTTGATCGAGACCACGGGCGTCCCCACGGGAGCGGCACTGTTGGTCATGAACGGGTTGGCCCCCGTCGACTGCAGGTTGCTGTTCCCGAACCCGGGCAGGTTGAAGAGGGTGCCCCCGTCTCCCCGGTCGAGGGTCACGAACTGATGCACCGAGCCATCGGCCAGGGTGCCCGTGCCGAGCAGACGCTGGCAGCCCAGCACCTCGATCCCGGTGTTCAGGTCCGTGTCCGAACCGTCCGCATTCCGCCCGACATAGATGATGTCGAACCCCGCCCGCCCCGCGTTGGCCATGTAGTCCGCCACGCTGCCGAACGGATTGAGGACCGCCCCGGTGCCCACGCTGGCCGCTTCGGGGTCGATGTGGGCCACCTGAATCGCAGCCCCGTTTTTCGAATTGAGGAAGAACTGCGTCTCCTGGACAGCATTGATCGCGGTCGAGACGCGGTACGTCCGCTTGACCGAAGACAGCATCTTGTCCCGGCTCCGATTCAGCCGCAGCCAGCGGGTCTGCGGACCGTTGGGGAGCGTCAGTTCGAAGTTGATGCCGGTGTTCGTGCCGTAGATCTTGTCATTCGAGACCGTGGCGTTAATCCAGAAGTCTTCCGAGACCTGCAGCTCCAACCGGCCCGCGATGCCAGCGGAGTTCGGAGCCCCTTTGGCGTTCGCCACGAGGCCGTAGCCGCTGACGGCCCATTCGGCTCCGTAGCGACCGAGCAGCGGAATCGGGGAGGCGATTTCGAGCTGATAGTTCTGGTAGCTGGACTCGCGCTGGAAGTTGTAGAAATACGCGATGTTGTTTCCCTGGAAGAACGGGGAACCGAGTGAGGCGGCCGAAGTGATGTCCGTGGATTTCTCAAGCGGCACGTTCGCGTTGAAGCGGAGGCTGCTGTACTTCCCGAGGCTTTCCAGGCTCAGCCCCGCCTGGTTGTAGATGCGCTGATGCCCGGGGTCGTAATCCCACCAGCCGGAGATCCCGTAGATGCGATGATTGGCCGGGTCGAAGTGGCGCAGTCCCAGACCCAGATTGCCCCCCACATCTCCGGTGTTGGCATTCCCGGAGCTGAAGAAGTTGACGCGCGGGACAAAGAACAGCAGGTTCTGGGAATCATCCGACATCAGCGGGACGAACGCATTGAGATTCGTCGTCTCACCCTTGTACCCCAGAGTGTCCAGGCCCTGGTGGCCGACCCGCCACTGCACGTCATTGATCGACCGCAGGGGGGCAAATCCCGGGACCTGCCGCTCGTTGTAGTACCCGCCATCGTTCTGGGTGGGGTAATCGCCGCCGACCTGCGGGGGAGCCCCGCCCTGACCCTGCGGGGCATACCCGCCCCCGCTACGGTAGTCCTCAAAGACGGCTTCCGGGTTGATCGCGGGCTCGTATTGGGTCTGACGCACCCCGCGACCCGTCGCACTGGCCGACGGATGCCCCATGCGGATCAGGCCCTCTTCCGAATACTGGGGCGACTGGCCGCGAGTGGTCGCCACCCCAGCCCCATTCGGGCTTTGAGCCAATGCAGTGCTGGTCACAAGTGCGGCCGCCACGGTTCCCAGCCAGCGCTTCCAGGTCTTCTTCATTGATGGCTCCAGCTTCCTGCTGTGTCTGTCGAGTGAGGGCCGCATGCAGCTCGCACCGTCTTGCCCCGGAGTGACGACTGTTCGCACTTGCGACAGTTCCGCCGTCTGAGGGGGGCTGTCTCTGGTCCACCGTTCGGCACACATTGCCGAACTGGGGAAACTTGGCAAATCAGTCAAGGTAGACCGATTCTGCCGCTAGAGACAGTTACTCTGAGTTTTCGGCCTGTACGGTCTGGAAAGTTGAACGGAAATGCCGTTTGGACAGACATTGACGGTTCTGTGGGTTATCCGCAGCACCGGATCGCCGACGTGAATGATCCGTAATGTATTTCGCAACAAAGAGATACGCCGTTGTCGCGAATTTTTCATAATCCGCTCAATCTCTCCGGGAATAACTTCCTCTCCGCCCACTCTCTCCTGTCTGAAAGACCACAGCTGAGAACATGCGTCTCTCGCAAGCTGCGAACAATGGTCGGAACCGCCCCCGTGTTTGACGTATGACCGTCTCGACGCGGGCTTGATTGAGGAAGATTCCCATGAAGAAGTATCTCGGACTGTTGTCGTTGGTCCTGTTCGTCGGCTGCGAGCCCGCAGCTCCCGTCGTTGTCCAGCCGGTTGTGGTTCCCGAAGCTCACGCTCACACTCCGGCCACCACCACCGAAACTCCAGCCACCACCGAAACTCCAGCCACCACCACCGAAACTCCAGTTGCTCCTGAAGCCCCGGCTGCTCCCGAAGCTGGCAGCACCACCGAACCAGCCGTTCCGGCTGTTGAAGGCGAAGCCAAGCCTGACGCTCCGGCTGCTGACGCTCCGAAGCCGGATGCTCCGGCTGCTGACGCACCGAAGACCAACCCGTAGTTGACTCGCCGTCACCCGACGGCTCCCCTCAGACGCTCCCGCGTCCGAGGAACACCAGTCACAGCCCCTCGTCCCATTTGGCCGAGGGGTTTTTTATTTCCCCGACCTCCCGAGTGCGAGACGCACTTTGTGATTCCGCAGGCGATTCCCAGGGCGTTGCCCTGGGCTGGTTTGTCGGTGCCCCTTTGGGGCGGAAGAGGGAAGCCGCCTCGGGACAGTGAGTGCACAGTTGGGCAGCCCTGGGGCACCGCTTCAGTCCCCCAATCCCGCCTCTCCCAGTTCCAGACAGACCAGCTCCTTACCCATTCGGACGTAACAGCGGGTGCCGACAAAGGCGGGAGCCGAAAGCGTTTCTGTACTGTCGGTCTTCAGGTCGAGCGATCCCAATTCGCGGGCTGACTCGCCGCTGTCCTCCCACAAGATCAGCTCGCAGGCGTGAGTCAGCACCAGGAGCCGCTTCCCCGCCGCGGCGAGGAAGGCGTATTCGTGGAGACGCCGGTCGGGGTGCTTCCAGACCGATTTAAGCGTCGGTCCGGGGGCGGCCTCGAAACAGTGCAGCCCGTGATGTACGCCGTACAGGCGATTCCCGATGGCCACGGGGGTGTGGGCGTCGGGGCTGAAGTCAGCATGGTGGGCTGTCTCCGAGGTGACTGGAGCGGGGGCTGTGTCGCTGAATTGGTACAGCCTGGCCCCATTATTCTCGGTGGCCACAAAGAGTTGATTGCCCAGCATGACGGGGGTCGGGACGTGGAAATCCCCGGTGAATTCGGGAGTGATCGACCAGAGCGGCTGGCCCGTCAGGAGATCCCAGGCCCCGAGGTTGTTGGCGTCGAAGCCGATCGCCAGGTGACGGCCTCCCCGCTGCCCATGCACGAACGACGAGTGACTCGGCTTGCCGCCGGGAGACTTCCAGCGCTCTTCGCCAGTCGCGGGGTCCAACCCGACGAGGCATGCCTTCCGGCCTCCCGGTTGCACGACGAGTACGCCCTCGGCGAGCAGCGGTGTCCCGGCGATGCCCCACTCCAGCGGGGGCGTGTCGTAGTCCGCAGCCAGGTCGCGTTCCCAGAGTAGATCGCCAGTCGCCAGATCGAGGGCGGTCAGGTGGCCGAACGCTCCCTGCAAGTACACGACGCTCTCATGAACCAGCGGGGTGGCGCGCGGGGAGTTGCCGTAGTCGAGCGTGCCGGGGGCGGGGTAGGCGTGCCGCCACAGCCGTTCGCCGGTCTCCGCATCGAAGCCCTCGAACAGGTCTTCCTCGTCGGCCAGATCGCGTGAGCCGACCACGCAGACCCCTTCCGCCACCGCGACACCGCCGTGCCCGCTGCTGGGGAGCTTGACCGTCCACAGCGGAGCGACCTCCTTCGGCAGGGAACCCGGCAGCCACTTCAAAACCCCATCGCGGTTCGCCCCCCGCCAGCCCGGCCAGTCGGGGTTGCCGAGATTGTCGCCTTTCGCTCCGCGAAAGGACGCCCTTTCGCGGAGCGAAAGGCGACTCTCAAGATCCTGACCGGATTCGCCTACTTTTTTTTCGAGGTCGTCTCGTCGGTCGTCACAGCCGGCTCGGTCTTGATCGGCTCGAACGGCACAAACCCCGCCTCGGTCTCCAGCGCTTCGAGCAACTCCACCTTCTCGGCCACGGCCAGCAGCGCCTTCGTGAGCGTCTCCTGCTCCGCCGTCGACAGCGACGCATCCGCGAAGGCGGTAATAAACGGCACCGGCTTCGAGCGGGCGATCACCCGCAGATCCCCCTTCTTGACCGTCCCGCACCCCTCCAACAGCCGCTCGGCATAACTCGAAATCACCGCCACCGCCTTCTCACCAGCCTGGAGTTCCATCAGCTTGGCCGCTGCATTGCTGCATGACGGACAGGTTTCCTTCTCATTCGGCACCGGGAGTTTGTTGGCCTTCAGCAGGTCGACAATGACGGCACACTTCTCATCGCAGTCTTCGGGGCCAAAGAAGATGCGGTAGCCCGCGAGGTCGCTGGCCCCCTTCGCCGGGTCAGCAGTTCGAACCACCAGGAGACCGGTCTGCGTCGTCTCGCCATCGGAGCCGGAGAGGGCGGCAATCGGCTGCATCTTCCGCTGGAGTTTGGCCGCGTCATGCAGGACCACCGAGTGCTTGCCGATGACGAGTTGGGCGGGGCCACCGGTTTCCTTGACGGCCTTGACGAGCGATTCGGACCAGGTGACTTTCACGGGTCGGGCGAGGGTCTTGGCGAGGTGGTCGCCGAGCTTCTCGTACTTGCGTTGGGCGTACCCCTTCACGCAGTCGCACGAGAGCGGGGCCGAGAGCGGGTCCATGACCACGACGTGCAGCGTGCGGTCCTCGGCGCGGGCAAATGTTGCCAGGGAGAGGAGGCTGAGGAGGAGTAAGCCGAGGACGGTTCGCATGGTCGATTCCAAGGGGACAGAGTGTCGTCTTTCGCTCCGCAAAAGAACGCCCTTTCGCGGAGCGAAAGGCGACAATAGTTCCGAGGGGACAGGGCGCGTTTTTGGCGAGCCGGAGGGCGTCAGCCCCCGGACCGAGCGACGCACGATGAATCCGGGGGCTGACGCCCATCGGCTCGCCAAATCTCTTCTGAGTGGCCTACTTGGCAGTCGTCTTTGGCTCTTCCGCGTCCTTCGCAGCCCGAGTCGCCTTCAACTCCGGGAACGCCTGGGACTTGATCTGCACCTCATCATTGCCCGAGAACTGGAACTGGAACTCCAGCCAGTCGGCCCCGCTCATCTGGATACTGACGGCCAATTGCTCACCCTCCTGCCCCACGGCGACCCACGACAGATCGTTGCTGTACTGACCGAGCATGCCGCCTTGCACCGTCAGCTTGCCCCCCGGCTGGAAGGTAATACTGTTGAACGGAGAGTCGGGGCGGGTCAGGGCCTTGATCTTCTCTTCGTCGGTGCGGTTCTCCTTCTTCGGAGCCTGGACGGTCGTCCATTCGCCGATCAGCTTCTTCCCCAAGCCCTCAGTCGCAGCCTTCGAAGCCAATTCCTCTTCGGTGAACTCCGGCACCTCCGCCAACGGCATCAGGACCAGGATATTCCCCTTGTCCACATTCATCATGTAGTAGCGGTCGCGAACATCGTCGTGAGCCACGGCCACATGCTTGCAGCCGATGCCGATCTTGGCCTTGCCGATGTAGCCGACCAGTTCACCGGCTGCGTTGAACCGCTTGATATTCCCGATGCTCGACTCGGCACACAGCACATCGCCGTTGGAGCAGCAGCGGATGTTCATCGGGTTGCAGCAACTCCCAAACCCGTCGACGGCCTCGCGATCACGCTTGCCGAACGAGGAAACGGGCGTGCCATCGCGGTCGTGGATGGCGACCTGAAACTTGGTGTTGGCGGCAACGAGCAGTTGGTCGCCGCTGGCCTGGATATCCATCTGACCGCAGCAGCCGGAGAGGCGATCGAGTACCTTGGTCGGCTCCTTGAAGTCATGGTCGGACCGCCAGACCTCGTAGCCGTTGCCGGTCACGCAGACGAAGACATCCCTCTCCGTCACGGCCAGGGCGGTGATCCGCATGCGCGAAGCCATCATCTGAGCAATGTCGGCGTCGCTGACCTCGGCTGTGGAGACTTTCTCCAGCCGGGTCTTGAGGGAGGTCATCTGCCGCTCGTAGAGGCTCAAGCGGGTTTTGAGCGACTTGGGGACTTCCTCTTCCTTGTCGGTCAGTTCTTTGATCTGGCCGGTGACCTTCTCGATGGTCTTCTCGACGCGGGCGATGTTGGTCTCGACGAGCTTGCGCATCGTCTCGGATTCGGCCTTCGCTTCTTCTTGGGCCTGCTTCTTGAACTCTTCCGGACTCGGGAGGTTGGCGGTATTGCCTTGCAGCTTGATCTCTCCGGTCCGGGTCAGGCGGGCCATCTTTCCATTCCCGGCAACGAAGATGTCGAGATCGCGAGCGGTGTTGATTGCGGTGGGAACAAAGTCGAGCTTGATCTCGGCTTTGAGTTCGCCTTCGGGGGAGTAGTGCTGGACGAACCCCTCGGTCGTGCCGACACAGGCCCAGATGTCGCCCGTCTCGTCCAGACAATACGTATTGAGATGAATCTTCTGCCCATCGTGCTGGGGGTTGATGGAGCGGGCCTGTTTATGGGTGGCGGCGACTTCGGCCTTATTGGGAGTCTCGCTCTTCTGGGAGCCCTTCAGGGCATCGATCGCGTCCTGGACCTCTTTGGACACCACCGGGGGAGGTGTTGCAGCCTCTTCTTCGGCGCTCACCACGCCCGTCGAGCAAAGGAACGGAAGCAACCCCAGCGGAAGGGCGACTGCGAGGGAAAACTTCAACGTCGAGTGACTGAGCCACATGCTTCCGACCTCCAGATTTCGAACGGTCGACCTGCTCCCCTCCGAACGAAGGGCTGACGATCAGGTGCCAGACTACGCCCCCGATGACGCAGTTTCAAGAGGAGTTGACGGTTGGAGCGCCGAAAGATTTCATGAATATGCCTCTTGACCCTCAGATTGTCCGAGTGGTATCCCGATTATTACAGGAGTCCGGTTCCGCCGGAATGGACTCCCCTAGCGGCACCAGGGTTTATCTAGCGGCACCAGGGTTTAGGCACATCTCGTGATAAGATCACAGGTTATCCTCGCTGTCCTGCTCCTCACCGGAGTCGGGATCATCGAACCGGACTGGGTCATGGCCCAGCATTCCGGGAGGAAAGCCGTGGAAATTTCGCCGGCCGAAGCGGCACCTCCCGCCGATTCCGGGGAGCCACAGCCTTATCAGTTCTTTCCGCGGGCGGCTGCGGTCGAGGATTCTACGGACTCCTTTTCCGGGATCGAACAAGTCAGCGCCGGGGAGACAAGTGAACCGGATGCCGAGCCAGCGACCGGCCTCGAATCGGAAGCGTGGGAGGCTTCCGAGCGATTCTCACCGAGTCGATTTCGGGAGACGATTCCGATCCAGTACCCTCTCGACAACTCTGCCTATGAAGGCGAAGACCCACTCGGTCGCGACCCTGAAGACCAGGAAGGGGACTGGCTCGAGTCCAGTGTCCACCGGCCCGATGAGACGTTGCCGCTCGAAGACCAGCCGTGGGTCGAATGGTATAAAATCACCCTCACGGCCCAGACGCTGCCGACCGGTGACGAGGGGCTGGGGATCACCAGCCTGGACCTGAAGGGGACGCTCAAGTTCGCGCGGTGGCCGTTCCTGTTTGTCTCCCCGCGTGTCGGATTGCACTCCCTCAATGGGCCCTCAACCACCGACTTGCCCGCCCAACTGTATGACTTCTCCCTCGACACGACGTTCTATCTGCCGCTGAATGACCGCTGGACGGTGATCGCCTCGGCCACTCCCAGCCTGTTCAGCGATTTCCAGGCCACCAAAAACTCGCTCCGCATGGCCGGTCGCGGGATTGTGTTATATCGCTGGTCACCCCAACTCCAACTGACCGGGGGATTTTTGTATCTGGGGCGCAAAGACATTGCCGCTCTCCCCATCGCGGGGTTCATCTACACGCCCAATGAGGATGTCAAATTGGACATCATGTTCCCCAAGCCCAAAGCGGCCTACCGTTACACCCAGGATCAGGACCGCGAGCGGTGGGTCTATCTGTCCGGGGAACTGGGCGGCGGTTCCTGGGCGGTGCGGCGGGCGAGCGGAGCGGATGACGTGGCCTCCTACCGCGATCTGCAACTCCTGGTCGGGATCGAACACAAACAACCCAAGGCCCTCAACTGGCAAATGGAAGGGGGCTATGTCTTTTCCCGAAATGTGCAGTACCTGTCCTCTCCCGGGGTCATGACAACCCTGCCAGCGACGGCAGTTCTGAGGGTGATTCTCTCATACTGAATGTCGTACGCGATGTCGCTCCGAGGCTGTGAGTTTTTCAAAACCAAGCCTGGCAAAGAACGCCAGAGGGCGCTACAACTGCGAGATGGACGCATCATTGCAGACGGC
>JAYWFM010000214.1:0-4670 GCA_043778825.1 Planctomycetota bacterium | reverse complement strand
CGGTTCCTGACGTGGCTCCAGGAACACACCACGCCGGTGTTCGTCGTCGCCACCGCCAACAACATCTCCAAGCTCCCGCCAGAACTGCTGCGGCGCGGACGCTTTGACGAGCTGTTCTTTATCGACCTGCCGAATTACTACGAGCGGCAGACGATCTTCAGCATCCACCTCAAGAAGCGGGGTTGGAAGCCGGAGAAGTTCAACCTGCCTCGGCTCTCGGAATCGACCGAGAGCTACTCCGGGGCCGAGATCGAAACGATCGTCAACTCGGCCATCATCGAGACCTATAGCGCCGGGAGTATGCTGTCCGAGGAGGACCTCATCGCGCAGCAGGAGCTGCTCGTCCCCCTCTCCAAAACGATGGAGGACCAGATCTTCAACCTCCGCGAATGGGCCCGCACCCGCTGCCGCCCCGCCACCCCCGACAGCCGCGTCCAGAAGATCATGGAAGAGGAAGAACGCCGAGGCGAAACCGTCACCGGCGACGGCAGCAAAGGCCGCCCCCAACTCAAGTGGGTCCAGCTCGCCGAACACGGCCAATTCGCAGCTGCCGTCGTCGAGTACGTGCGGTTCCATGACAACACACGCTGGGACAAGCTGCTGAACGACTTCGCCCAATACACAACGACCGCCGGGGAATTCGGACTGGTGCTGCGGCACGATACGAAGGTGGTGGCCTGGACGCGGATGAGCATGGAGTTTGCGGACTGGATCTCGGACTTCATCGCCAAGAAGCTGATCTTCCTGAACCCCACGACCGCCGAGAGCTACAAAGAAACCAAGCACCCCGCCCTGCCGGTGATCTCCGAACTGACCGACAAAAAGATCGACAAGCCACACTGGATGCCGTTCACGCTGCGGCTGGTGCCGCCCTCGATGGGGAGCGCCCAGTTCGGGCGGGTGGCGCGGATCAAGTTGGGTCGCGGGTAGGGCGACGGACTTGGGCTGCCGTTGTGTGTGCATCGGAAAAGTAGGCACCCGTGAGATTCTGCCCCCTCTCCCCCGCGATCGATGTGGCTTTCGTCGTGTGCGTGTTGCGGGGGAGAGGGTTGGGGTGAGGGGGCCACACCGCTCGTTCTGAGCCCCTCACCCCGGCCCTCTCCCCACAGCCATGTCTACTCCCCAAGCCACGCCGCCAGTGGGGAGAGGGGGCAGAGACAATTGGCTGCGTGCAATCCTGATGCACACACGCGGGGTGGCCCCGGTGGGTGGCTTGGCACCGACCGGGTCAGCGCAGCCGGAAGAGGTTCTGGCACCGAGAGTCTCTTCCCCGCGAACCTCCTATGCCGCTGGCACACCGGTAGGCCCAAAGCGGCCAACCGGTGCTACCCCGCTCCAATCCGAGAAAAGAGACCTGACCTCTCTTTTCTCTACTCTTCTGACCTCTTTTTCTCTACTCTTTTTCTCTATCCCCGGCAGTTATGAGTTGAATGGCAACCACAGCCACTCGCCATCGCGGCGTTGCATGTAGATGATGAAGTCGCCCCAGATCGGACGTGTCTCCGTGGAATTCGGGCCAAATTCCATCGATTTTGTACCCCGACTGGCTCCCCGGCTCAGTTCCGGCCACGATTGGCTTGCTCCGAAGAGTTTGAGCGACCCCGGCAGGCGGAAGCCGATGCGAATGACTTCGATCGAGCGGTCCTCGACCTTTTCTGTGGTGGAGGTGCAGAGAAACGGTGGAGTTTGTGGCGTCAGGTTCTCGGTTTCCAGCAATTGCAAGAGTTCGCGTTGCAGCTTCATCCATTGCGTGCCGCGAATCTTTTCCTGATCGTTCTTCGGTTCGCGGAGGGGGCCATCTTTCCGCAGGAACTTCGTTCGCAGCTTCAAGAGCCGGTCGACATCGACCGGTTCCTCGCGACAGATTTCGCGCCTGATCTCAGCGAACGCCGCCAAGGCCTGTTGCACGAGTTCGGCCTGTGCGTCCCCCGCGACAGTCGTTTCGTGAGCTGTGGCAAGTGGAGGCGTCTCAGTGGTGTTCTGAGCCACCGGAGGCGAACTTCCATGCGACGGGTCGCGCTCATGCCAAGGCCGCCACTTCGCCGCCGCTCGCAAGTGAATTCTATCATAATTGGGAGTCCCAGCCGTTTCGGGATTCTGCCGCTTGGGCGGATCCTCGACGGGATTCAGCGTGTACTTGACGACCCAGTCTAACCAGCGATGATCCTGCTCGTTCTCGGCTCGATCCATGAGTTTCTTCCGGAGCGCCGAGTAGTCGGCTTGATGCACACATGCCGCCAGAACGCGAAATGCGGTGTCATATCGAACCGGGTATTCAGGATCCTTCTCCCACCGAAATGACTCGTCCCAGTAACCGGGATCGAGCATCTTCTCGATCGCGGCTGAGGCATTTGGAAGGCCCCTCGCTCGCATGCGTGCGAGGGCCCGAAATGCATGTTCGGTCGCCCGAATTTCAAAAGGTTCCAATTCGCCCTTTCGTGATTTCAGCCATTGAACGATGCGGGGAGTCTGCGAGTCATCCGCCAGGACGCCCACGATGGCGAAGCCGATCCAATGCTCTCGGAGGCAACGCGGATCTTGGATGAGTTCGAAGATTTCTGGTACTGCCAGAGGATCACCCTGTTCAATCTCCTTGTAGGCGGGCACATTCATGAACATGAACTGCACGGTCTCTTCCACGGAGTATTTGGGGATCCGCGGAGAATCGTGGGCCTTCACGGGCGGAGCCGTCGCTTCGGGCGAATTTCCAGTCGGTGAGTCACATCCCGACCAGATCGCTGTCAGGACCAAGGCGAACAACACCGCAGAGTGCTTCGGGAGTGTGATCATGAGAACCTCCATCAAGGGGAATCCAACAGGTCAGCCTGAGCCGAACTCAGCTCGTTGGCATTAGGATCCTTGCCGCCGTCGCCGCCAAAGCAAAAGATTCGCATGGGGTTGGTGTCATGGTCCCCTTCAGTCAGGCCCCCAAAGGCATGCAGCAATTCGTGAACAATCGTCGTGTTGTTTTGGTAGGGCCAAGCAACCACAGTCCGTTGAGTCCCAACCCCCGACACCCCGAGGTTGGAATCTTCACCCTCCTTGATGTCCTGCACCGCACTGATTTCGTACGGTAATGCGTAATGAAGACCCAGCTCCGAGTACAGACAAGGGAACGATGGCAATCCAGTCGGATTCAAAGTACTCTTACGTGAGTACGGAACTGCGGAAGCTGCTGTGAGGGTAATACATGCCCGATAGTCGTTTTGGCTGTCTTTTCGGATGGAGGGGAGTCTGTTCTTGTCGAGTTGTTGCTGGCAAACGCCGACGGCATTCGTTGTTCCTTGGAAAGCGCCCAATCGATCATCGTAGTGAAAGTTCAAATTGTAGGTCCGAATACTCTTCACGATGAAGTACGAAGAGGAGATAGCCATTTCATCGTCGTCCTGCGACAAGTTTCCATTTGCGTCGGCGTACAGGTCGATGTACAGTTCACCGACATCCGTACTGAGAAAAGTCCGCGTGAAATCTGGACCACCGCGATACCAGGCGACTGTACTGTCCTCAAGCCAGCCGTCATTTCGCTTGAGTATCCAAGTTATGCATTTGGAATTTCCAACTTGCGATCCGTCCAATTTGAACTGGAATTGTCCGCCGACTTCATAGTGTTCCCCGCTGTTGATTTCAAAGAACTCTTCTGATGGGGCGCTGGTACGAGCGGACATGATTATCGCACCGTCAAAACTCATCCGTCGGATCAATACACTCCGTTTGACTTCGCCAGCGTCCAGTGCGCCCGATGAATTGTTGTCGGCGCCCGTCGACAGCGTAGTGGTGATGGGGGCGGGCGCGGGATAAATGATGACCTTGGTCGGGGCGGGATTGTTGATGGGGCCGTTGGCCGGTGAGGCCCCAGTCCCTTCCAGCTTGAAAAGCACGGACAATACATTCGTCAAGTCGGACGGGAAATACTGTTGACTGAACGAAACGGCTCCAGGTGCGGCACTCCAGAAAACCGGAATGTTACTGCCGTCCGTACTCACTTCACCGCTAGCGCTGGCATCGGAAACTTTTAACCAGCCGAATCTCCAGGCGGTTCCCTTCGCTGTATCACTCTCTGAGTTGCTTCCCTTCGTCGCGGTTGCGGTAATGCTCGTTCCCAGAGCGTTTGGACTCACACCGACACATTTGACCGTCAGGCCGATGTTGGCGTTGAGCGACTCTCCCGACTGGACAGCACCACTGCTCAGTTGCGTACCGTCAGCCCTAAACACCTCCACATGATCGGGAAATGTCAGCTTCCAACTGCATGTTCCAACGCCAGTAATCGTCAGAGACCCTGGCATTTCACTCCCAACATCTGATAGATATCCCAGAGACTCTTCCACTGCGTCGCCCATCCCATTCACCACCAAATCGACCTTCAGATCACTGTCATCAACGCTCCCGCCGCCGTTGAAGGCGAAGAGCGTGGCTCCGTCGATGTCGGTCAGGCCCTGATAGATCGTGTTGCTGTAGTCGACTCGGATCACATACGCCCGTCCCGGTTCCCACGGCTGGGACGGAGTCACGAGGTGGAACGAGGCTCCCAGGTCGGGCAGGGCCTGACCCACGTTCAGGCGGCTGTGAATTCTAGGAGTTTGTCCAAGAATTGCACTGTGACCCTCGTTAGCGGGGTGTAGCGGGGCTTGGCGGGAGGTTGTTGGCGACCTCGGCGCGCTCCGGGGGCT
>JAYWFM010000213.1:0-4676 GCA_043778825.1 Planctomycetota bacterium | reverse complement strand
TGACCACACCCTCACCCCCCAAAGGCCCCGTCACGCACCGGGGAAAGGGGAAATCCATGACTTGTGAGATAACGGTCCATAAAATCAACAGGCCGTGACGCGGTGGGCTATTTTCAGCTGTCCCTGACGGGACAAAGAGTTCTTCGGTGTCAGCTCGTTTGTCGAAAGACAGGCGAAACTCCTGTATTTCACACCTTGGAAGCCCTGAGCCGAAAGGCTGAACTCCAACTACCGGCTGGCCTTGGCGGCCTCTTCGGCGATGATCTGCAACCCCTCGCGGACGGTTTGTTCCGGCTGGGAGAAATTGAGTCGCAGGCATTCTCGGCTGTGCGGCCAGTCCCCTTCTGGACCGTCCTCGTCGAGGCCGAAGAAAAAGTATTCGCCGGGGACGATGAGAACCTTCCGAGCTTTGAGTCGCTCGTATAACTCGCGGGTCGGGATCTGCATGTCCCGCAGCCAGAGCCAGTGGAAGAACGCTCCTTCGCTGGCGTGCATGGCCCAGTTCACGCCACAAGCCTCGAACGCTTCGGCAGCCATCGCGGCAGCGGCCTGGCTCTTCTGTTCATAGTACGGTCGGAGGATGTCGGGGCCGAGGCGCAGGATGCGACCGTCCTCGATCAGGGGCAGCACGAGTTGCTGGCCCACGTTGCCATTGGCCAGTCCCGTGATGGCGGTCATCGCCGCCACCGCGCTGGCAATCTCCGGGGGAGCGATCACGATACCGGTCCGGGTTCCGGGCAGCCCGAGCTTGGAGAGGCTCAGCGTCAAAATCAGATGCGGAGCCCAATACGGTTCGGCGGGAACAAAGATCACTCCGGGGAACGGGGCTCCATAGGCGTTGTCGAGGATCAGCGGGATGCCGTGCGTGGCCGCCAAGGCGGAGAGCTGCTGCACCTCCTCATCGGTGAGGACGTTCCCCGTCGGGTTCGTCGGTCGCGAGACCGCGATGGCCCCCACATCGTGGCTCGCCAGAGCCGCCTCGACGGCTGCGAAATCGATGCGGTACTTGAAGACCCGCGCCGCCTCGCCGTGGGGCCAGGAAATCGTCGGGCGACAGGCGACGAAGAGCCCCTCTTCGATCCCCTGGTCTGCATAGCCGATGTACTCCGGGCAGAGCGGCAGCAGGATCTTCCGCTGCCGACCATCCGTAAATCGCCCGGCCAGCAGGTTGAAGATCTGGAAGAACGCCGTCTGGCCTCCGGTCGTGATCGCCAGATTCTCGGGGCCGATCGCCCAACCGAACTTCTCTCGCAGCAGCCGCGCCAGCGAGGCCAGAAATCGCGGATTCCCCTGGGGCGGATCGTAGTTACCCAGCATGCGGTCGAAGCCCGCTCCCTCATCCAGCAGAGCCTGCATCCGCTCTCGCCACAACACCTGCAGCGCGGGCACAGCTGCCGGATTCCCCCCGCCCAGCATCCGCATGTCCGGCTCGACGGTCATCGCCCGCCCGAGGTCATCCATCAACGCCAGAATGCCGCTCCGGGCGGTCAGCTTCTGCCCCACAGCCGAGAAGGGAAATGGCATGGCGATGACACCTTAGAGTGAAGTCGACGGGCCGCAGTCGACGGTGGGAGTCCAGGCTTTAGGCTGCTCCGGTGCCCCTACAGCGACGTAGCTGCCCCTCGCCAGAGGGCGGGCCCGCGAGCCAGTTCGCCCACGTTCTGGCGAAACGTGGCGACATCAGCATGTCTCACTTCGGTCCGAGTGAAGTATAGCCTGCACCGGAGCAGGCTAAAGCCTGAACTCCAACGGGCTCCCACCGAGTCGGGCTCACCACGGATCCCCGCCAGCCCCTCGTGGTATATCGATTCGATTAACGCACGCCAAGCACTGGCTTCCGCTGAGGCATCTCGTGGAGCTTGACGTTCTTGCGCAACCAGTAATACGTCGCCCCCCCGACAGTGGCGGCCAGTCCGAGGAGGATCAGCCAAGTTCCGAGGTGGCTGTGGTCGGGGGCCGCTTTGAGGGTCACAATCGACATCCCGGCCAAGTTACGCAACTCCAACTCCGGGTCGTCTTTGTTGATATGCATCAGCGTGGGCATGTAGATTCTGCCGGGCGTGCCCGCTTTGGCAATCGCGAGGATCGCCTCCCGCCGGACTAACGGATCGTAGTCCTCCAACGCATTCGCCACCGCTTTCAATGCCACCAGCGATTGCCCATGCAGTTCGCCCAGGCTCCTCGCCGCCGTGACGCGGACTTCACGATCCGGGTCACGCAGGGCATTCACCCACTGCGTTTGTAACTGGGTGGTCAGTGTGGTGTCAGACTTGGGAACGAAGTTCCACAGGAGTGATCCGACCAGCGACGGCAAGAGCAAGTACAGCGTGATCGCGTCCCGGAAGGACCGTGTGGGGGGCCGAACCTCGGCGTCACCCAAGTCCGTGCGCATCACTGGTGGAAGCGCGAGCGGACCCGAACCGCCCTCCAACAGCAACCGCTTCGGGTCGATCTTGACGGTGACGGTGTTCGTGACCGTCCGCAGTTCCCGCGCGACCTCGGCCGCCGATTGCGGTCGCTGAGACGACTCTTTGGCCATCAGCCTGGCGATCAACTTGTCGAGGATCACCGGGCAATCGAAGATGACCTGCGACACTCGGGGAATCTCGGCTCGACAGTGCATGTGCATCGTCTGCGCCGGGGATTCGCCGATGAACGGTGGCTTCCCCGTCAGCAGTTCGTAGAACACGCACCCCAGCGCATACAGGTCGGTCTGGGGGGACATATCCCCTCCGCAAATCTGCTCTGGAGCCATGTACAGCAGCGTGCCAGCCGTCTTCCCCGCAGCGGTGATGCGGCGCGAGGCCGACACACTGGCGAGGCCAAAGTCGCTCAGCTTGAGCTGTCGGTCATTGCCGATGAGGAAGTTGCTGGGCTTGATGTCTCGGTGGACGACCCCGCTCTTGTGCGAGCATTCCAGAGCCGCACACATTTGCAGGCCGTACGCGACGACTCGCTCCATCGACAGCTTACCGCGACGTTGCAGTTCGTCTTCCAGGCTACCGCCTTCGACGAGTTCCATCGCGTAGAAGCGTTTCTTGTCCTCGCTGACTCCGCCGAAGCACCGCACGATATTGGGGTGCTTGAGATTCTTGAGCACCTCCAACTCGCGTTCAAAACGGGCCAGAGCCACCTTATCGGTGACATCCCCCGGCAGCATCTTCAGCGCGACTTCGCGATTGTTGACGACATAGCGGGCACGATACACCACTCCCATCCCGCCTTCACCGATCTGTTCGATCAGTTCAAACGGCCAGATCCAGCGAGTGGCAGCGGGAATGGTCTTTTGGGTGGCCATGAGTTCGTTGGGGAGGGGGAGATGTCGAGAGGGTCCGCGCACCACTGTCCTGCGGGTGGCACTTCACTCGCCCGAAGCCTAGACGCCACAGCAGACTGTGACGGGAGAAAATCCTCAACACCCGAATCGACCCGCGTGGCTCGGCAAGGTCAGAACGATAGCGAGGGATATGCGGCAGCCGCCGGAGTAATCGTCAAGGTCGGAAGGAGCCGAACAACCCACACTCTCTCCCTCCATTTCACCGCAATCCGACTTGCGGGGCAAGAGGAAACGGACAGGGAGGAGGATCGAGAGTGCGAGACACACTTTGCAGACCGGGGTCACGAACGGTCTCGGGTGCCCGCAGTGCAGCGTCGCAATCTGAAAGGCTCCCCATGATTTTGTGGTTCATGATTTTGTGATGCCTGATCCGGAGCACGTCTCATCTTCCGGGAGGGCGGAAGAGGTTTACAAAATCATGGTTACAAAATCATGAAGAGGGGAGCAGCGAATGAGCGGCAATTTGCAGGGGGCACCGCGTCGCCCGGCGCGTTGCTCTGCATCCGTGGTCCGGCTTTGCCATCCGTGGTCAGCGGATTTCTGACCACGGATGGCAAGGCCGGACTGCGGATGAAGAAGATGGCCCGTGGGGACACTCGATATTTCTCGCGGAGAGGAATGAGGCATTTCGGAGGACGGATGTCCTCGTCCGTCCGTGGAGAAGACCTCGGGGGGCGACGGACTCGGAAGTTCGTCGGATCTCTCAGGCTGGCCCGCGTGGAGTCTCTTCCGGAAGAAGCGGATCGTGGGGGGGGGCTGGGGACAATCACAAAGTGCGTCGCACACTCCGTGGGATCGTTGAGGGTTGAGGGGAACAGTGCAAATTGAAAAGTGCAAAGTACGAATACGGTAGCGCACAGTCGCGGGAACCACCCCGACAAGCGGGGTGGCGGGGAGACTCTTTTCACCTGCCTGCCTAATTGGACAGCGCCACTTTCTCAGGGATGTCTCTTCAGTGGTACGTGAGAGGCCCGTTGAATTCCTCATTCGCGCTCCCTGAGATTCGCGCGGAGATCCGATTTTCCGCGCGAATCTCAGGGAGCGCGAATGGGGAGGGCTGTCGCAGCTCTGTCGCTTGAGTCTGGCCACGGTTCGGAGGGGCCCTCACCAGTGCTGCCCCCCTGGAACAGTGGCGCTGTCCAATTAGGATCTGGCTCGAAACAACTTCCCGATTTTATTTTGAACAGAAGGCAACAAGGGAAACGAAGAATCTACGAACTTGACCCTTCGTTCCCTTCGTTGACGTTTCCGACAAAAGTCCCTGTAGCGTGGGCTTTAGCCCACGCGGGAGCGTTATCATCAGGGAAGCGTGGGCTAAAGCCCACACTACTTCGACTTC
>JAYWFM010000212.1:0-11020 GCA_043778825.1 Planctomycetota bacterium | reverse complement strand
GACTTCGTAGGAGGCTGGCAGACCACGCCAGATTGAGCCCTCGCATTCACAAACTCGACAGCCGCCAAAACCCCGTTTCACCAGGCCAGGGCTGGGGTGAGGGGGCCATACGGCTCGCTCTGTGCCCCTCACCCCGGCCCTCTCCCCACAGTCACGTCCTCACCGAAAGCCATGCCGCCAGTGGGGAGAGGGGGCAGAGGCACGCGACGGCCTACAATTCTGATGCCAACACATCCTTCCTGCGCGGGAGCCTGAACAGCAACCTACCGAATCTCCATCCGGCCCGCAGGAAGCCCTGCAGTCGACCTCCATCCCGGTCCGACACAACGATTCGGAGAGATTGCGCCCGGCCAGTTCGGTTTGACCCCCGTCCTGACTCCGCGTAAAGTCAATCGTGCTGGCATTCGAGCCAGATCATCCCCCGCCCGCACTCTTCGAGGGCGGGGAACTTGGTGCCCGTGGAGACTCGGCCGATGTCGCCCCTTGATCGTCGCTCATTTCTGAGCATGCTCTGCGGCTCCGCAGTCGGTGTTGGCCTGGTGCCCCGGCTGTGGGCTCAGGAGGCAGCCCTGGATCGCGGTTTTGCCGTCGCCATCAAGCCCTATACCACCGGAGTGGAAGTCGCCCGGCAGTTGCACGTCTGGGAAATGGAAGTCCAGATGAAGCCGATGCGGATGGTCATGTCGCCGGTCCCGGGCCAGAAGGAACCGCAGCAAGTCTGGTATCTGGCCTACCGCGCTCTGCCGCGTCCGATCATCAAGAACACGGTCGGGGAAGACACCAATCCGGTCAACACCCTGGACCCGCCTACCGGTCCGGCGCTGTTCATTCCGCAACTGACGCTCGTCACCTTTGATAATCGCGAGACGGAGATCCCGGTCGAAATCCATGTGGATCGCGTTCTGCCCACTACCGTGAAAAAGATCAACACGGTCGAACGCCCGGGCATTCCCTCCCGGACGTTCCTCGATGCCGTCTCCGTCGTGCGTCCCGTGCCCGAGCCCGTGGCTGCGACCGATCCGGTTCAGCCGTGGATTTACGGCGTCGCCACCTGGAGCGGGGTCGACCCCAAGTCCGACTTCTTCAAAGTGATCTTCCAGGGCTTCAGCAACGTCTACGAAGTCCGTGGCGAAGGGGACGAGAAACGCACCTGGCGTAAGGTTCTCGTCCAGAAGTTCACCAGTCGCGGCGACGAGTTCGACCCCACCCAGCAGGAGTTCGAGTTCGACGGCAAGCCGTTTTGGGAATACCAGCCCGACAAGCAATCGAAAGCCGAGATCGCCGTCGAACGAGGCCAGTCGCCTCAGCAGTGATCGGCCGAAAACCGGTTGGAGTGGGCGGGGTGGGAGTCCAGCCTTCAGGCTGCTCCGGGACTCCCACACTGAGTCACGGCGAGTCATTGGCCCCCCAGGAATCTCGGTCGCGGAGCGACCGAGCTACGTAGGCCATGTCGCTCCGCGACTGGCATTTCGCGGTCGACCGACAATCGGCGAACGGTCCCGCCAGCCTCACTCCCCCTTCTCAAACTTCACCGTAATCTCACCCGAGTTGTCAGCGAGTTCGCCCCACGCGTCTCGGCAGCGCAGGTATAGCTTCCCCTCGACCGGGGCTGTGAACCTTCCGTCCTCGCCCAGTTCGATCGGTTCGCTCAACTCGTAGTCATGGAAGATCACCGCTTCCAGACGGCCCTTCCCATCGGTCGCTCCCGCAGCTGTCACCTTCTCCCCGTCCTTGGCCAGGGACCATTCCCCCTTGGTCGAGTACGTGTAGCTCATGTCCTTCTTGACGAAGAGTCGGGAGGGCTGCCAACCGCCTGCGGCCTTGATCTTGGCGTTGAGGGGGCGGGTCAGGACGCCGTTGAATTTGGCCTTCCAGTCCCAGCTGCACAGGTCGGCCCGGTATCCCTGATCGAAGTTCTTGAGGAACTGGAGGTACTCGAACGAGATCTCCTTGGCCATCGGGCCGTAGACATCCTCGAAGCTGGAGCGCTGGTTGTTGAGCAGGGCCATGCCCAGCGGGTGAAAGCGGGGGGCATAGTTCGTGTTGTTGGCCAGCAAGTGGCACAGGGCCCAGCGCCAGGCATAGTTTTGCCAGCTATCGCCGGTCACTTGTGCGAGGCTGGTGATCTCGGTGAGGGGCTTGGGTTCCTCGGCCTTGAGGTATTTGAGAACTTCGGGATGGCAGTGGACGGCGAAGTCCCCGTCCTTCCAATACTGGCCCATTTCGGCCATTCCCTCGGCGTACCAGACGGGCCCGGTGCGACCGAAATTCAGCATGCAGTAGGCGTGGACGGCCTCGTGCTGGGGCGTACCTCGGTCGGCGACGGCATACACGACGGCGCGGCTGGCGAGGATTTGCCCCGTGAGTGAGTTTTGCTGCGTCTGGCCCAGCGTGACGCCGCCGCCCGCTTGGATATGCTGGAGTCCCTCGTCGTCCAGGAGACCGGCGGGCCACTTGGAGACATCGCGGACGACATACATGTCGATCGACTGCGAGTTCGGTCGGCCCCAGTATTTGCTGATTAGTACCAGCATCGTCTCCAGACGCCGGAGCAGTTCTTCGGCCTCCTCGGCGGGGATGTCAGTCCTCACGGCGAAGTTGCGGGTGCGGTAGAGCGGCGGCTCGCCCGCCTTCTGTGGCTCGACACGGACTTCGACCTTGGCGGGGGGCTTTTTGGCGCGCGGGCTTTGAGCGCGGAGCGTCTCCGCCCAAACGCAGCTGAGTCCCAGCCATCCCAGCAGACAATACAGAAGCGAGCGCGACATGAATCGATTCTCCCCGGACGGGCGACACTCGTCGCCCGAGGAAAGAGTCTACCACCAGTGCAGGGGGTGCATCCACCACGGGGCGTCCGCAAAGTGAAACAGCACCTTGAACCCGATCGCGAACCCCAGCCACCACCGGAGCCGGAAGCACTCGCGGTAAAAGCCCATCGACTGGCCGTCGAGCGGCTCGCCCTTCACGTAACTCAAGACATTCGGCCACCAGCGAGAGACATCGTGGCAATACGCGACATACTCAGCCCCATGCCGACTGGCCATCACCGACTCTTCCACGGGGACCACCGCGAAGAGATAGAGCAGAATCGGAGGCAGCATCGACACGGCGAGAAGCGGACTCTTCAGCAGTAGCGGGAACGCCGCCACCATCAGAAATGTGCCCCAGTACAACGGATTGCGGCACACCGAATACGGACCCGTCCGCACCACATCCCGACTCTTGCGGGAACAGATATATGTCGAGGCCCAGATCCTCATCGCAGCCCCTGCACAGAACACGCCCCAGCCGAGAACGTCGACGCCCACACCCCATCCCCAAGAGAGAGGAGTCAGCGGACGATTCAGGGCGGTCAAGAGGAAGCCGATCCCCAGCGAGACCCCGGTGATCCACATGCGTGTTCGATACGCATACGAGTTTCTGGCCGAAGCCAGTGGTGTCACGGACGCCGCCGCGTGCAAGGTCGTCGACTGGGGCACCATATTCTCGTCGAGTCGTGTCGCACTCGTGTTCATCCAGGCATCCTTGCCAAGCCAGGTTCAGTGAATGTGAATCTCGCCCTCTCCCCTGGCTATTCCAGGAGTCCCGACAGCGTTCCAAACCGGTTCTATCACAAGCGGTTGCAGCAAGTCCAGACGGGATTTTGGTTAACGGGAAAGCACGAGTGCCAGACGCACTTTGCTGACTTGGCGAATCGAGAGAAAAACAATGCGTCCGACTCCGTGGGGCAGCGAACGCGAGGAGCCTCTTCATGATTTTGTTCCTCATGATTTTGTTCCCCTCTGAGTTTCCGAAGTAGAGAGGAAGAGATTCACAAAATCATGAAGAACAAAATCATGGGGAGATTGTGAATGGGTGGGTCAGTGACAATCACAAAGTGCGTCGCACACTCGGGAAAGCACGAGTGCCAGACGCACTTTGCACGCCAGCCCGTTCAGCGGGTCACTGTCGGTCTCGGGCGACCGAAGGGCGATATGAGGTTGCGTCGGAACCGGAAAGTCTCCCCCTGATCTTGTGGTCATGATCTTGTGATCCCCGATCCAGGTCATGCCTCATCTGACCGGGGGAGAGGAAGAGTTTCACAAAATCATGGGAACAAAATCATGAAGAGCCGAGCAGAAGAGCGGTACAGACGATGATCGTCTGTTCGCATGCACCACCTCGTCATCGGCGAGTCGCTCTTCATTCGCGGTCTGTGGAGACTCTCGACGCAGAGGGCAGTCCACCCTCTCCTTGGGATACTCTGTCGGCTGGAGCGCAGATTGTTGGATTTCCGAGAGGACATCAGCGCGGAAACCACCCCGAAAAGCCGGGTGTGTATTCCGGGTCCGTGGTCTACCGAAACTTCTGCGATTCGGCCACTGCCAGCTCGTCGCACCGCTCGTTCTCCGGATGGCCCGAGTGTCCCTTCACGACGGTGAACCGGACCTCGTGCTTTTGAAGCAATTCGTCCATCAGTTGCCAGAGTTCGACGTTTTTAACCGGCTTAAATTGCTGGCCCTCCTTGCGTCGCCAGCCGTTTCTTTTCCAGCCGGGCATCCACTCTTCGGAGCCTTGGGCCACGTATTTGCTGTCGGTGATGACCTCGACCTGGGAGCGGGATTTGAGAGCCCGCAGCCCCTCGATGACGGCCATCAGTTCCATCTGGTTATTCGTCGTATCGGCCTGCCCGCCGGACCCCTCGCGCTCTTTCCCCGAGGCGGGATGACGCAGAATGAACCCCCAGCCGCCGGGGCCGGGGTTCCCGCTACAAGCTCCGTCCGTAAACAACCGCACGAAGGGCAGGACGGTCGAAGTGGCTGGGGAGGTCGTCATGACTCAACTCGCGGGATCAATGATCGCCCACGTTCGGCATAGGTAGCCACCTTCGCCAGAAGGTGGGCGAACGCTGTCGGCATTCGCGATGGGGGCTGGTTCAGTCGCTTCGGGTCGGTCCCGGCAGCCCGCGTTCTGGCGAACGCAGCGACGTGGGCTCTCTTATCGTTCGCGGAACGTGATCCGGCCCCGGGTCAGGTCGTACGGGGAGACTTCGACCTTCACGCGGTCGCCGGGGACGATACGAATGAAATTCTTGCGCATCCGGCCCGAGACATGGGCCAGGACCATGTGTCCGTTATCGAGCTTCACTCGAAATGTCGTGTTGGCGAGCGCCTCGACGACGCTGCCCTCCATTTCGATTCCTTCTTCCTTCTCTTTCGCCATCCGGCATCCGACTCCGACAAACAGGGTGAGGTGTGGAACGTGGCACTATACCGAGTCGGGTTCCAACCGGCAAATCGTAGGCGATTGTTCCGGGATCGCGGGATCGGATCCCCTGGACCGCAGTATCACTTGTGGACAACGGGGGAGCGGGGCTGGATACTCTCGGAGACTGTCCACGTATGTCCAGACCTCACAGCCTGTGAGGATCGACGCCAGTGGGCGCCTGGATGAACCCGATGGAACACACCTTTGGTGAACACGAGCGATTGGCCGCTACGGCGCTGATCGGCATGGCCCTCGACGAGGATTTGCGGGGGGCGTGCGATCTGACATCGGTGGCCCTGGTCCCCGAGGACCAGGACGGCGTCGTCCAGATCGTGGCCCGTCAGCGCGGGGTGGTGGCGGGTTTGCCGATTGTGGAGTTGGTGTTTGCACAGATTGATCCGTCGGTGGCCATCGACCTGCTCTGCCGCGATGGGGAGTCGGTCATGCCGGGCCGCGTGCTGGCCAATGTGCAGGGGCCGGTGCGATCGCTGCTGACCGGCGAGCGGACTGTACTCAATTTTCTCACCGCATTGGGCGGCGTGGCGACGTTGACTCGCCAGTTCGTCGACGCTGCCGAGGACACCCGCGCGAAGATTCTCGACACGCGCAAGACCTGGCCCGGCTGGCGGCTGTTGCAGAAGTATGCGGTCCGTTGCGGGGGCGGCAGCAACCACCGCATGGGGTTGTCGGACGGCATCCTGATTAAGGACAACCACCTGGCCGCCTGGAGAACGCAGGCCCCCGACGGCTCCGTCTCCGCCGCCATTCGCCAGGCCCGCCAGCGCTGGCCCGGACAGCCGATCGAGGTCGAGGTCGACACGCTGGCCCAGCTGAACGACGCCCTGCACGAGCAGCCGGAGATCGTGCTGCTCGACAATATGAAGCCGCCTCAGCTGCGCGAGGCGGTCGCCATCCGTGACCGGTTTGCTCCCGCGGTGTTACTGGAGGCGTCCGGCGGAGTGAACCTGGCGACGATCCGCGAGATCGCCGCCACGGGGGTCGACCGGATCAGCATCGGAGCCTTGACGCACTCGGCCCCAGCGCTGGATGTGGCGTTCGACTGGGGCCGGTGAGCGGATCGGTGCCCACCGCCGTTTCCGTGGGCGGAGCTGGCACAGCGTTCGCCCCTCGCCCCCTCTGGCTCCCGACACCCGACCTCCGACCCCCGACTCGCTACGGTCGATTTTGCCCGCGATACCGGGCGCTGGCTTTCTTCAAAAAACGCTTCTCGGATTCGCTCAGCGAGTCCATTCCGGTTTGGTGAACTTTCTCCAGGAGGGTGTCGAGCTGGGCTTCGGTCTCGATCCGTTCCTGCTCCTCGCGTTCCTGCCGCTTGCGTTCGCGGTCCAGTTTCCAGCGTTCCAGCAGACCCGGGGTGCGGGTGCGGCGGGGCTGGCCGTCTTCGTCGTCATCGAACGATTCGTCGTTCTCGGAGTCCTCCATCTCGACCCCGATCAGGTTCGCGGCGTGCAACCGGACCCACTCCAAAATCGTGATCCACTGCAACAGACATGACAGGAGTAGGAGATGGATGCCCAGCGAGCTGTCGATATTCATCCCGACACTGACGAGAAGGAAATGCGTCAGGCTGCTGACAATCAGCATGGCCGTCTTGGCGACGATCGGCTCCCAGCGATGACGGGCCACCGCATGCCACATACTGGCTCCGTCGAGGGGCAGCATCGGCAACAGGTTCAGCAGCAGCAACTTCAAGTTCAGCGCGAATATCAGCACCACCAGTTCCTGGAAGAACTTCCCCCGCTCCAGATCGATGTGAGGGAAGTTGAGCGGATGAATCACCTCCGTGAAAAAGTCCGGCCGGGAATAGACCCCGGCCAGCAAGAGGACACAGACAGCCAAGTGGAACAGCGGACCAGCGGCAGGAGTCAAAAACTCCGACTGAAACGTCGGGGCTCGTCGGCAGAGGGCCAACCCTCCGAGTGGCCAAAGGATGACCTCGTCCGCATCCCCCCCCGTCAACCGGGCGGCAAACACATGGCAATACTCATGCAGCAGGATCACCACAGTCAGCACGGCAAACGCCAGCAGCCCGACCTTCCACCCCAGAGGACCGATCAGCCACGGCAGCAGCACCAGATAGAGCAGACTGACCCGCACCCGCGCCCCCCACAGGGTGCCGATCGGAAAACCGAAAATCAACGGATTGTCCGTCTGGAAATTCATCAGGGGGCCTGGGTTGCCGGGGGTTTCCCGTTCGAGACAGTGGTTCCAGAATGAGGAGCCCGTCTGGAATGGAGAACACCCCCCGGAGATCGTACCACCGGCAGGGGAATGCGGCAAAGCGTCTTTTGGGGGATTCGTGGAGTTCGGGGGCATTCGCCCATGGGCGGTACCCCTTATGAATCTCGGTCGCGGAGCGACCGACGACGTAGGCGATGTCGCTCCGCGACTCGCATTTCGCGAAGTACCGCCAAATGGCGAATGCACCCCGTGGAGATCGGACGCACACACGACGTACAGCCCGAAGCCTCGCGGGTTTGTAATTCTCTGTCGGGTCCACCACGATACAGTCTCCTGCCGTGTACCCGGCACGGTGTCGGCCTGGCCGAACACCGGATTTGCGATGAGCCAGCGTGCCGCTCATCGCCCCCCTGATGAGGCCCCGTGGAGTTTATGGAACTTTTTGTCGTCCTGTTGATGGTCTTGGTCAATGCGATCTTTGCCGCATACGAGATCGCCTTGGCCTCGGTCTCCGTGTCTCGGTTGCAGGGGCTCGCCCGCGAGGGACGCACCGGAGCGGCTTCGGCCCTTCAGATGAAAGAGGACATCGAGAAGAGCCTCGCCGTCGTCCAGTTGGGCATCACCCTGGTCGGACTGATTACCGGGGCCGCCGGAGGGTCCAGCGCGGGAGAGTACATCCAGCCGGTACTCCAGTCATGGGGCCTGAGCAAGGGGACTGCCCAGTTGTTGGCCATTGTCGTGATCGTGATTCCGCTGACGGCGATCTCGATCGTGATTGGAGAACTGGTCCCGAAGCTGTTCGCACTGCGCAACAAGGAGTGGGTCTGTCTGCGGCTGTCGCCCCCGATGAAGTGGATCGCGACCAGCGTCTGGCCGGCAGTGTGGATGCTGGAGAGATCGGCCTCGGGGCTGATGGACCTCAGCGAAAAGCTCTGGACGCCGAAGCCGCACGCGAATGCCCGGACGGAGGCGTTGGAGCTCCAGGAGTTGCGGGCGATTGCCAGTCTGGCGCGGACTTCAAGGCTGATCGGTGCGAGAGAGGAGAACATCATCCTCGGTGCGGCCCGCCTCTCCAGTCGCCCTGTTGATGAGGTGATGCTCCCCGCCGAGCATATCAGCATGCTGAACCTCGAAGACTCGATCGGCGACTGTCTGGTGCGAGCCCACCTCGACATGCACACGCGGTTCCCCGTCACCGCAGTGCCGGGGAACCCGCAGCGGATCATGGGCTATGTGACCTTCAAAGACATCATCGCCTTCATGAAGCTCAACCCGTCCGATCCCTCCATGAAGGGGATCGTGCGGAACATCCCCCGCATGCGCAACAGCCAGGTTCTCTCCAACGTTCTCGAACAGCTGATGAAGATGCACACGCACATCGCGCTGATCTGCGATGAGGCCGGGACCGTGCAGGGGATGATTACCCTGGAAGACATCATCGAGGAGCTGATCGGCGACATCCAGGACGAGTACGATCTGCTCCCCGCGCACGTGGTGAAGTCGGGGGCTGGCTGGGTGGCGGGCGGCGGGATCTCGCTGCCGAAGCTCAAGGAGCTGACCGGGATCGATCTGGAATCCACGATGCCAGAGGGAGAGATCCACAACCTCAGCGGCTGGGTGATCGGGCACCTCGGCGAACCGCCGACCGGCGGGGAGGTCGTGGATCAAGCGGGCGTGCGGGCCTTGGTGCGCAAGGTCCGGCGGCAGCGCGTGCTGGAAGTCGCGTTGATTACGCCGCAGGGGTAAGGGGGCCGATCGCACTTGATTCTGAGCCTGAGAAAGACCTTGACAACGTGAACAAGGCGAGGAAATACTGATGCACAGTGTCACCCAGATTTCAAGAACACATTGGCGAGGAGCGAAGCCAATCTCTGTTCCACATTCCAATCGAGTCCAACTCATTTCGCGTGTTTGAAGGGGGCGATGAGAATGCTAGCTGTCGAGTTTGATCGGAATGCTTGGGCGAGTTCGTATGCCGAGATGCACTTGGAGACCGACCCTGGTGTTGAAGCCGTTCACTACCTTCCTACCGATGCTGGAGAGAGAGAGATCAGACTTGTGGAGGTCAATACCCTCATGGGAGAGCGAATTGACAACTCTCTTGAGGCCATCGACTTTGGCGTGGATACGGGGACGGATACCGAACATCGATTGCGAATTCTAGATGTCACACGGGGGCAATGGAAACGAATCGAAAGCGGGCAATTGGAACTGCCACATCACTGGTCACTGCAGGGAAAAGTCTCTTTTCCAAATTCATGTTCTTGAGATGACGGATCCCTTCGATGAAGCCCTTCCAAGAGCTTTGGTGGAAACAGGCTCGCTCCGACTATCAGGTCTTCATTCGCTTCAGGGACATTGGTGGATTTGAGCCATGTCACGCTCTGCACTACCTGCAGATGGCGACGGAGAAGATTTCGAAGGCGTATTCTTGGAGAGACGATACTCCGCCCAAGATGAGCCACACGGGATTCCGCATGTTTCTTAAGCTGCTGACGAAGAACAATCGGCAGGAGAGCCGAAATCGTCTTGCCAGTATTTTTGGCTTCTCTCGATTTTCGGATTTCGAAGGCAGAATTAAGGCCGCTTTTGAAGTGGCTTATGAGTTGGAACGACTTGCTCCCGCTCTCGCTGGTGATGGCCCCAATCCGGAATATCCTTGGCCGCACGCAGCACCACAGTTCGCCCCCATGGCATACGAGTTTCCAGTCTGGAAGGCATTGACGACTTCGAAGGGCCGCGAATTGATGAAGTTCCTCAAATCGGCTGTCGAGCAGTTCCCGGAGTATGCTCATTTGTGAAGGACAGGACGAGTTCGTCATGGCGTCCCATAAAGTCGATTGCGATCTCCTCCAGATTGCGCCACCTCTCAATCCAGCAACTGCTTCAGATGACTCCGAATGCACCCCGCCGAGCCGATTTACCCGGCTTCGCCGCCGAGAGAGGCGTAGTCGATGATCGTGCGCTGAGCCGGGATCGGGAAGTCGCGGGCCTTCACTTCGTCCCGCACCCTGGAGGAAGGAACAGGGGCAGTTCTCACTGTTTTCTCGGGAAGCATCGATTACGACCTTCGAGACCCAGAAAACAGACCTGACCCCCTCCTTTTCTGCTCTTCTGTTTCGGGGAGATTGCTCAGATTTTCCCGGAAAACTAGAAACTATTGCGATGGTTCGTTCGTCACACTCGCGGGACGATGGGCAGCGGGGCGCGCCGTGGCGTATCGTTCCAGGGTCGTGGCCCGTCGGGGAACACGTGAGGTGTCTGTTTTAGGACTCCTCACCCGATCCCAGTCGCCCGCACCACGCCAGCGAATGCCGTCTTGACTTTCCAGGGATGCAGGGGACTCTTCAATGCAACGAAATTCGTGGCTCGCGACGTTGGGGTGGTTGATGCTGACGGGGACGCTCTCGGCCGGGGAAATTGGATTTCTGGAAGATTTCTCGCTGGCACCGGATCGCGCGGTGCCGCTGCAACAGTTGATTCCGGGGACGGAAGACTACTACTACTTCCATGCACTGCACTACCAGAACACGGAGCAGTGGCCCAAGGTGGAAGAGACGCTCCGCGCGTGGAT
>JAYWFM010000211.1:0-27161 GCA_043778825.1 Planctomycetota bacterium | reverse complement strand
ACGACACCCTGCTTTTTCGTGTATTTCGTGCCTTTCGTGGTTGGATTCCTGCGTGTTTGGTAGGCGAAACCGCTACCGACGAACGGGACGCACACACGCCTGGGGAGGCGTGTGCATCAGAAAAGTAGGTAACGACCAGTTACTGCCCCCTCTCCCCGCAATCGGCTCGATCGCCAGGGAACAGCCTCACTGCGGGGGAGAGGGCGGGGGTGAGGGGGCCACACCGCTCGCTCTAAGCCCCTCACCCCGACCCTCTCCCCACAGTCATGCCCACATCGAAAATCATGTCGCCAGTGGGGAGAGGGGGGCAGAGGAAACGGGCTGCCTACTTTTCTGATGCACACCACCTCACGTCGCTCCGCGACTGAGATTCCTCTCACCAGGCACATGGGTGCATGGGGGAGTGAGATGACTCCCCGGCGGAATGCGAGTCGCGGAGCGACATCGCCTACGGGGGGCCACTCGCGCGGCACTTCCTTTGCGTCCGAGAATGCCGTTGTCAGAATGGGATCAAAGGGCTGTCGAGTGACACCCTCCACTCCCCACTCCCCACTCCCCAAACACACATGGAACTCCACACACTCGTTAAACGCCTGGCAACGGGCGAAGCTGCAGCGGAGCGGAATCAATCGTTTTCCGTGGGAGGCCCTGTGCCGGGTGTGCTGCCGTGTCTCCAAGTGCCAGGGGTCGGCCTAGTCGGGTGGCCGCTCAAAATGGCGACCGCGAAAAAACTCATCGCGGTCTGTCAGCCGGCTCCCTTCGGCAAGGGGGAGCAGACGCTGATCGACACCAGCGTACGCGACACGTTCGAACTCGCCCCTGACCAGTTCTCGATCACGAACCCCCAATGGAATCAGGCGATTCAGCGAATGCTGGGCCCCATCGCCATCAAGTTGGGACTCCCTGCCGAGCGGCTCGTGCCGCAGCTGTATAAGCTGCTGATTTATAAAACCGGCGGGTTCTTCCTGCCGCATCGGGACAGCGAGAAGACTGATCGGATGGTCGGCAGCTTGATTGTGGCCCTGCCCTCGCGCTTCACGGGTGGCGCGCTGACGGTGCGCCATCAAGGTCAGCAGTCGTACTTCCAATTCCTAGAAGCCGCCTCAGAGAAATCGGCGAGCTATGCCGCCTTCTATGCCGATTGCGAGCATGAGGTCGCCAAGGTCCGCAGCGGCTACCGGCTCTGCTTGGCGTACAACCTGGTGCTGACCCCTGAGCCGCGCCAGAAGGTGGCCCCCGCCAAGCCGACCGACAGTTCGCCTGCGGGGTTGTTGGCGGACGCCATCACGCAGTGGGTGGAGAAGAAGCCCGCCGAGCCGTTGGTCTTTGCCCTCGATCACCACTATACCGAACATGGCCTCTCCCCAGATTTGCTCAAGGGGGCCGACCGCGCCCGAGCCGAACTTGTCATGGCGGCTGCGGACAAAGCGGGTTGCCGCGTGATGTTCTGCCAGGTGGAGCGGCACATCACCTGTTCGGCCTACGATGAGGACGGGGATGATGACGATGGTTACGGCTCACGCTCTCGTCGACGCCATCGCAACGAGGACGAAGATGATGATGGCGACGACGAAATCGAGGACGACGACTCATCCGGCAATTACGTGATCCAGGAGGTCATCGACGAGTACCTCACCGGGGAGAACTGGGTCGACGCCACCGGGAAGCCGGTGAACATTCCCCCCATTGGATTCGATGGCGACTCGATCGTCTCCAGTATCCCCTTGGATGACTGGAAGCCCACGCGGGAAGAATACGAAGGGTTCACCGGAAACGCGGGGAACACGCTCGACCGCTGGTATCACCGCTCCGCCCTCTGTCTCTGGCACCAGGATCAGCATTACGAGGTGCTGGCCAAAGAATGCCATTCCTTCGCGATCGAACAACTCGACGAACTGCTCCAGGCCCCCAAGCAGAAAGCGTCCCGCAAGAAGTCCGCCTCCGCCAAGCCCGCCCCTCGCAAAAAGCGGAGCGACACCTCCGCTCCGGAATGCCTGGCCCTCGCCCAGGCCATCCTCCGCCATTGGCCCAAGACTTCGAGCTACCACTATCAGCCCGAGTACCTCCGTGACAAACCACGGAACGTCTTCGCCTCTCAACTCGCCGCCATCGATGATCCCGAGTTGGCCCGTCAATTGTTCCGACTCGCGGCGACTCATGATCCCTATCTCGATCTGGATCGACTCGTGGTGGGGATGTGCCGCAAGCACGGCTGCGCGGCATTCGCCGCCGAGCTCACCGCGCTGTTCGAGACGGAACCGCAGCGGCTCATGGTGCGCAATGTCGACTGGCTGGAGAAGCTGGCTCTGGCCCAGCTGGACGATCCTCTGTGCCAAGAGCTGATTCCTCGCCTGGCCCGGCAGGCTGTGGACCAGTTTTGCCAGCCTCTGCCCGACCGGCATTATGGGGCAGATCCGACGCATGCCGTGTTGACCCTGCCCGGCCTGTTGCTGATTCTGCGAAGCCTGGGCGATGACACCCAACTCGAGCGGATCGTCGATCTGGTGCGCGCTAACCCGAAACGCTTTCCTTTGGCAACGATTCAAGTCCCTGTGCTGAAGACCGCCATCACCGCTTGGCGAAAGCACGACCTCGCCCCCCCCGCTCTGGTGCAGCTCTGGTTGCTCGCCGTGCAGCAGGAGTTGCAAACCGCCACCTCTCAGGAACCCCAGCCGCCGAGCGACTGGGTCCGTCCCAATGACATCGATTGCCAATGCAAGTTCTGCCAGGAACTCCAGGTGATCCTGGGCGACCCCACAGCCAAAGTCGGGCGCATCCGAGCGGCGGCGAACTCCCGATCCCACATTCTCGAAAGCGTGCGGAAGCACAACAGCGATGTGACAGACGGCTTGGAGAAAATCGGTAGCCCGCACGTCCTGGTCCTCACCAAGACGGATGGCTCATTCCAACGCCGACTGAAACGGTATCACGACGAACAGGCGTTGCTGAAGACGGTGGATGAACTCAGGAAGCCACCCGCGTGACTCCCCTTCCGGGAACGTGACGTGCGAGACGTTCCCCCTCGGAAGCCCGGACACTGACGATCCCTTTGCCCATGCGATCCTTCGTGTCAGAATACGCTCTGGATCGGGGTTCGCCTTTGCAAACCAAAACCTCTGGTGGATCACGATGGCGCGTTGGCCCGACAGTTGGCGATCGAACCTGATTGCTGGACTGCTGATTTTCGTGCTGCTGCCGCTGTTGTGCTGGCTGGCCTGGGTGTTCGTGCGCCCGTGAGTGGGATCGGCTTCCAGCCTGTCATTCTGACCCTGTCATGACAGACTGGAAGCCGATCCCACGGAGGATGGCAGGTTCGTTCCCACATCAACCCTCTCTTCTTTCATGCAACACCTCATGACCACTCCGGCCCCGATTCTGACCGACAACGAAGTCCGTCACTGGATCATCCAGAACGTGCCGATTGCCGATGTCGCGGGCAAGCGGCTGCTGCTGATCGTCCCGGACTCGACGCGCACAGCTCCTCTGCCGCTGTTGTGGGATGCTCTGTTTCAGCATCTCAAGCCGCATGTCGCGGCGCTGGATGTCCTCATCGCGTTGGGCACCCACCCACCGATGTCCGAGGTGCAGATCAGCAAGCTGCTGGGGATCAAAGATATCGAGCGGATGCGGCTGTTTTTTCAGACGCAGTTCTTCAATCACGAGTGGGACAACCCCGAGTCTCTGGTGACGCTCGGCACTCTCAGCGAGGCCGATACCCTACAGGCTTCGAACGGCCTCCTCACCAAGACGGTGCCGGTGCAGATCAACAAGCTGGTCAACGACTACGACCAGTTGCTGGTTCTCGGCCCGGTCTTCCCGCATGAGGTCGTCGGGTTCTCGGGCGGGAACAAGTATTTCTTCCCCGGCATCTCGGGGCCGGACCTGCTCAACTTCTTCCACTGGCTCGGGGCGCTGATCACCAACGTCGGCATCATCGGCGTCAAGAGTACCCCGGTCCGCGACGTGGTCAACCTGGCCGCTCAGATGATTACCCAGGAGAAGCGGGCCCTGACCTTCGTCGTCACCAGCGACGGCACAGCCCGCCTGCACGGCATGTTCTACGGCACCCCGGAACAGGCGTGGAGCGACGCCGCCGACCTCTCCGGCACCGTCCACATCAAGCGGATGGATCAGCCGTTCAAGACGGTCCTCTCCTGCTCGCCGAAGATGTATGACGAGCTGTGGACCGCCGGGAAGTGCATGTACAAGTTGGAGCCGGTGGTCGAGGACGGCGGGGAGTTAATCATCTATGCCCCGCACCTGGACACGGTGTCGATCACGCACGGTGAACACATCCTGGCCGTCGGCTACCACTGCCGCGACTACTTCGTGAAGCAGTGGGACAAGTTCAAGGACTACCCGTGGGGCGTGCTGGCCCACTCGACGCATGTGCGCGGCAGCGGGACGTATGAGAACGGCGTCGAGACCTGCCGGGTGAAGGTCACGCTGGCCTCGAAGATTCCGAAAGAGGTGTGCGAGTCGATCAACCTCGGGTATCTCGACCCCGAGTCGATCAACCTGGATGACTACGCCGGACGCGAAGATGAAGGGGTACTACTCGTCTGGAAGGCTGGGGAGCAGTTGTACCGGTTGAAGGATTGAGAGGAGGTGACAGTCGACAGGCAACGCCTCTTCGTCCCGGCAGGGACGGTGTGACAATAGCCCACCGCTTCAGCGGTGGGACAACATTCGCAGTGTATGAAACAGTCCCGGTAGGGACGACAGAAGTTCGCTACTGGTAACGTAGTGGGGACCGCGAATGTGGTTGCCGCGTGTGAATGGCGGAGGTTCTTTCGTCCCTGGCGGGACTGTGGCACTTGTTGGGACACGATTCCCACCGTTGAAACGGTGGGCTATTGTCGGGTGTCCCTGACGGGACAGGGAAACTCTTCGTCCCGGCAGGGACGGTGTGACAATAGCCCACCGCTTCAGCGGTGGGACACGAAGAGTACCGAACACCCCAGTCCCGGCAGGGACGACAGAGGTTCTGTCCGCTGTCTGCGACATGGATTGTCTTGTGCTCGGAGTTATGGCATGCGGAGACCTTCGGCGTTTCTTTCGTCCCTGACGGGACTGGATCTCAACTGGGCAAACTACCCACCGCTGAAGCGGTGGGCTATTGTCGAGTGTCCCTACCGGGACAAAGAGGCTTGTTGGTTGAGGGAGTCCGCTTCACTCACTGCCCGGGTGGTTCACGCACTCATTCACTCAATGGTGTTACTTCGATTGGTCACGTTCCCATTTCGATTCGGAGATCTCGCATGCACTCATTCGTGAGCTGTCTCATTCATGTCGTATTCAGCACGAAGGATCGCCGTCCGTTCCTCACGCCAGATGTTCAAGAGAGGTTGTGGCCCTATCTGGGCGGGATCGCTCGCGAGAACAAGATGCGAGCCTTGAAGGTCGGTGGCGTGGCGGATCATGTCCACATGCTGGTGTCGTTGCCGTCGACAATGGCTGTGGCAAAGGCGGTGCAACTGATCAAAGGGAATTCCTCGAAATGGATTCACGAGACGTTTCCCAATCTGGCGACATTCGAGTGGCAGGAGGGGTATGGAGCGTTCGTCTGAGTGTGTCTGGAGTCGAGGTGACGGTGGCGTATATCGAGAATCAGGCCGAACACCACCTCCGGAAGACCTTCAAGGAGGAGCTGAAGGCGATTCTCGATAAGCATGGGATGGAGTACGAGGATTGGATGCTGGATTGAGCGTGTGAGCTGATCGATCCCATTGTGCGAGCCTCATCGTCCCGGCAGGGACGACAGAAGTATGGCGCCGGGGTGCGAGTCGCGGGAGCGCGTTGCGGGCGGGCGACACCTCGCCCTCCCGACACCTCGCCCTCCCGGTGAGTGGCTGGCCACGGGATCGGCTGGCTAGAATCCGGCCCGTCTCATCGCCCCACTCACCCGAAGGAGTCGTCGTGCCGCGTCCTGTTGCCTCGTCCAAGACCAAGTCTGCTGCGTCCCAGCCCACCGGGATCAAAACCGTCTCCGGGAGCATTTACGACTACCCGGTCTACTACGATGTGATCTTCGGGGCGGACTGGAAGAAGGAGACGGACTTCCTGGAACTGGCGTTTGAGAAGCATGCCGACCGCAAGGTGAAGGCCGTATTTGAGCCAGCCTGCGGGACGGGTCGGTTGATGGTCAAGCTGGCGCAGCGGGGGTACAAGGTCGCGGGAAATGACCTCAATCCCAAGGCGATCGACTACTGCAACAAGAAGCTGGGCAAGGCGGGGTTCCCCGAGACCGGGGTGGTCGGGGACATGTCCGACTTCCGGCTCAAGAAGCCGGTCGATGCGGCGTTCAACCTGATCAACACGGTGCGGCATCTGCCGACGGAGCAGCATGCGCATGACCATTTGCAGTGCATGGCCGAGGCCCTGGCTCCCGGCGGGATCTACCTGCTCGGGCTGCACTTGATGCCGACCCAGGGGAAGCCGATTCCCGGTGAGTCATGGCTCGCCAAGCGCGGGACACTGACGGTCGCTTCGTACATGTGGACCAAGAAGATCGACATCCCCGGTCGCATGGAACACCTCGGCATGACGCTCGATGTCCACACGCCGACAAAGCAACTCAAGATCGAAGACGAGATGCACTACCGGACCTACACAGCCGCCCAAATGCGGGAATTGATCGCTTCGGTGCCCACACTGGAACTGGTGGAGACGTATGATTTCCTGTGCGACATTCACGATCCGATCACGATCGGGCCGCGAACGGAGGACGTGATCTTCGTGCTGCGGAAGCGGAAGTCGTGAGTCGGATGTTTAGCCGCGACGCGAAGTCTTCGAAGCGGAGCGAGTCGCACCAGCCGACATCGGGAATCGGACAACATGGACTTCACACTGCGCCCCGCATCGACTGGTTGGGAGGCACTGGCCCTCGTCCCCGGCACGGCCATTGGGATCTGGGTGTGGTGCAAGCCGCTGCATGCCCCGCTCGATCTGATCGTGCGGGTGTCGGCGGAGACATTCCAGGCGGTCGGCGGGATGCTGTCGCTGCGGCAGATCATCGCGGGAGCCGGGGCGGAGTTGGGTCAGGTGTACGGACTCACCATCCAAGGGACATTCATCGACGCCCTAAGCGGCACGAACCCGCTGCTCGATCATGCCGTGCCCGCCGCCAGTCCGTGGGTCGAGGTCGCGATCCGCATGCACGCCGCAGCGAGTCACTCAGGACAGCCACCGATCATTCCGACCGTCTTTGCCGGAGGTGCCGGCCTCTCCGCCGGTTCGCAGGCCAGCGCGATGGCCATCCAGTCCGACTGGACAGCTGTAGTGCAGGCGGAGACTCAGTTGATGTCGCTGCGGAAGCAACTGGCCACCGTGCAGGGGCGGTTGTTGTCGCTGAATCGCGACCTGAGCGCCGACGAGAACGTGGCCTCTGACAACGCCGATCGCAAGGAGTGGCAAGACACCCGCCGTTGGCTCCGCGACTGCGCGGGACTGGCCTCCCGGTACATCAAGGAGGCCGACACCGGCGTCACCAGCATGGCCGGGAACAAGGGCCGCCTGGAGCAGTTGGTCCAGGACGCCAAAGCCGGTCGGCTGAGTCCGCCACAGATGGCCGCCGCCCAGAACGAGATCGAAGCCCACCGCAAGACCGTGGTCAACATCCAGAACCAGATGCAGAACGCCCTGCAGGCTGCGGGGCGCGACGGCGAGCAGCGGGCGCAGCAGATTCTGACTCGCATCGCGGCCAAGGTGCGGGCCCATCGGACGAAACGCTGAACGCGGATGGTGGGAACGTCAATTCTGGGCAGATTCCGCAATCCAGGATATTTTTGGTACAATCAGCGAGTCAACTGCATCCAACAAGTAGAGGCCGTACCTCGTGAGGATCTTGGCAGCAGCAAGTTTTCAGCCGATCGCCCTTCAGAACTGCGGAGGCCATCATGCGTCGTCGAACTTTGTTGTCAGTCGTCGGGGGAGCCTGTGTCTTGGCCGCCACTTTGGCGTTCTGGCCGACTGCCGACAGTCCAGTCACAGCGTCACCGGCGGTTCCGTCCGTAGCGGTCGAGAAGCCATTCGTGGTCCACGAGTGGGGGACGTTCACGACGTTTTCCGGGTCGAATGGGGTCCACCTCGAATTTCGTCCGTTACTCGATCAAGACCTGCCGGGGTTCGTGCTGAACCGGGCCACGCAGTCCGGGTACTTCAATCCGTTCGACAAGGGACGAATCGTCAGCCGCGTACGGATGGAGACACCGGTGACCTATTTCTATACCGACCGGGAACGGACGATCCGGGCCAGCGTCGAGTTTCCGCAGGGGATGCTGACCGAGTTCTATCCCCCGGTGGCCTCCCAATCGCCACCGTTCAACAGCCAGTTGGCCAATGGACCCGGTGAGCCGATTGGGAATGCGAAGCTGGATTGGGGAGAGGTGCATCTGATCCCGGAAACGAGTCTGCGTCCCCAGGTCAATGACCCACAGACTGCGGAGTGGCTGTCAAAGCGTTTTGCTCTATTGGCTCTTCCCGGCGCAGCAGTCTGGGAAGGTGGAGGGGAGTCACAGCTGGCGAACCACTACTATCGGGCTCGCGAGACCGACTCGGCATTGGTCCATGTCCGTCGCACTGCGAAACCGGCAAAGCCTGACACACAGATGCCTGATCCTCGGTCGGCAGTGAGTCGTCCACCCACCGGGGACTTCATCGAGAAGTTTCTGTTCTATCGCGGTGTCGGCAAGTTCGAAGCGCCGCTGGTCATCGAGTGGAACGCCAAGGGGGCGATGACGGCCACGAACCGCACGCAGTCCCCCCTGAAGTCACTGATCTTACTCGATGTGCGTGGGGAATCTGTTCGCAGCGCGAGCGTCCCCGATCTGGCGGGAGGACAGTCCGCTCCGATACCAACGGAACTCAAAGACATCAGTATTGAGGAACTGCGGAAGCAGATGACCAAACATCTGGTCGCAGCCGGGCTGTATGACAAAGAAGCCGTCGCGATGGTGAATACCTGGAACGATTCGTGGTTCCAGGAGCAGGGCCAGCGGTGCTTCTATCTCGTCCCGCAAGACCTGACCAACACGGTCATCCCGCTCAAGATCGAACCAGCCCCGGATCAGATGTGCCGGGTGATGGTCGGACGGCTGGAGATCATGTCACCCACGGAAGAGAAGAGGCTGATGGAGGTCGTGCAGGCGAGCGCCACGGAACGGGCTCGCCAATATGCCGAACGAGCCAAGACAGAATCCCCAGAGCCGGTCAACCCGCCGATTCCCCAGGAACTGGTCGATCTGGGGCGGCTCGCCGAACCGGCGCTGGTGCGGGTCCGCCAGCTCGCGAAGGAAGAGTCCGTCAAGAACGAAGCGTCCACCTTGATGTATCAGTTGACGCAGCTGTTTCTGGAGGAAGCGAAGACGGCGAGTCGGTGATCGGTGAGACTCGCAATGCTCCGCATCGCAAAGCCTTCGCGTCGCAGCTAAACGGCGATGGGTGTTTGGGCGGCGGTGGCTTCCGCTTGCCAGTCGATCAGGTGCAGATCGACGCTCTCGTAGCCGTTGAAGCTGTTGAGCCCCGGTGAGAAGCAGAGCGAGAGCGGGCCGTGGACGGCGGCGATCTGGTCGGCCCAGTCCGCTTTGCCGAAGGCGATGACCTTCATCACCTTGTTGTACTGCCGGACCTTGAGTGACAGATGCCGCTCGCCGCCGCCGATTTTCTTGGGTGGCTCGACGAGTTCGCAGCGAGTGGCTGCGAAGATTGGCTTGCGGTGGTCGCTGCCGAAGGGGCCGAGGCCGTCGAGTTCCCGGACCGCTGTGAAGGTCAGGTCATTGAGGACCACTTCGGCGTCGATCCGTAGTTCGGCACCGGCGTCGGCCTCGGTCTTGACGGTGGCGATCCGCTGCACGAAGTCTTCGCGGAAGGCATCGATCTTGTCCATCTGCACCCGCAGTCCAGCTGCGGCTTTGTGACCGCCGTAGGTCACGAGATGCTCGGCACAATCGGTGAGCGAGGAGTGCAGGTCGATCCCGTTGAACGTGCGGGCTGAGCCCTGGCCGAGGCGCTCGGCCTCGTTGAGGGCGATCATGATCGCCGGGCGTTCGTAGGCTTCGGCGATGCGGCTGGCGAGAATGCCGATGACTCCGGGATGCCATTCGGGATGGGCCAGGACGAGGGCGGCGTGGTCGTTCCACTCGGGGTGGTCCTCGACCATCTGCTTGGCCTCCTTCATCATCTTCCGCTCGACCGACTTGCGGTTCTCATTGAGTTGATTGAGGTAGTCGGCGAGCTGGGCCGCGCGCTGGCGGTTGCTGGTGGTGAGGAGTTCGACCGCCAGGCGGGCCTGTCCCAGTCGACCGGCGGCGTTGATGCGGGGGGCGATGCCGAAGCCAATGTCCTCAGCAGTGATCTGCTTCTTGCCGTCGAGGCCGCAGACCTTGAGCATCATCTCGATGCCGGGGCTGATGCGGTCGGGGGTGGACTTCTCTTTGGTCTTGTCGCTGTGGATCAGCGTACTCAATCCGTAGCGCACGATGATGCGGTTCTCGCCCACGAGCGGGACCACATCCGCGACCGTCCCGATCGCCGCCAAACCGACAGCTCCCTTGAGGAACTCCCGCATGGCCGGGCTGGCGGTCTTGCCATCGTTGAGCCGCTGGCAGATCGCCCAAGCCAGCTTGAACGCCACCCCTGCCCCGCACAGATCGCCGAACGGATAGCTCCCGCCGGGGAGTCGCGGGTGGACCAGGCACGCGGCGCGAGGGAGTTCCGCGAGCATCGTGTGATGGTCGGTGATGATGAGTTCCAGCCCGAGATCGCGGGCCAGGTCGGCCTCTTTGACCGAGCAGATGCCGCAGTCGACCGTCACGAGCAGCCGCTGGGGATCCTCTTCCGACAGCTTGCGAATGGCTTCGAGGTTCAGCCCGTATCCCTCCTCCATGCGGCAGGGAATGTAGTAATCGACACTCGCCCCGGCCAGCTTCAAACAGTGCCAGAGAATGCTCGTCGAGGTCACGCCGTCGACATCGTAATCGCCGTAGATCGTGATCCGGCGGTTGTCCTTGAGGGCTTTGACGATGCGGTCGGCCGCCTCGGGAATCCCCGGCAGCAGGTCGGGCGAATGCAGGTCAGTCATCTTCGATTCGAGGAAGATTTTCGCTTCTACCGCCCCGTTGAAGCCGCGCGAGGCCAGCACCTGAGCCAGCAGCGGCGAACAGCGCATCTCCTTGCTGATGCGACTCACCACACCGCGATCATGCGGGGCAATACTCCAACGACGAGACATGCGAGGGCTCCGGGACTCCGTTCACTCTGGGGACGAGGAGGTATCTTACCGGAAGAGGGGGCGAGGAGGGAGGAAGAGGGTTTATCGCTTATGGTTTATGGTTGATCGACAGAGGGGAATCCAATCTGCGATGTCGTATTTCGGGCTTCACTCTGTCGATCAACCATAAACCATAAACCATCAACCCTCTTCCATCCGTGGCAGGCGGCGGGGCAGGCGGGGGAGCGTCCAATCGACGCCGGCGTTGCGGCCATCGGCGGCTTCGGGGGCCTTGAAGAAGCCGTTGGGTTCCGAGAACACGTGGAACGCCTGCGACTCGACGGCATGGAACACGGGCTGCTCCCAGGCATCGATCGACTCAAACACGTTGCGATCGATCGCCGTGTTTCCGGAGCTGTTCCAGTGCTGGCTCCAGTCGGAGGCGTTGAAGGTGCGGATCGGTGCGTTAAGGGAACGCACCGCGGAGATCTCCCACCACGGGCCGGGGACATCCATCGAGTTCGCCCCCCCCTTCCAGACGAGCCGGTCGAGCCACTCCTCCATCTCCACCGGGCCCGCCATCGAGATCATCGGCTGCTCGGGGCGCAGCAGACTGAACAGCGAGTTGTCACAGCGGACATCCACCGTGGGAGCGACTCCGGCTTCGCCCGCCTCGACACTGATGAGGCCCTTGTCCAAGACGGCGGTCACATGATTGAGCTTCCACTGGCAGGGCGGCAGTTCCACCGAGGTCGCCATCTGGACGCTGTTGCGGGTGTCGATGGCCAGCAGTGTTCCCGAGAGGGCCCAAGCACTGTGGGTGATGTCGATGCGGACATCGCGGGCTTCGGTCAGGCGGAATCCGTCCGCCTCCCCGCGAAACACCGACTCTGAAATCTGAATCTGGAGCGGCCCCGGCATCATACTCTCGGGCATCATCCGCTCCATCAGCGTTCCGCTGGGGGCCTTCAACTCGAACAGCGTGCAGGGCTGTTGCTGCAACGCATTTTCGAGAGTGACCGACACTCCGCGGAGTGTGACCTGCTTGGCGTACTCCAGTGAGAAAATGCTCCAGCGATCCACGGACCGACCGCGCGGCACCCGGAACACGATGTCGACATCGAAGACCTCCAGCCCCCCATTCACGACGGAGATCATCTGCGAGGTCACCGGCAGTCCGACGGCTTCCGGCGTTTCGAACCTCAGCACGGGTCGCCGCCCGGCTTGCGCCCGAATCCGCAGGGACTTGCCTTCGATCCGGATCGGAATCTGGGGCGGCGAATCGCCATCGAACCGCAACTCGATCGTCGAGTTATCCGGAGCCTCCAGGCAGGCGGCTTCGAGGGTGGGGTACGACTTCGGAACGCCGCTGGGACCGTCCATTCCCGAACCGATCGCCCAGAACCGATGCTCGTCCGCCAGCGGCTGGGGAAGAGTGGGGAGATTCGCAGAATCCGGCCCCCGTGAGGTCAGGAGGCTGGTCTCGGGCGGATCGGGCACGAGCAGAGCTGGCCCCAGAGTGGCCCCGATGAGGGTTCCGCTCTTGATCCCTCGCGGGGGTGGCGAGGGCTGTGTATCCCCATTCCTCAAAGTCTTGGGATCTGTCAGCGGGGATTGTCCGACGGTCTCCACCTTGGGAGTGGGGCGAGTCAACGGTGCTTCACCGGGCGGGTGGAGATGGCCCACGGAGGGGACAATCGCTGCCGCAGAACTGGCGGGCGGAGCCACCTCCTTCGGAGGCAAACTCGCCACGATGCCAAAGACCGCCAGCAGGCTCAACGCCAGGATCCAACCGCGATGCTCCGCCCACGAGAAGCGAGCCTGCGGCACTTCGGCCCACAATCCCGTGCGTGACGGCACACCCAGCGCGGTCGCCAGCGGCAACAGGTCGCGCACCAGATCCTCTGGGCACTGATACCGGTTGTCGACCTGACTGTCCATTAGCTTGCGAACGATGTGCGACAGAGCCTGTGGCACGAGCGGGTTCTTGGCCGAAGCGTCCGGGGCCTCGGTCTTGTGGTGGTCGAGCACCTTCTGAAACATCGAACCCCGGCTGTAGGGGGGCTCGCCCGTCAGCATGTGATAGGCCGTGCAGCCGAGCGAGTAGAGGTCGCTCCGCACGTCGACATTGCGGGGGTCGAGGGCCTGCTCGGGGGAGATGTAGTCGAAGGTGCCCAGCGTCGTGCCCTGCACGGTGAGGTCGTCCTCCCCCTGCGTCCGATGCCGGGCCAGTCCGAGGTCGACGAGTTTGGCCCGACCGGACGGAGTGATGATGATGTTCGAGGGCTTGATGTCGCGGTGGACCACGCCCGCCGCGCTCGTGTGCCGCAGTGCTTCGGCCATCTGCAATACGTAGTTCACCGTCTCCGCCGAGGTCAGCGTGCCGCGCTGCTGAATCATGTCCCGGACGTTGGTCCCCGAGACGTACTCGAAGGCGATGTACTGCTGGCCCCCGTCCTCGCCCGACGCAAAGACGCGGGCGATGTTCTCATGATCGAGCTTGGCTGCGGCGCGGGCCTCGTTCTGGAACCTCTGCACGCAGCCGGGATCGCGCGTGTATTCGGGAGCCAGAATTTTGAGGGCCACGACGCGGTCGAGCCGCATGTCATTGGCGAGGAAGACCGCGCCCATGCCGCCGCGTCCGATCCGCGCCTGAATCACGTAGTCGCCCAGTTGCAGGCCGATGACGTTGAGCGATGACCCGGCGTCCTGGACCCCCGTGGTGCTGGGAAACAACCGGTCCCAGCGATTGCGGAGAGCGGGAGGGGGAACTGCGGCGGCCTCTTCGTCCGCGCGGACCGAGGGCAGCGGTCGCAGGAACGCATACGCGGTCCTGACCGAACTCGGTTCCGTGGCGGGGGAAGTTCCGGTCGACATGAGGTTCCCAAAGGGACTGGAGTGGTTATCGTGATTCAGAAGGGATCAGTCGCTCGGGTGAAGTGAGCGGCGAATTCGTGGGATAGGCTTCTCGCCTGTCAGCTTTCGGGGAGGCAAGTTTGTCGTCTTTCGCTCCGCGAAAGAACGTCCTTTCGCGGAGCGAAAGGCGACTCTCAGTGCCCCGTCACAATCTTGCCGACTTCCTTGCCGATCGATGCCAGATACGCCCGCAGACGCTCGGACATCTCCTTGGTGTAGTCGTCACTCTTCAGCAGATTGTCGATCTGGTTGCGAAGCGTGACATCCTCCAACTGGCTGGTGTCGGCCTCTCCGGTGACGCGGGTCACGGCGCGCAGCTGGTGGGCTTGAGGGACGAAGGCGCGTTCCAAATGGTCCATGATCTCGCGTGTGAGCCGGTCGGCCCCAGTGAGTTGGTCTCGCAATGTCAACGATTCCGGTCCAGCCACGGTCCCCTCCTCTTGACTTCAGAACTCCAGTTGCAGAATCTCGCACCGTCATTAGACGGGGATCGAGGCCCGAGGTCAATATCCGCATTCCCTTTCGGGCGGGTCGGATCGCCCTCACCCGTTCCCCGACATGAGGGTCCCGCTGCTCGTGAGAATCTTGCTGATCGCCGACATCCACTCCAACTGGCCCGCTTTGAGAGCGATTCAGGAGTCCTTTGACGTGTGCCTGTTCCTCGGCGATCTGGTCGACTATGGCCCGGACCCGGTGCCGTGCATCGACTGGGTGCGGCACAATGTCCAGACCTCGGTGCGGGGGAACCACGATCACGCCGTGGCTCAACGCATCCTCCCCAAGGGGACCAGCGGCTTTCGCAAACTCGCCGCCGCGACCCGTCCGCTGCATTGGAACCTCATCGACCCGGCGCGGAACAAGTTTCTGGCGAGACTCCCGATCACTGCCCGCCTGCAACTTGACGGGTTTCGGTTTCAGCTCTTGCACGCCACCCCGCGCGATCCGATGGATGAGTACCTGACCACCGATGTCGCCGGTTGGGAAGCCCGGGTGCCGGGGATCGACGCCGATTTCCTGTGCGTGGGTCACACGCACGTCCCCTTCGAACTCGAAGCCGGAGGCGTCCGCGTCATCAACCCCGGCAGCGTCGGCCAACCCCGCGACGGCGATCCGCGAGCCAGCTACGCCATCATCGAAGACGGCAAGGTCCACTTCCGCAAGGTGGCCTATGACATCGACGAGACCCTCGCCCTCCTGCGGAAGCAAAACGTCGCCCCCTGGGCTGTGGACCTGACAGCTGCGGTACTGCAAACCGGGGGGAGAGTGTCGCCGGAGGATTTCGACCGCCTGACCCGCGGGGAGGAGGAGTAGGCAATGCCTCTGAGCGGCCCGGATGTGTGTCGTCTTTTTCTCCGAAAAAGAACGCCCTTTCGCGGAGCGAAAGGCGACACTCACAACCCGAATTGCAGTTCGGCCAATCTTCGGTAATACGGGCTGGTTAGCATCAGGTCCGCATGTGTCCCGAGGGCGGAGATGCGACCGTTCTCCAAGATCAGGATGCGGTCGGCCCGGCGGAGCGTACTGAGGCGGTTCGAGACGACGATCGAGGTCCGGCCCTGCATCGCCGATTCGAGGGCCTCGCGGATTTCGTGTTCGGTCTCGGGGTCGACCGAGGCGGTCGCGTCATCGAACAACAGGATGGGCGGGTCGAGGAGTAAGGCCCGCGCGATCGACAGTCGCTGCCGCTGGCCGCCCGAGAGATTCGCCCCGTGTTCGCCGACGACAGTCTCGTACCGCTCCGGCATCTCTTCCACGAATCGGTCCGCGCAGGCAATCCTCGCGGCCCGTTCGATCTCCTCTTCGGAGGCATCGGGCCGACCGAACGCGATGTTCGCCGCCACCGTGTGACTGAACAGGAACGCCTCCTGAAACACCAACCCAATGTTACGCCGCAATGAGTCGATCTCCAGTGCCCGGACATCGTGACCGTCAACGCGGATCGCCCCCTGATCGGTATCGTAGAACCGCATGAGCAGGCTCAGCAGCGTACTCTTTCCCGAGCCGGTCTCGCCGGTGATGGCCAGGCACTCGCCCGGTTGGATCGTGAACGACACGTCTCTGAGCACTGGACTCTCGGACTTGTAACCGAACGTCACATGGTCGAAGACGATCTCGCCAGTGGCCCTCGGCAGTACGACCGCGTTCGGCGGACTGACAATCTTGATCGGCGAGTCGAGTACCTCGAATACCCGCTGCGCCCCGACCAGACTCGCCTGAATCGTGTTCGCCACAGCGGTGATCTGTCCCACTTGATTCGCGAACTCGTGCAGCAGATTCGCAAACACGAACAGCCCCGACCCGAGTGCCATCTCGCCCTGAATCACCAGCCAGCCGCCGTACCCGATCAGGATCAGCATGTTGATCTGCGTCAGGAACCCAATCGTCGGCTGCCAGGTACTGAGCAGGCGGAAGATCGATTCCTTCTCGTGCTGGATGGCGTCGTTGGCCTGTTTGAACCGCTCGATCTCCTCCGGCTCGCGGGCGAATCCCTTGACCACATGGATGCCCTGCAAGTTCTCGACGAGCGTCCGGACCATCGCATCGCCGAGTTCGCTGGCCCGCCGATAAGCCGGTTGCACAATCCGCGAGAACCGACTCGCGCCGAACCACAGCAGTGGCGTCGTACACAGGCACACCACAGTCAGCGGCACATGCACGCGCAGCATGTACGCCAGATAGACCGCCAGGGTCAGCAGCACCGACAGCACCTTGATGATGACCCCATCGACGAAGCTGCGGACCGAGTTCACGTCCCCCGCCGCCCGATTGATGATCGAGCTACTCTCGCCGGAATCGTAGAAGTGAAAGTCGAGCCGTTGCAGCTTGGCAAACACATCCGACCGCAACTGGAGTAGCACCCGCTGCGTGAGACGGGCCGCTGCCAGGGCTGCGAAATATCGCAACACCGCCGTCAACAGTCCCGCGAGCATCACCGCCGCCGCAATGGCGACGACGACCTGCATGGGCGACCAACTGGTAGGAGGCTGGAGGCCCAATGGCCAATTCGGCGCGGCACTCCCCGGCTCAATCACCGACCGAATGTAATCAATCCCCAGTCCCGTCAGTCCCAGCCCACTCAACGTCAGCGTCACCAACCCCAGGTGCATGGCAATCATCTCGAAGCACCCGCGCCGGTACTCAAACCCAATCGAGATCAACCGGCGCAGCAGCACCCAGTTCGACGGCGGCGACGCCACAGAAGAGGCAGCGGACTGCCCGGAGACTACTGGAGAAGAAGCGGACACCCAAGACACCAAATGGAGACGATGAGGCAGTACCGGGAATCATAGGCAGGGATTGGTTATCCGTCAGCTATCGCCAAAAGTAGCTACGGCTCCGGATAGACCGGAGCATGCCGGTTCGGCGTCTCCAGAATCAGCACGCACATCACCGTAAAGTACAACCGCCCGGCCCCCTCGCTCCATTCGAGGAATGCCCCCTTCGGCTTCGTCGGGTGCCAGCTGCCGCCGGTCTTGCCGCCGCCGGAGGCTTGGTGTTTGAGGAGTAACGACTGGGTGTGGGCGAACCAAGTCTTCCAGGGGTCGCCGCCGAGGTTGTGCAGCGTTTGGGCGGTGTAGTACCAGGCGTAGACGTTCCGCTGGCCCTCCTCCCAGACCGGGGTGTTAACCTCCGAAGTGAGGAACTCCTGGCCCTTCGCAAAGGCTGCGTACTTGCGGGGCCAGCCGAGCCATTGGCGACACAGCAAGCCTTCGGCACTCATCGACCAGAGCTGCTCTTTCTGAGACGGCTCATCCGGGCGATAGCGGTAGCGTGAGGCATCGGCGGCGTCGACCTGAGCGGAGTCGAGAAAGTTGGACGCCAGCAGGAACGTCTCCGGCGGGATATCGATCTGGGCGATGCGGGCCGAGTGCAAGGCCATTAACGCCCAGCCCGTCACCGACAGATCGCCGATCCCTTCGGCTCCCAGCGGTCGGTACTTCCAGCCGCCCAGCCTCGGGTTCTGAGCGGCCACCAAGAACGCAGCCGCCTTTTCGGCAGCGGGGCGGATCGACTCGTCGCCGGAGAGAGCGAGGGCCTCGCACAGGGCGATCGTGGCTTGCGCGTGGGCGTAGAAGTGGGCCGAACGCCCCTGCTCATTGCCGTCAAACAGGTCGCCGCTGGGCTGCTGCTGCCCGATCAACCAGCGGACTCCCTTGTCGACCGCCTTCTGGTGCTTGCCCGCAATCGGGCTATTGCCATCTCCCAAGAGAGCCAGCAGCGACAGCGCGGTGGCTCCGGTATCGGTGTCGGCCTCGCGGCTTTCGGCCCCTTCCGTGTAGGGGCCGGTCATGCTCCAGTGTCCATCGGGTTGTTGCTGTCGCACGATCCAGGCGAGCGCCCGCTCGAGCGCCTCTCGCGCGGGATCGCGCGGCCCCTCGACGCCGGTGGTGTTGGTGCCAACTCCGTCGCCGGTGCCTTTGATGTTCCCGCGACCGCCATTGCCCCGCCCGCCCAAGACTCCGGTGACGCTGACCGGACTGACCGTCGGCTTGGCGTTATTGTCGGTGGCGACCACGGGCTGATTGGCCGACGCGAGTCGAGCAGCCGCTCGCATCTCTTCGGCGATCGAAGGGAGTTTCACCTCGACGGGAATGTCGGAATCCTCCGTCCCCAACGGAGCCGACGGACCCAGCCAGAGATCGACCGGCACATCGGCCACGGGTCGGTCGACGTGATACACCGTGAACCCCAGGACCACCAGAAACACCAGATGCACCAGCAGGCTCACACCCAGACCGGGGAGGCTGTTGCGGATGTCATGACGCGAGCCTTCGAGGAGTTGCTGGCGGAGTTCCGCACGGGTTTCGGCTTGCTTCCGGAGTTCCGCCACAGCCTGGAGGCGCGCCGCCTTGGCAGCAGCTTTCGCCTCCGCTTTGGAGGCCACGGGATCGGGAGGCGGACCAGACATCAGCCACGGTTCCAGACAAGGCGGACGAGTGAGAGCGGCGAACGAATTCACATCTTATCTTAGCGAACGAATGAATGGTAATCGCGAAAAAAAGCCCAGTGGTTGCAACCCCTGGGCTTTCGTGTGTCACAACTCTACTCACGTTCAATCCATGTCGCGAATCTTGAGCTGCATCTCGTCTGAGTTGGCCTTGATCTCCGGGGCGTACATCGCACTGGCCCGCGTGGGCAGGGCGCTGAACTGGCCGGGGATCTCAGCTCGGATGCGGTAGCTGACGCTGTGCTTGCCGCGCGTCAGTTCCCGGACGAAGAAGCAGACCCGCTCGTCACGAAACTCAACATAGGCCCCGAACGCACTCGGGATGTACCCGCTGCGAACGTCGACCGGCTCGGTGCCGGATGCTTTGAGATCCTCGAAGAGCAGGTACTCGTACGTGTTCTTCGAGTCGATCTCCAGCTCGACTTCCAGCAGGTCGCCGCTCTGCACCTCGGACAGATTGGCCAGTTCGGTGCGGTCGTACTTGAGCACCTTCTGGTCGATGGCCTGTCCGCGCGCCCCCTGCACCGTCGCGGTGGCGTCCTTCTTCTGCGTGAGCTTGTAGAACTTGCGGTTCACCTTCACCTCCAGACCGGTGGCGGTGATGTGGTCTTCGAGCGTGAAGTTGGTCAGGTAGGCGTTGAAGTACAGCGGACTGGCCGACCCCGGTTTGGTGGCGACCTTCTTGAGTTCGACCACATGCTTGCCGGTGGTGACCGCCTCGCCTTCGATGACCAGCTTGTTGTTGAAGCTGAACAGGTTCTCGGGAGTGATCTCGACGGTCTGCTTCTTCTCGCCATCGACCCAGACTTCAACCGAAAGATTCGGCTGGCTTTCCCCGCTGGCCACGAGGTACTCGGCCATGGCTTCGATGCACAGTGCGGTGTCGCGCGTGCTGTTCCAGTAGCTGGCGTTCTTGCGGTTGTTGAGCAGGTACTTGACCAGCCCGCTGGCCCGGGGGTCTTGGGCATTGACCCGCGTGAGGAGCTTGAGGAAGCAGGCGTTGGCCTCGATCGTGTCGCCGTACCAGTACCACGAGTACGACCCGCGATCGGGCAGGTTGATGTAGGTCGTCTGGTTCTCGTTGTCGGTGACGATGAACTGGTCGATATTGCGGATGAGCATGTCCCGCTGTTCGACTTCGTTCTGCGTGTGGAGCGCCAGACCGAACAGCGACATCCCATAGAGCGAGAGCTTGGTGCGGTCGCGGTAGAGGAACCGCCGCATCTCGCCAGCACTAGGTTCCCGGCCAGCCACCGGGTCGGCCATCGCATCGATGAGGACCGAGTAGATCATGGCATCAGTATTGTCGGCTTGCGACTTATACGGAGCCTGCCGCTTCGGATCCTTCGCATGGCGTTCCCCTTCTTGCAGCAGAGCGACCTGCTCGGCTTGATACCGATTCAGCCAGGCGACGCCGTTCTCCAGCACACCCGGCGGGAGTGCGATGTCGTTCTTGGCGGCCACCTGCAACCCATGCACCACGGTCGCCGTCGTGTGCGGCCACGAGTGTTCGCCCCGGCCGCTGAACCAGCCCCAGCCGCCGTCGCTGCACTGCATGGCGATCAGGTCGACGACCCCCTGCTTCGCCATGCGGGCCACTTCGGCCTCGTCGAACACGGGGTTCTTGGCCTCGCGGTGCCAGTTCTTGGTCAGGCGTTTCCAGTCCTCGGCCCGCTGGGGATCGTCGCCGATCTCCTGAGCATTCAGATTGGTCCGTTTGTCGCGAATCGCTTTCAAGTCGAGCTTCATGTTTTGCAGAATCCGCATGGTGACCACCGTCGGCAGGAACCGATTCAGCGTCTGCTCCGTGCAGCCGTACGGGTAGTCGACCATGTACGGCAAGGCATCGACCATCGCCCCGGCCAGCGTCGGCGAGTAGCGAATCTCCAGCCGCGACTGGGCCGGACGACGTTCCGCCGGGACGTTGAATTCGATCTTGCCCGCGTTCTCGTTCGGTCGCAGTGCCCCGCTGAACGATTCAGTCTTGAGCATCCCATGGACGTAGACCGGGAACGTCATCTGCATGGCGTCCGACTCTTCATCGGTCAACGCCTTGACGGTGATCTTGGCGATCCCTTCCTTGATAACCTTGACCCGCAGATCGACGCGGACATCCTCACCGGGGGCCACTTCAATCTTCTGAGTCCCCTTCGCGGGATCAAGCGGAGCCAGTTCGCCCCCATCAAACAGGAACTCGACGGTCGCAGTCTTCTTCTGCTTGAGGTAGTTATGCACATTCGCCGACAACACTACTTCATCCTTCTCAACGAAGAACCGGGGAGCCTGGAGCCGCACCAGCAGGTTCTTGACCGTCACCACTTCGACGGTCCCTTCGCCAACGCGGGTGCCCTTCCCGAAGGCCCAGGTGCGGATCTTCCACCCGGTGAGGTTCTCCGGCATCGTCAGCTTGACGGTGGCCTTCCCTTCGGCATCAGTGATGATGTCGCCCTTCCAGAAGGCGCTATCGGCGAAGTTCGTGCGGATGGTCGGCTGTTGCAGGTTGCCTCCGCCTTCGCCACCAGCGGCTGGCTGGCCATTCTGTTGTTTTTCGCCAGCCATATTCTTGGCAAACTGCGAGTTATCCGCCAAGCCATCCGCCGCGAGAGCCGTGGCTGCCATCGGGGCGCCGGGGGCACCGCCATAGCCGCCAGCCATACCCATCGCCCCGCGCAGCATCGTGGCCCCGGCCTTGCGTCTCTCGACCTTGCTCTTGTCACCGAGGGCCGCCCGCTCTTCACCGGCTGCCTCCAACTCCATCTCGGCCAGATCGCCAAAGGCCCCCAACAACTGCATCGGCAATTCGCCATTCTTAAACAGTTGACCAAACCAGCGTCCCGCGCTGTCTTCGGAGCTGGTGTTGTGGCTGCGACGCCATTTCCAGAAGAAGTCGCGAATCTCGCTGACGTTCGACCCGCCGGAGATGTACTCCAGGCTCTTGTCGTACATCGTCATCGCCACCGACCCGGCGATTGGCTCGCCACTGTCATCGGTGAGGGTCAACTCGACTGTCGCCTCCTGCCCCGGCTTGTAGCTCTCCGAGGAGGGTTTGACCGCCACGTTGATGGTGCGTTTCTCCGGCGGGACGATCACCTCGCGCAATGCGGTGTGAACTCGCCCGTGGCTGATCGTCAGCACCTCGACGAAGAAGTTCGGCATGTCGTTCTTGATGATCCCCAGCTCGCTGGTGGTTGTCTTGCCCATGAGCGATAGGAGCTGCGGACGCTGCTTGTAGATGCCGCTGGAGGGTCGCTCGAAGAGCAGCACCGTGGACCCGGCCAGGTTGGTCGTGATCTGGAACTGGGCCTTGTCGCCGGGTTTGTACTCGGCCTTTTCGCTGGTGATCTCGATATCGTTGAACCGGAACTGGGAGTCGTCGACCCCGTCGCCCCGGATGTAGAACAGGTGGCCGCCTTCGATCTTGTGACCTTCGGCATCCGTCACAGTCATCGAGAGCCGGTACTGCCCGGCGGCTGAGGCTTTGATCTGTTGTGAGACGTGGCCGTCCACGTCCATCTGGAGATCCCAGTTCTGGACGACCGCCTCCGTCGGCTGGCCCTTGGCGTCATAGACGATCCGCAACAGCTTAAGCTGGGCCGGTCCGACCACGGGCGAGCCGGAGATCGTGCGGGCCTGGAACTCGGCATTGATGGTGTTGCCGACGTGGTAGAAACCGCGATCGGTCCATGCGAAGACCTTGAACGGGTCGCGAGCGACGAGGACTTCGCCGCCGCCGGTGATGACGCGACGTGACTCGTCGACGACCTCCGCAGTGATCTTATAGGCGTGGTCCTCGTCCCCGTGCAGGGCCTTGGCCAGCGCGGTGTCGATCGGAACAGTCACGGTGCCGTCTGGCCCGATCTCCGCTTCCATGTCGACGACCAGTTCGGGCGGTGCCGGATTCCAGCCGCCCCACCACGGAATCGGTCGCAGGCAACCCCACTTGCTGAATCCGGGATACCAGTTGTAGTCTCCCGCAAACCACCAGTAGCCCGGACCATACAACCAGTCCCACTTCGCAGCCGGATACCAGCGGCTGTCATGAGGGGAACGCTCGACTTTAATTTTGACCTTGGCGTTGGTGACGGGTGCCCCGAAGTAATACTTGGCGATGACCTTGGCCTCGATCTTCTCGCCGAGCATGACCGGTTTGTCGGGGCCTTTGACAGTGACTTCGAACTCGGGCTTCTTGTATTCCTCGACGCGGAAGCTGCCGCCGCTGTTGACCTGCGGGTGCAGCAGGCTCAGGGAGTAATTCCCCAGCGGTGCCCCGGCGGGCAGGGCGTACTCGCCCAGCAGGCCGCCGTACTCGTCCGCCGTGAGCGTCTGCTGGGAGACCTCGACCCCCTGCGGATCGTTGATGAGGACTTGTGCCTGCTGCCCCGCGAATTGCGACTTGTCGGGTTGCTCATACCGCGCGTGTCCCATCCAGAACTTGAACTTCACCGTCTGAGCCGGACGGTACACCGGGCGATCGGTGATCATGTACGCCTTAAATTCATTCAGCTCATCCCAGTTGTGTTGCCCCATCCAGATGTAGCTGAACCCGAGGTGGGCCAGCCGACCCTCCGGCGTGCGGGCGATGGCCACCCATTGGAAGTTCTCCCCCATCAGCTTCTGGTCGGGGATGAGTTGCCCTTCCGCGTCGGTGAACTCGGCGAAGTTCTTAGTGACGACGTTGTGCTTCTTCTGCGTGTCGTCGTAGACCTGCTGCCAGCCGAAGAACTCGACGTTGGCCTTGGCGATCGGCTTGCCGGTGACGGCATCGGCCACGTAGTACCAGTGCCCCTGGTGAATCGGCTTCTTGATGATGATCGTGTCATCGAGCCAGACGATGATGCGGCTGATGTTGCCGTCCCGCATCTTGGCTTCGACGAGGTACGCCCCGGCCTTCTCCAGCGGGGTGTCAATCGTCTCGCGGCGGTCGAAGTGTTCGGCCCGGGGTTTGAGATCCTTGGCCCACTCGACGGCGGCTCCTTCGATGTATTTGGCCTGGTTCTCGGTGACGATGCGGTGACCGATGTTGTCGATCTGCATCTGGTTCCAGTCGAGGTCCCCCGGATTCGACTTGAGGTACTTCTTGACATCGTCGAGCAGCAGCGCGACCTTGATTCGGTGGGCGGTGAAGTCGACGCGGCTGCCGTTGCGGAAGATGTATTGGAGCGTGGCCTTGGTCCCCGCCGGTTGCGACTGGCCGTTGTCGAAGTGCCCCCAGTGGCCGACGATCTGGTCGAGTGCCTGTTTGCGTCCATCGTTCGAGCCGAAGCGGTTGATCGTCTGGCCCCAGTATTCCGCAGCCTTCTTGTACTGCTGGCGATCGGTGGCGATACGGGCCAGTGCTTCCAGGGAGTTGGTCGCGTACTGATCGGCCCCATCCGCGAGACGCTTGTAGATCGCAACCGGATTGAACTCATCCGGCAAGGTGAACCGCTTGGCCCCGGTGGCGAGGCGGGCGATCGTCTCGTTGTCCATGAGCGTCTTGACTGTGAACGGGCTGGAGTCTGCGACGCCGTCCTTCTCCTCGGGCTCGGGCAGCGAGATGCCCCCCTCACGCACCGTTTGGACCCCAAACTGCGAGTGCAGGAAGTCCGCGAACTGAGAGTCGACCTGACTGGTCAGGCTCGGGGAGACCTTCTTCGTCTGCTCCATCGCCCACCGCCAGCGCTGGCCGTCCGAGGTCGACGCCTCCCAACTCGCGGGCACTGTGTAGTAGACCGCATTCCCCTCGGCATCGACCGAGGCCCCCTTGCTGCCGCCCCAACCTCCGCCCCAGCGCCCGTAGTTCACGTCGTCGTAATCGGGCAGATCCTTCAGATTCGTGAGCGATTGCAACTGCCACGCCGCCCCACCGGTCCGACCGTTCAGCACGAAGTCGCCGAACTGGTTGTAGAACGTCGCGATCTCGGACCGGTTCCGATCCGTGACCGCTTCCGCCACCACGAGCGGCAGCGTCTTCTCAAATATCTGAAGGGCCTTCACCCGATCGCGCTGTGTGGAGTCCACATACTGCCCGCCGGAGTTCTGGTTCCCCCGGTGGTACTTGCCCGCGATCACGAACCCGTAGTGCTGGTTGATGATCCACTCGACGCCGATCGCCTTCAGCCCCCGCCAGTTCGCGGCGTGGACCTTCTCGGCCTCTTCCAGATAGGCATCGATCTCGTTGTCCAGCTGCAGATTGCGGTAGCTGTTGCTGGTCTGCGTGATGTCATGTGACAACAGCGGGCCGGTGTTCGTGACATCCAGCGCGAGGGCTCGATAGATCGCCAGCGATTCCTTGTAATTCCCGTCCGCGAACAGCTTGTCCGCCTTCGTCCGCTGGTCGGTGATCGCCGGGGGTTCCGCGTTCAAGTGCATCACTCCCCACAGACCCAACACGAGCAACAGAGCCAAACCGAGCCGGTAACGCATGATCGATGTCCAACAAGCAGCGACCGGATCACCCGAGGTTCCCCCCCGTGATCCCGACCCACCGCGCCGAGTTCCCACACGACAGAGGCACCGCCCCCCATGCTTAGATACCCTCCCGCCAGGAAAAGTTCCAGTGGAGATCGAAAATCGGCGACGCTTCGGGGACCAAGTGAATTCCGGACACCCCGTTGAGCTGCGACGCGAAGTCTTCGAAGCGGAGCATTCCCTGACCCCGAATGGCCTGGGTTGCCCCCTCCGGTCACTCTTGTCACCCTTCCCGCTGGGGGAAACTCCCCGGCCCCGGTTCTGCCTGCCTGAAATGCCATGTCTGCACATCGACTTTCGACTGGACTGCCCCGCCTGGACGAACTGCTCGGTGGCGGCGTGCTCCCCGGCGCGTTGACCGTGGTCCTTGGAGCCACTGGGATCGGAAAGACCCAACTCGGGATTCACTTCGCCCATGCGGGTCACAGCCAGGAAGGCGAACGCGGGTTCTTCTTTGATATGACCTCTCGCGGGGATTCGCAGAGCCATGCCGACTATGCCAAGCGGATGCACGACTGGGCGATCACCGAGCAGTCGCCGGACATCCCGCTGCTGTTCCATGAGATCTGGGACCGGTCCAAGGTCCGTCGCGACTCGCTGCATGTCTTTCGCCAGACCGGCAAGCGGGTGACGATGTCGGACCTCGACGATGACCAGAAGATCGAGTGGAAGGCCGAGCTGAATCGGAAGCTGGAGCAGACGATTGCCTTCTTCTATGGGAACTTCGTGCATGGAGTGCGCCGCTGCGTGATCGATGGCATGGAGCCGACCGACCGGGCCAGCGACTCGTTTCAGTTCGAGCGGTTCGAGTACATCTACCAGCAGATCCTCCGCAAGGAGGCCGAATGGGTGGCCCGCGACCTGTTCCGCGCCCACTACCGCGAGAATGCCGAGGTCGTGGCGAAGCATGCCTATAACCACGCCGATGTGGGTTGCCTGCTGCTCTGCACGACGCACGAGACGATGCTGGATGCCCTGATTGAACGCCCGATCGAGAGCGGCGATGTGCTCAGTAATGCCAACACCATCATCCTGATGGGGAAGACCAAGACCGACGGCAAGATGGGACGGGCCTTATACGTCACCAAGCATCGCGGCAGCGCGTGCTCCGATGAGGTCGTACCGTATACGATCGACGCCAGCGGACTGGTGCTGGGCTAGCTTCGTAGCTCACGTCGCTCCGCGACTGAGATTTTGAGAGTCGAAGCATCGCCCGATACGTGGCCCTCTGGCAAGCGGAATGCGAGTCGCGGAGCGACCTCGCCTACAGCCTCACTGTCGCCTCCCGTGCGGAGTGTCGAGCCCCCTGTTCCAATCTCCCTTGCCTCTCGGTCCCAAGCTCGGCTCTCATCCTTATACACAAGTCTTGCCTTCCATGGCATTGTACGTGGCCCAGGCCAAACTGAAGTCGTAGACGCGGCGGAGGCCGCGCCACATCACTTCGGGGCCGGGGGGGCCGTCGTGTTTGCGGCCCAGGTAGCCTCCCAGTCGGGCGACTTGGCGCAGGAACTCACCGAGGGTCGGCGGGGTGGCGGGGGCGGGGTGGCCGGTGGCGATGGGCCAGCTGCAGCGCCATTCGGCGGGTGCGAAGACGGTTTCGCAGCTGACGTGGGGGCATTCGCGACCGAGCATGGTCAC
>JAYWFM010000210.1:0-4697 GCA_043778825.1 Planctomycetota bacterium | reverse complement strand
GCGTCGCAGCGAAACGGGGGAGCGGTTTCACCCGACTTATGGCGGAAAAAGACCGCCGGGGAGTGATCCTCGGCGGTCTTTGGGGTGTGATGATGTCGAACGCGGGCTGGTGGCTCGGCCCTCACCCCCGGCCCCTCTCCCGGGGGGAGAGGGGAGGAAGAATGGGAGCAGGCGGCAGAATTCTTACGAATTCTGCTACGGGTTAGTTCTCCAGGGCCTGCTGAGCGGCGGCCAGTTTCGCAATGGGGATGCGGAACGGGGAGCAGCTGACGTAGTCGAGGCCGAGTTTGTGGCAGAACATGACGGACGAGGGTTCGCCGCCATGTTCGCCGCAGATGCCGAGCTTGAGCTTGGCGCGGGTGGCCCGGCCGTCCTTGCAGGCGATTTCCATCAGGCGACCAACGCCGGTCTGGTCGATCTTCTGGAACGGGTCATCGCCGATGATATCGTTTTCACGATAGAGCGGGATAAACGAGCCGTAGTCGTCGCGGCTCATGCCGAGCGTCGTCTGGGTCAAGTCGTTGGTGCCGAAGCTGAAGAACTCGGCGGTCTGGGCGATCTCGCCAGCGGTCAGAGCGGCCCGTGGCACTTCGATCATCGTGCCGACCTGGTACTCGACCTTAACCCCCTTCTCGGCGAAGACCTTCTCGGCGGTGTCGCGGATGATCTTCGTCTGGTGATCCAGTTCGCTCTTGTAGCTGACGAGCGGGACCATGACTTCCGGATGAACGTCGACGCCTTGCTTCTTCAGGTCAGCTGCGGCTTCGAAGATCGCCCGAGCCTGCATCGCGGTGATCTCCGCATAGACGATGCCCAGGCGGCAACCCCGGAAGCCGAGCATCGGGTTCGATTCCTTGAGCTCTTCCACGCGGCGTTCGACGACATCCTTGGTGATGCCGACGGCCTTGGCCAGACGGTCCGCCAACCCGGCGTCGTCGTGCAGGTGGTGCTCCGAGAGGAACTCGTGCAGCGGTGGATCGAGCAGACGGATCGTGACCGGACGGCTGCCGAGCACCTTGAACAGGGTCGTGAAGTCGGCCCGCTGGAACGGCAGCAATTTGGCCAATGCGGCTTCGCGCTGTGCCAGAGTTTCCGAAACGATCATCTCGCGGAACTCCTGGATCTTCGAGAAGAACATGTGCTCGGTACGGCACAGGCCGACCCCTTCGCAGCCGAACGCATCGGCCAGATGGGCTTCGTCCTGCTCCGAGTTGGCCCGGACCTTGAGCGTGCGGTACTTGTCGACCCAGCCCATGAGTTGGGCGTAGCGGGTGTAGGTCTCGGACTCGGCGGGCTTGAGCGTCTTGTTGACGAGCACCTGCACGATTTCGCTGGGCTTGGTGTCGACCTTGCCCGCGAAGACTTCGCCCGAGAAGCCGTCGATGCTGATCCAATCGCCTTCATTGAGCGTCGTTCCGCCGGAACTGATCGTGCCCTTGTCATAGTCGACCGTCAATGAGCCGCAGCCGACGATACAGACCTTGCCCATTTGGCGGCTGACGAGAGCGGCGTGTGAGGAGGCTCCGCCGCGTGCGGTCAGAATCCCCTTGGCCACCTTCATCCCCCGCAGGTCTTCCGGGCTGGTTTCCTGGCGGACCAGAATCAGCTGGACGTTGTTGTCCTTGTTCCACAAGGCTTCCGCGTCGGCGGCGTGGAACACGATCTGGCCGGTGGCGGCCCCCGGACCGGCGTTGATCCCCTTGGCGATCTGACGGTTGGCCTTGGTCGCGGCCTTCTTGGCATCGGTGTCGAAGATCGGCTGGAGCAACTGGTTCAGGTCGTCCGCCGGAATGCGCCGTTTTTGGAGGGCTTCCTTCTCGGTGATCAGACCTTCATTGACAAGATCGACCGCGATGCGGACAGCTGCGAAACCGGTTCGCTTGGCGTTGCGAGTCTGGAGCATCCAAACCTTGCCACGCTGGATGGTGAACTCGACATCCTGGACTTCCTTGAAGTGCTTTTCGAGGGTCTTGCCGATGCTGTCGAGTTCGGCATGAGCGGCGGGCATGTCCTTGCCGAGGGTCTCTTCGATCCGCAGCGGGGTGCGGATCCCGGCGACGACATCTTCGCCCTGGGCATTGATCAGGTAGTCACCGCAGAAGCCCGGGGTGCCGATCGCGCAGTCGCGGGTCAGGCCGACTCCGGTCGCACAGTCTTCGCCGAGGTTGCCGAAGACCATCGCCTGGACGTTGACTGCCGTGCCCCAGTCGTGGGGGATGCTGTACATGCGGCGATAGACGATCGCCCGGTCGTTCATCCACGAGCTGAACACCGCCCCGATGCAGCCGCGAACTTGCTCCATGGCATCGGTCGGGAACTCCTTACCGGTGTGCTTCTTGATGACGGCCTTGAACTCGGCGACGAGTTCCTTGAGCTGCTCAGCCGTGAGCTGGCTGTCGAACTCGACGTTGGCCTTGTGCCGCTTCTTCTCGATCAGCTCTTCGAAGTGATCGGGATCGGTTTTCTCCTGCGGCTTGAGTCCCATGACCACTTCGCCGTACATCTGGATGAAGCGGCGGTAGCTGTCCCAGGCGAACCGCTCGGACTTCGACTGTTTGGCGAGGGCCTCGACGGTGATGTCGTTGAGGCCGATGTTGAGGACCGTGTCCATCATGCCGGGCATCGACTCGCGGGCACCGGAGCGACAGGAGAGGAGCAAAGTGTTGGTGGTGGAGCCGAACTGGGCTCCCATCGCGTCTTCGACCTTCTTGAGAGACGCTGCGATCTGTGCTTCGAGTTCCGCCGGGTATTTCCGGTCATTGGCGTAGAAGTAATTACAGACTTCGGTCGTGATCGTGAAGCCCGCAGGCACCGGCAGACCGATGTTGATCATCTCGGCCAGATTGGCCCCCTTGCCACCCAGCAAGGTCTTCATCTTGCCGTCGCCATCAGATTTCTTGTTGCCAAAGAAGTACACGTACTGCGTGGACATGAAGTCAGTTCCTGAGTCGAATCGAACGTGGACCGCGAACTCCCGATCTCTTGACTCCAGAATGGTTTGCACCACTGGATGGGAGGCATTCGCGAACAGGATGTGCCGGGGAGAGGTTCCATCCCCTGCCCCATCCAAGGCAGGCCCCGCGCGGTCGTTCAGCGCAAAACCCCTCCTCGGAAGAGGCCGCAAGGTAGCAACCGCGGTGGGGGACTGCAAGGATGCGGTTCGGACGATCAAAGGGGCCTCATCGATTGTCAGAAATCGGCCCCCAGTCAGGTGTGTACACCACAAAAGTCGACAGCCCAAAAACCAGTCGCCTCTCCCTCACAACACGCACACCAGGAAGGCCACATCGATCGCGGGGGAGAGGGGGCCGGAAACGTGTTGGCTGCCTTGTCGACGTGATCCGCGAAATATCCTTCACGGCGTTGCCCCACGGGTTGCGTCTATTCGCGAGGCAAAACACTTGGCGGGTGGCCCAGGCATCGCTTTGAGTGTCTGGGTGCTGAGCCACAAGAGGTGACGCAGGGCCAGCTCGACTCAAGGCCCTCCAGTTCCTGCGTCACTCAGACGCCCAAAGCAACAGCCAGGCCACCCCGGCCACCCTCTTGGGTGCATTTTCCAATTGGCGATACCCTTCATGAATCTCGGTCGCGGTGCGACCGAGCGACGTAGGCGATGTCGCTCCGCGACTCGCATTTCGCGAAGTACCGCCAATTGGCGAATGCCCCCCACCCTCTTCGCCCCGCAGGGGCAGCCACAAACCAGCCCAGGGCCGAGCGACCACCGGGAGCGCCGCCCTGGGACATCGGTTCACAGATCGCCCCAGCCCGGAAAGGGCGAAACAGCCCGCGATCTCTCGAATGCCTTGTCATGACTTGATTTGGGGGTGGTTCCTGTCGGGAGGGCGAGGCACCTGCCGAGCCGCTGACGCGAGTCGACGTGTCCCCTGGCTCGCGGCTCAGCAGGAGCTTCGCCCTCCCCTCGTAGGGTGCCACTGGCGAGGGCTTTGACTCGCCAGTGCGATTCGCGGGAGAACGTCCACCAAACACTGGCGGCCCAAAGCGACCGCCAGTGGCACCCAATTCAACCCTCTCTTGACGATGAGGCCTCGCCAACAGTGCCACCCCGCCGTTGACGACCATTCCAGGCTCGATGGATGCTGCCATCCATGAACTTCGGGGCGAGTACTGACCGTGGCGAACTACTTCGACACGAGCGCTCTGTGCCGCCACTACCACTCCGAGCCGGGCTCGGACGTGGTTGAGCAAGTGCTGGCCGACGCTGGCGCAACGCAGTACGTCTCTTGGCTGACCGTGCTTGAAACGCAGTCGGCGTTCGCGATGAAAGTCCGAACCGGAGAGATCGCGGAGTCGCACTTGGCAACTCTGCGATCTCGCCTCTTTGCCGAAATCGCCAAGAAGCGGCTGCTGGTGATCCGAGTCTTGCGTCGACATTACGACCGAGCAGACAAACTTCTGGTGACCTACGGACCAACCGTCCGACTGAGAACGCTCGATGCCCTGCACTTGGCCATCGCACTGAACCTGCAAGAGCGCGGACTGGTGCAGAACCTCATCACAGCGGATACGGCGATGGCGACCGTCGGAATCCAAGAAGGTTTGACCATCATCAATCCGCTTTCGCCTGCGGGTTGATGGGGTGCCCTAGGAGTTTGTCCAAGATTGATCTGTCCACCGAGGCGATAATCCAGGATTCTTGGGCCTGCTGGCTGAGAGCGGCCAGGATTGTGGCGTTTCGA
>JAYWFM010000209.1:0-27163 GCA_043778825.1 Planctomycetota bacterium | reverse complement strand
ACTCCAACGGGGTCTCCATCCCGAACTTCGAACTGAGAAACACGACTACTTGCCACCGGGACGGCGACCGCGACCGCGACTGCTGCCCCGGTCATCGCCGCGCGGGCCGGACTTGGAGTCGCCACGATCCTGACGCGGGGGTCGACTGATCAGGAGCGAGATGGCGTGTTCCCAAGTCGGAGCGTCGAGGGTCTGCGGCTTGGAGCGGGAGGAATCGCGGTCTTCCGGTTCGAAGTCATCTTCATCCCGAGGACGGCTGGTGGCAGGCGGCGCACTCGATTCCGGGCGGCGCGGGGTGTCTCTTGAGGAGCGATCCGACGGGCCACGATCAGAGCGGGGAGCGCCGTCACGGCTGACGGGGCGATCGTCCTGGCTGGCCGGACGATCGTCGCGATCGCGGCGGGGAGGCCGGTCGTCGCGCTCGCCTCTGTCGGAACGAGGAGCATCGGAGCGAGACGGTCTGGCCGGTTCGCTGTCGCGGCCTCGTTCGGACGAGTCTCGACGCGGAGGACGTTCTTCGCGATCACCACGGTCGGAACGAGGGGCCGCCCCACGAGCGGGCTTCACCTCCGTGTCCTCACGCCCCCGACCCGAGGATTCCTGGCGCGCGGGACGGTCATCCCGACTGTCTCGGTCGTCGCGTGCGGGTCGGTCGTCGCGACCTCCCCGGTCCGAGCGCGGGGGCCTGACTTCTTCCTCGCGGCCCCGACCGGCAGGCTCACGCCCCACCGGCTCGCGGCCCGGTTGATCTCGTCGGCCTTCGTCCCGACGGCCGGGCCGCTCAACAGGACGGTCCGCTTCATCACGCGAACCCCGTTCCGCACGGGCGGGGCGATCCGGGCTTTCGTCTCGGTCCCGGCGCGGACGCTGCTCGGGACGGCTGGCTGTGTCTTTCTCGGTGCGGGCTGGGCGGTCGCTTCGATCGGACCGGTCTCGGTTCGCACCTCCACGATCCACTGCGGGCCGCTCCACTGCGGGCCGCTCCACTGCGGGCCGCTCCACTCCGGGCCGCTCCACTGCGGGCCGCTCCACAGCCGGACGACGTTCCGGGCTGCGGCGTGGCGAGGCCAGGCCCGAGCCGAAGCCATCGTCACCAGCCTCGTCGACCAGCGGTTCGTCGTCGAATCCGGCTTCCGGCTCCCCCGGTGCGGCTTCGTCGACGGGGCGTTCCCCCGCTGGACCGCGACCGCGTCCGCCGCGTCGGCGTCGAGGACGGCGCGGACGATCGGAATCGGCGGCCCCTTCTTCTCCCGTGTCCTCTTCTCCGGCGACGAGGTCGTCGAGATTCCTCTTCACAGGTGGCAGGCGGTCGCGATCAGCATCCCGGTCGCGAGAGACATCCCGCGGGGCTTCCTCGCGATCCCGATTCGAGACGGGCTGGCGTCCCGATTCCTTCTGGGCCAGCCGATCAAACAGGTCGTCCGCGAAGCCTCCCTCATCCCCTTCGAAGATCGGAGATGGTTTCGCAGGCCGCTCTTCACGGGCGGGTCGATCACTCCGCTCTCCACGACCGCGCGAATCGTCGCGTCCACGCGGACGATCCTCACGAGCTGCAGCTGGTTTCGGGGCCGGAGCCACGTCTTCGCGCGGGCCACGGTCACGGGCGGCGGGAGCCTCCTCGCGGCGCGGGCGATCTCGGCTGGGCCGATCGTCTCTGGGCCGATCTTCGCGTGGACGGTCCTCAGCTGCGGGGCGAGCCGGTTTGGATGCAGTGCGGGCGGGAGCCGGTTCGCGGCGTGGTTCGACAGGTGCCGGCTCACGGCGAGGAGCCTCCTCGCGGTCCGGTCGCCCGCGATCGCTGCGGCCACCGCGATCTGACCGGCCACTGCTGGGACGACCCCGGTCGGGTCGGTCGGGTCGGTCGCTGCTGGAGCGCGGTCCTCGGTCGCTGCTATCCTGGGAGGTCTCCCAGTCCCAACCTTCCAGAGCGTCCCAGAAGTCGTCCTTCTGATGAGCCGCCTGCGGCTTGACTGCCTTGGGAGCGGCAAACACTTCGCCCTCGTCCTCCAGGTCATCCGCCACCGGTTCCGGGACGCGCCGGACCGCGCGGGGGCGGACCTCTTCGACGATCGCGTCGTCGTCCTCGGGAGCGTCGATCTGGGCGGAGGTCAGAGCGGTGGAGCGTTCTCCCGGCTCGTCGTCATCGTCATCGTCGAACGCGCCGAGCAGGCCCACACCGAAACCATCGTCGCCATCATCGTCGCGCGGGACAGGGAGACGGGGCACGGGCTTGCGGGGCTTCTCCGGCGGAGCGGGCCGAGACTGCCGAACGGGTTCCTCGTCCCTCGATTCTTCCGCCACGGACTCCGATTCCACGGCAGCCTGGGGCGCAGCGGCCACCGCCTCCGCGATTCGCGGGAGTTCGGGCGTGGCCGGAGGGGCCAGCGCTCCGAAGTCCAAACCGTCCAGATCGTCCGGGTCATTGACCGGACCACCGGGCGCAAAGTGAACTCCGAAAAGCTCTTGTGCCAGAGACTTGGAAGGCGGCTCGCTGCCGGGACGGGAGGAATTGGGCTGGTTCATAACCCTTAAAGCTATCTTTTTGACCGCCAAAATGCAAGGATCGGGTTTGTGCATTCGCTCACTGGCCACCCACTGGAGGAAACCCATCAGAGGGTAGTCCTTCAAGTGCCGAGGTGAGCGGCGACGGGAGGGCGCAGGTTCTGCGGGGGTGTGAGTGGGGAATGGTCAGTCCCCGTGCAGCGTGACGACTTCGGACAGACAGATATTGGTGAATGGCTCCCGGATGCACCGCTTCGCAAAGCCTTCGCGTCGCAGCTCAACGGTGGGGCGAGCGAATTGCTTTCGGGGAGGCCCAAGTTCGGGTACTGAGCCATGCAGGATTGGACCGTCAGCGGGAACCTTCTGGAGGCGGGGTTGTGGGCGAGCATCGCCTTGACCTTAGTCGTCTGGGCGGTTCGCGAGGCGGGGCGGCGGAGGCGGTTGTGGGGTGGACTCGCCTCCGCGTTTCTGGTGTTCGCGGTGTCGGACATCATCGAGTCTCAGACGGGGGCGTGGTGGCGTCCCCTGTGGTTGTTGGCGATCAAGGCAGGCTGCCTCGCGGTGTTCTTGTCTGGAGCGAGGGAATACCGGAACATCTGCCGGACCGAACGCCCGCCGTCCGACCTTGCCCTCCCGAGGAGTCGCCCCATGCCCGCACTGCACGTCCGCCAGATTGATCACGTCACGTTCGTGGTTCGCGACCTCGAACGCTCGCGGGCGTTCTATGCGGACCTGCTCGGCATGACCGAAGTCCCGCGTCCGGGGTTCCAGTTCCCGGGTCTTTGGTTTCAGGCGGGGAGCACGCAAATCCACCTGATCCTCGAAAGCCAGGACTCCGGCCCAGCCACCGTGTTCATCCCCGAGAAGTGTTCCATCAGCCGCACCCGGCACGTCGCCTTTGAGGTCGCCAGTGCCGCCGAAGCGGTCCGCATCCTCGGCGAACAGCACGTTGAGATCGTCGCCGGACCCAAGGCCCGACCCGATGGGCCGACCCAGATGTACGTGTTTGACCCCGATCGGAACCTCGTGGAGTTGTTTTCGTACGGCGTGTAGCACTCCCGTTGGAGTCCAGCCTTTAGGCTGCTCCGGTGCAGGCTGAAGCCTGAACTCCAACAGTCGAACTCGTGCCCTGCGGGACGGATGTCGCACCACCGGACTCGGAGAGTCCGGCGACTGGGTCGGGTTCAGCCCCCCCCAGACGCGACGAATTTTTCCGATCGTAGCGATTGAGTCTGGTGAGGTTCGGCGGGGATTCGCTATCCTCGCCGCCGGGATCCAGTGCCGAGGGGCGGAGTGTGGCATGCTTGTCCCGTAGGATCGATCGATCGCGTCTGACTGAAAAGGCTTTGCCTCATGTCCGAATTGTCCAAGAAGATGGTGATGGGTTCGATGGTCGCAGCGGGCATTGTGGCCCTGATGGCGATCGCCGATCTGGCCACCGGACTGCCGTTTTCCGGGAAGCTCACCAAGACGATGGACATCATGTTCATTCTCTGTGCGGGCATCCTCGAGTACTTGTGCTGGACCGTCATCAAGGATGCGAAGTAGCTCGCATTCGATGTGATGGTCGTCCACACTCAAAAGCCCAGGGGTTGCCACCCCTGGGCTTGGTCGTTCGTGTTCCGGGAGATCGCCATGCCTCGCCAAAGCATTCTGCTGCTAATGGTCGTGCTGCCGATCGCTCTCGTGGCCCTCGGCCTGCGTTCCGCACCGGCCCCGGTTCAGGCCGACACGCTGGCTGCTTCGGATCAGCTGCGCTGGTATCGCGGGAATATGCACACGCACTCCCACTGGAGTGACGGGGACGACTATCTCGAATCGATCGCGGCGTGGTATCAGCAAGCTGGTTATCAGTTCCTGGTGTTCACGGATCACAACGTACTGGCCGACCGTGAGCAGTGGGTCGACATCGCCAAGACCAAGGGGCGGCAGGCCGCCTTCGACAAGCTGCAGCTGCAGTTCCCCGACTGGGTCGAGGAACGGACGGTCGAGGACCGCCACGAGGTCCGGCTCAGACGCTTCGAGGAGGTGGCCCAGCGCTTCAACGCTCCCGAGAAGTACCTGCTGATCCAGGGCGAAGAGGTCAGCGACCGCTTCGAAAAGTTCCCGCTGCACTTCAACGTCAGCAACCTGAAAGAGGTCATCACTCCTCGCGGAGGCGACAGCGTCTCCCGAGTCATCCAGAACAACGTCGATGCCGCCATCGCCCAGCGCGAGCGGACCGGCCAGCCGATGATCATCCACCTCAACCACCCGAACTTCGGCTACGCGGTGACTGCCGAAGATCTGCTGCGGATCATCGGCGAGAAGTTCTTCGAGATCTACAACGGCCATCCCGGTGTCCACAACAGCGGCGATCACCAGCATGCCGGGTGCGAGCCGATCTGGGACATCGTGTTGACCAAGCGGCTGGCGGAGTTGAAGCTGCCGGTGATGTATGGGTTGGCGGTCGATGACGGACACGACTACCACAAGATCCCGAGTCGTGCGGCCGAGCCGGGGCGCGGCTGGGTGATGGTGTTGGCGAAGGAGCTTTCGGCGGGGTCACTGATTGAAGCATTGGAGGCGGGGCAGTTCTACTCCAGCAGCGGAGTGAAGCTGTCGCGGGTGGAATCGAGCGAGGCCGGATTGCTGGTTGAGGTTGACGCCGTGGCGGGCGAGACCTACACGATCGAGTTCATCGGCACCCGGCGGGGTTACGATCCCGAGGGGCAGCCGGTCCTCGATGAGAAGGGGTCCGAAGTCCGCACCACTCGCCGCTACAGCCCGAAGATCGGCGAGGTGCTGGCCACCGTCCAAGGCGCCCGCGCCCGCTACGAGATGACCGGCGACGAGATCTACGTCCGCGCCCGCATCACCTCCAGCGCCCTGCATCCCAACCCCAGCGAACCCGGCGAGTTCCAACGGGCCTGGGTACAGCCGGTCGTCGGGCCATCGGGGCAGCGCTAGCGAGGGAACGCTCCGCTTCGAAGACTACGCGTCGCGGCGAAACGGGGAACGTCTCTCGGTCACTAGCCCTGCTTCGCCTGCGTGCCAAGACGCAGCGAGCGGGCGGACGTGAGTCCCCCGTGCCCGAGCGACGCGTTCCGACCGAACAACGGGTTCGACAGCGAGAGAGTACCGCCCAACACGTTGGACTGACGTCCAACGCTCGCTGTCGATATGGGACTCGGGCCGGTGACGCAAGATCGCTCCGCTTCGAAGACTTCGCGTCGCGGCTAAACGGGGGATTCTTTTGTGACGGCTCCGACTCTCGACGATCGACTTCGTATGCGTCAGCGTCCACCGGGGCGTTCGGCGATGTTTCAGTCATGGCGGGAGTTGCTGTTCCTACACTGGGATTATCCGGCGGAGCAGATCCAGGCCACGTTGCCGCCCGGCCTGCATGTCGACACTTATGACGGGAAGGCGTGGCTCGGGGTCGTCCCGTTCCGGATGCGGCAGCTGCGACCGTGGTGGCTCCCGCCGATCCCCGGTGTGACGAACTTTCTGGAGATGAATCTGCGCACGTACGTCCACGATGACCGGGGGACGAGTGGCATCTGGTTCTACTCCTTGGAGGCCAACCACGCGCTGGCGATCTGGGGGGCGCGGCGGTTCTATCACTTGAACTACCAGCCCGCCCGGATGTGCCATGCGCATGACATCCAGACCGGCTGGACCGAGTTCAGCTCGCAGCGGACCGGGGCCAGCGCCGACCTGAACTGCCAGTTCCGCTACCGCCCCACCACCCTGCCCTGCCCCGCCGAACCCGGCAGCTTCGAGTTCTTTCTCGTCGAGCGCTACGTCCTCTTCGCCCGCTCGCCGCAAGGCCAGATCTCCACCGGGACCGTGGTCCACGAGCCGTACCCGATCAGTGAGGTCGAACTCCCCCAGTGGTCGGATTCGCTCCTCCCCCTCAACGGGTTCGCCCGCCCCGCCCGTCCGCCGGTCCACGCTGCCATGAGCCCCGGCGTCGATGTCGATGTCTTCGGCCTCGTCCCCGTGGGATAGGCTTCCAGCCTGTCGTATCAACGTTTCACACAGACATGCTCCGCAGAGCCTTCGCGTCGCAGCTAAACGGGGGTAATGCCACGGAGACAGCGGATTCAGGAATCCGCTCGTCGTACAAGACACCCCCCTCCCCAACGGGTATCCTGTGTTCGAAAGCTGTTCCCAGATTCCCTCGGGAGTTCCGTGATGCGATCCATGTGGCGTGAATGTTTGCTGGCTCTCGCGGTGGTTGGCGGGCTGGTTGGGCCGAACGAAGCGGAGGACATCCTGACTGTCGGCGGAGAGAAGTTCTCCACCACCGGGGTGACCATCGCCGATCGCCAGGTCACGATCCCGTCAGCGGACGGAATGCCCGCGAAGGTGATCTCGCTGGAGGATCTGGTGGAGTTGAATCCGACATTCCACCGCGAGATGGGTGAACTCAAGACCCGTTATGTGCGGGTGGAGCATCTGAGTGCCGTACCGGAGTATCTATCTCTGGCCGAGGTCATGGTCTTCGAAGGGGACCAGAATATCGCACCGCAGGGGAAAGCGACCCAGATCGGCACGGCGTACGAAGGCCCTCCCGAGAAGGCCATTGATGGCAATTCCGACGGCAACTTGAACGTGGGCAAGTCGGTCACCTGCTCGACTCATGTGCCGCGCCCCTGGTGGGAAGTTGACCTGCAGCGCGATGTCAAAGTGCGACAGGTCGAGATCTGGAACCGCACCGATGATAACGTCGGGCCTCGGCTGTTCGGATCGCGTGTGGTCTTACTCGACGCGAATCGCAAACCGCTGTGGGTCCATCATCTCGACAAGCCCGGAGCGCAAACTGTCCTCAAAATCCCACCCACGGGGGTGCAGTTCAGCAAGGCCGACCTCGAACAGTTCCAACGCTACACCGGTCTCAGCAGCAATGCCGCTCAATCGATGAACGAGACGGAAGTCGAATTCGAACTCGTCGGAGGAGCCAAGTTCTACGGCAAGCTCGCGGAATGGGCAAAAGACGCGATCAAGATTGAGTCTCGCTTTGGGGATCAGGTGCGGACATTGACTGTCCCCATTAACATGGTTCACGAAACGTGGCCACATGTCGTGGTCACCGGAAAACTCGTGGTACCTCGCACCGGTGAACAACCAGAATTCGACAACGTCTATGCGAAAGCCGAGAGCGGGGAGATTCAACGCATCGCGGGAAAGGTCCTGGGGCGAAACGAAGAGTCCTATCAAATCGAGATCGAGGGCCAGACCCGCCAGCTGAGCCGCACCAAGGTTTTCGGACTGGTGTTCCAGAAACAGCCGCCGACAAAGAATGACCCGCAATACGAGATCGCCGATTTCGTCAGCGGACAACACATCCCCGGGCATGTGACCCATCTGACAGCTGACACATTTCAAATGGAGACCCTCTGGAAAGAGAAGCTGGAGTTGCCCCGCTCCCAACTGGACCGCATCCGAGTGAAGAATGGTCAGCTCGTTGCGTTGACGGATGTGACTCCCCGCCATGTCGAGCAGGCGGGCTACCTCGATCTGGTGCGACCTTATCAGACCAACAAGTCGTTCTCGGGCGGTGCTCTGCAGATCGGCAACGTGAAGTATTCCGAGGGACTTTGCACACACTCCCAGACCGTCCTCGACTATGACCTGGACGGCGGGTTTAGTCAGTTCCGCAGCCAAATCGGACTCCAAAAGGACGACGGCGACCAGGGCCATGTCATCGTCCGCGTACGGGTCGATGGTGTCGCCACGTTCGAGGAAGCCCTCGCCGGTGGCCAACCCGCCAAGGCAGTGACCATCGATCTGACCGGGGCCAAGACGCTCCAGTTGGAGGTCGACTTCGGCGACGGGTTCGATGTGGCGGATCATCTGGTGTGGGGGACACCGGTGTTGCTGAAGGCGAAGAAGTAGGGAGTGGGGAGTGGGGAGTGGGGAGTGGGGAGTGGGGAGTGGGGAGTGGGGAGTGTTTTTCCCTCGGTCCTCAGCAATCCCCCTTGATTGTCCCGCCCTAGCGGTTGAGAATTCCACGCGTTGCGATTCACGGACTTCAGAGAGGCCATCAGCCATGCGTTTGGACGGACAGCGAGAGAGTGAAAACGTCGAGGACCGCCGGGGACAAGGCGGCCGAACTCCGATGGCCTTGGGCGGCGGCGGGATCGGCATCCTGGTGCTGGCACTGATTGTCTGGCTGATGGGCGGCGATCCGCGCGGGCTGTTGCAGCAAGCCCAGCAACAGGCTCCCGCCCAACAGCAGCAAGTCGACCCGAATGCGCCGCTCGATCCGGAACAAGAAGCCCTCAAGAAGTTCGTCGCCATCGTGCTGGCCGATACGGAAGATGTCTGGACCAAGCAGTTCGCCGCAATGGGGAACCAGTACGAGAAGCCGAAGCTGGTGCTGTTTTCGGGGCAGGTGGCCTCGGCCTGCGGTCATGCCAGTGCCGCTGTCGGGCCGTTCTATTGTCCGGGCGATCGCAAGGTTTATCTCGACCTCCAGTTCTATGAAGACATGGAGACGAAACTCAGTTCCAAGGGCGACTTTGCCAAAGCATATGTCGTGGCTCACGAAATCGGTCACCATGTACAGAACTTGTTGGGGATTACCGAAAAGGTCGACGCGATGCGCGGTGGTCCACAAGAGAAACAATACTCTGTGCGATTGGAGTTGCAGGCCGACTACTTGGCTGGGGTCTGGGCTCATCACGCCAACAAGATGCGGGACATGATCGAAACGGGCGATATCGAGGAGGCGATCAACTGCGCCAGGCAGATTGGTGACGACACCCTGCAAAGCAAGGGACAAGGCTACGTTGTGCCGGAAAATTTCACTCACGGCTCCTCGAAGCAACGAGCCTTCTGGTTCAACAAGGGATTCAAGACCGGCAAGATGAGTGGGGCGAACGAGCTGTTCGAGCTGGACTACGAGGATCTGTCGGTGGAGTGAGATGAGAAAACGGGGAGGGCGAAGCTCCTGCTGAGCCGTGAGCCAGGGGCAACGTTCACTCGCGCGAGCGGCTCGGCAGGAGCCTCGCCCTCCCGACTGAGAGCCCACGTGGGATAGGCTTCCAGCCTGTCATCTTCTCAATCCACGACAGGCTGGAAGCCTATCCCACGTCAGGAAACTCCCGCATGGCCCATGCCTACACCCCCGGTCTTCAGGTCATGGAACGCACCCTGTTCCGGGCGGTGCGCACGTTGCCAATCTCCGGAGAGGTCCAACGGAAGGTGGGCGATCACGTGACCTCGCAAGATGTCGTGGCCGAGACGCTGCTGCCCGGCGATGTCTTCCCGATCAACCTGGCGAATCAGCTGGGGTTGGTCCCCGCCGAGGTGCCGCGCTCGCTGCTCAAGACGGTCGGCGATGCCGTCGAAGTCGGGGAGTTACTCGCGGTCTCGCCGGGCATGTTCGGGATGTTCCGGGCGGAGTATTTTTCTAAGCACACGGGGACCATCGAGTCGGTGTCGAGTATTACGGGGCAGATGATCCTGCGCGGGCCGCAAATCCCGGTGCGCGTACTCGCCTACTCCACGGGCACGGTGGTCGAGGTCCTCCCGCGCGAGGGGGTTGTCGTCGAGTGCGAGGCGGCTCTGATCCAGGGCATCTTCGGCGTCGGCGGCGAGGCGTACGGCCCGATCGCAGTCGTCTGCACCCGCCCCGATCAAGACCTCACTCCCGACCTGCTCAATGAGTCCCATCGCGGCCAGATCGTCGTCGGGGGCCGCCGCATTCCGGGGGCCTCGATCCGCCGAGCTGCGGAACTCGGCGTCTCGGCAGTGGTCGCGGGCGGGATCGATGATCAGGATCTTCGCGACATTCTGGGGTACGACCTCGGCGTGGCGATCACCGGCACCGAGCAGATCGGCGTGACCGTCATCGTCACCGAAGGCTTCGGTGAGATCGCCATGGCCGACCGCACCTTCGCCATCTTCCAGAGCCACCACGGAGCCTCAGCTGCCGTCAACGGAGCGACTCAAATCCGGGCCGGGGTGATCCGCCCGGAGATCGTGATCCCCCTTCCCGACCGCAGCCACACCGACAAGCGGGCGGCCACGGTCGGCGGCGGCGTCCTGGACATCGGGTCGCCGGTGCGGATCATCCGCGACCCGTACTTCGGAGTCCTGGGGACGGTGTCGAATCTGCCGCCCGAGCCGCAACTCCTCGAAACCGGGTCGAAAGCCCGCGTGCTGGAAGTGATGTGCGGCAACGGCAAACGCCTGACCGTGCCACGGGCGAATGTGGAGATTGTCTCGACGTAGGCGATGCCAAGCCAGAACCGGCAGCGAGCGGGTGGACGTAAGTCCCCCGTGCCCGGGCGACGCGACCCACCGAACCGGGGACGCTCTGGCAGTTGAGTGTCGAGCAACACGTTGGACTTACGTCCAACGCTCGCTGTCCCACGGCGCGATGGGCACCCCCGTCAAGCTGTAACAGTCATACCGGCCAAGTCACATAACGGCCTCGGCAACGCCCACCGACCACTGCTGGGGGGGCAGGTTTTGGACATTGGCCCCCCTGCATGCGTATACTTTCCTAGGGACCGTTGTTTTTCGGCCCCGCATTTTTGGGGTGCGGATGTTGATCCGGCACCGATGTTGTCCAGCGGAAGGGGTCAAGCATGTCGAGTCAGGTCATTGACGAGGTGGCCATGGAGCCGCAGGAGAGTTTTGCTCGCGTGTCCAGTTCCCCCGACAACGAGTTCCACTATCGCCCGGTCTCCTCGCTGGCGGTCTGTTCGCTGGTGCTGGGGCTGTTGTCGCTGCTCGGAATTTTTCTGTGGATCATGCTGCCGGTGGCGGTGTTGACGGTGGTTCTGGGGGGGATTGCGATTCTCTCGATCCGCCGCTGGCAGGGGGAATACACCGGCACTGGGGTGGCGATCGCGGGCATCTTCTTCGGGGCGGTCACACTGGTGGCGGGTACGGGGGTGCAGGTCCACGCCTTCAAGCACGAAGTCCCCCCCGGGTTCACCCGCATCAGCTTCATCAAGGACATCTCGGCCAAGCCGTTCGTCTCCGACCGCCTCGGGACCAAGGTCAACCCGGATGTGGAGGCTCTGGTCGGGAAAAAGGTGTTCTTCAAAGGGTTCGTGTTCCCCGGCAGCCAGTATGTGGGCCTGACCTCTTTCCTGCTGTTGAAGGACAGCAAGGAATGTTGCTTCGGTGGCAAACCGGCTCTGACGGACAAGGTCGGCTGCATCATGCAGGGCGGGAAGACCACGAACTACTATGCCGGTCGCGTGTCGGTCGCAGGGACGTTCCGGATCAATCCGAAGTTCGACGGGAGTGAGGAAGAGTCGCTCTACATCCTGGAGTGCGAGATCGTCGAGCCGTCCCATTCGGACTTCTAGTGGTCGACCAATTTGAAGATGAGGGGTAGCTGCGTTCGCCAGAACGCGGGGAGCCCGCACAAGGGGAGCCCGCACTCCGGCGAGTGCAGCGACCTAACAAGGGAGCTCGCGTTCTGGCGAACGCAGCTACTGCTCGGTGCGGAAACGCGGCTCAAGGCAAATACTGATCTGTGTCAATCGGTGCCATCTGTGTACAAAATCATCTGATTGCTTCTGGAGGAAGCGTCAGTGTGGTTGTGGGACACAGATCGTACAGATGGGCCGGATGGGCACAGATCCGAGGACGAAATCAGCCACTGTCGCCAGTGGGCTCTCCCTCGCCCCACGTACATAGGCCGTTCACTGAAGGAACCGCGATGCCCCCAGCCTTTCGACCGGCGTTCGTTCCGGCTCTCGTCGCCACTCTCGGCCTGGGCCTGATTTCCGGCTGCGGAACTCAGGACGCGGGGTTTCATGTCTACACTGAGCCGACGAAAGCCGAGGCCCCGGTGGTCGCGGATCAAGACTCGCCGACTCCCGGCAGCGGGGTGGTTCCGGCTTCGGCGCAGACGACCAAGCCCCTGCCGGAGGTGGCGGTCCTGACCCCGCAGAAGACTGCCCCGGCGGTCGACGAAACGGACACTGGTGTCACCGGCCCCGTATCGATCGGGTCCGCCCTGCCCTCTGACCCGGTCGTCTCCGGAGAACCTCCGGCTGTCCCAAAGCCCACCTCCCCGGAACTGGCCCTCTCGATCCCGCCCGCTCCTCCCGCTGCGGTGGCCATTGCCTCACTCACACCCCAGCCGCAGACATCGCTGCTCCCGGCCTCCCAGTTGGAGTTGTTGATCCCCGAGAAGTCGTTCCCAGTGGAAGGCTCCGACGGAACGCTCCGCGTCAGCTTCGATGACATCGACCTGCTAAAGGTTCTCAACGCCAATCCGGTGCCGCTCGATGTGGAGCAGCACCTGCCGGGCTGGTTGACCGGCCTGCACGGGAAGACGGTCCGCATCCGCGGTTGGATGTATCCGCCCACTTCTGAGAGCGGTCTACGCGGGTTTCTGTTCGTGCGGGACGACAAGGACTGCTGTTTTGGCCGCAATGTGCTGATGTACGACAAAATCGGCGTCCGCATGCGAACCGGCGAAACCACCCACTACATCCAGGGCCACCCGTTCGATGTCGCGGGCCGGATGGTCGTGAAGTCGGTCATCCTGGACGGAAAGCTGGTATTGCTGTACGGGATTGAGGATGCGGTGGTGATTGACAAGTAGGGTCGTAGCCACGTTCGCCAGAATGTGGGTGACTTCCCGACTCCGATGACGCGTGCCAAGTCGCGAGAGGCCCACGCAACGTGTATGCTGGAGATGTCAGCCCTCCGACGGATCCGTCCATGATTACCCGCTTCCGAGTCCAGAACTACAAAGCCCTGCGCGATGTCACGCTCGACCTGACGCCGGTGCATGTCCTGATTGGGCCGAATGACTCGGGGAAGACGAGTCTTTTGGAGGCACTGGCGGCTCTGTGCCGGAGCGTGGAACGCCCATTCAGTGAGGTATTCCGTCGATCCACAGAACGTCGTATGTATCATTTCTCGGTATCTTGGACACCACCTTGCTATCAATTTGATGGATACGAACTTGAGACGTATCGAGACGACAAAATCTATGGCGGCTTTCCAATCTCGACGAAAGAGCGTCTCCAATCGATTGAAGGGGAGCCATATGAAATCAATGCCCAGAGAGAAGCAACCTCTCTGTACTACGGCAAGAGTGAAGAGTCGTCCGCATTTCGCAACCTGAAAGACCAAGGTTATCCCGAAGATCTACTCGACCAAATCAGCGCTCAACTGCGAGGTGTCCACTTCTATCGTTTCTCTCCGGAGGCACTGAAGATTCCAGTGGTTCTTGATGCTCGTCGCCAGGGACGCATGGAGTTCAACGGGTTTGGTCTGCCTCAGCTCCTGGATGAGATTCGGAATGATCGCGGGCGATTCGCTCGCCTCGAAGAACGTTTTTGCGAACTATTTCTGTATGTGGCTGCGCTGGAACTCCCGGTCCAAGACTCATACGCCTCATTGCCATCTGATCACCGGCAAGTTCAGCGGTCAGAGTTCGCCTCCGGAAAGGGGATTCAGTTCCGACTCAAGGACGGTGGCAAGCTGTTGGCGGAAGACGCCTCCGATGGGATGTTCTTTGTTCTCGCGTACCTCGCGTTACTCCACCTCCCTGAACCACCGCGCGTCCTCCTGATCGAAGAACCCGAAAACGGCATCCATCCGGGGCGGCTCAAGGAGATCATCCGCATCCTCAAGCAGTTGGTCTCGGAGCAGTCGCACACTCAGGTGTTGATGACGACTCATTCACCCTACGTGCTGCACGAGTTCACGCCCGAAGAAGTGACGGTCTGCGTGCGAGAGAAGAACGGCGAAGTGAAAACTCGTCGCCTGTCGGAAAGCAAAGCTGTCCAGGAGCAGATGGATTTCTTCAGCTTGGGCGAGATTTGGACGATGGAGGGGGATGAAGCCCTGATTCAGCCCGCGACTGACGAAAACCTGGATGATGCCACGCCTGCTCCATCGATCGAGGTGCAGCCCGCACCATGAAGATCCTCGTCGTCTCCGAAGGCAAGCACGAACTCAATCTGGACGACAACGAGCCGCGAAACGGGCCACTTGTGCGGCTGATTGCTCGTGTGATCGAAGCTCATGGTTCGGACTCGCTGGAGTTTGAAAGGCGTCCTGTCAGCGCTCTCCCGCCACGGATGATGGGATCGGGCAAAGCGGGCAATTACGAACACCGCGCCATGGCTTGGGTGCGATTCGCCGAGATCGAAAAGTTCGATGCCATCGTCCTCTTGGTTGACCAGGACAAATCTCCCGCACGGCGAGAAGGTCTGGAAGCGGCCCAAATCAATTCGAGGTACTCACTCCCCCGCGCGATGGGCCTCGCAGTCAAGACCTTTGACGCATGGATGCTGGCGGATGAACAGGCGATTTCGACGGCAATCGACAAGATAGTCATGCGCCAGAAGTCTCCCGAGACTCTCAAAGACCCCAAGCAGGTGCTTCACAGTTTGATTGACGGAGCCAGCGAGCCACGCACAATCGTTTATCTGTTGATTGCCGAGCATACGAATCTCGCAACGCTGTGCGAACGCTGCCCGGAAGGTTTTGAACCGTTCCACGCTCGATTGGCCTCTCTGGTTTCCAACGCGTCTTGAGTCGCGCCCCCACTCATGGAAAGAGTTCACCCATGCCCTCCTCCCCCTCCGCCCCCCTCGTCGTCGGTCTCGGCGAGGCCCTGTGGGACATCTTTGGCGACACGCGCAAGCCCGGAGGGGCGACGGCGAACATTGCCTACCATGCGGCCCAGCTCGGGGCGCGGGGGGTGATTGCCAGTCGGTTTGGGACGGATGAACTGGGCGAGGAACTGGCCCGGTACTTCGACTCGAAGGGGATCGACACCTCGTACTTGCAGTATGACCCCGACCACGGGACCGGGCGGGTGCTGGTCGACACCAGCGATCCGGGGCACCCGACCTACATCATTCAGGAGAACGTCTCGTTCGACTATCTCGCCCCGCAGGCCGACTTCCTGCAACTCGCGGACAAGGCGGCTGCGGTTTGTTTCGGGACGCTGGCTCAGCGGTCGCCGGTCTCGCGCGAGGCGGTGCAGCAGTTCATCCGGCGGACGCGGGGGCTGGTGGTGTTCGATGTGAACTTGCGGCAGCAGTTCTATGACCGCGAGTCGCTCGATCTCTCGTTCCAGCGGGCGGGGATTGTGAAGCTGAACTTGGACGAGATGCTGATCGTGGCCGCCGAGTTGGGGATGGCCAGTGAGTCGGAACAGGCGTTCGCGGACGCACTGCGGAGGCGTTACCCGATCGGGACGGTGATCGTCACGCGGGCGGAGCATGGGTGCTTCGTCACCTCGGGGGATGAGGTCGTCGACCTGCCGGGGGAGGTCGTCACGGTCGTCGACGCGGTCGGGTCGGGCGATGCCTTCACGGCGGCGTTCATCATGCTGACGCTCGAAGGCCAGCCGCTGGCTGTGAGGGCGAGGTTTGCCAACCGCGTCGGCGGGTTGGTGGCCACCAAGGCCGGGGCCATGCCGGAGGTGCAGGCGGAGTATCAACAGTTACGACGAGAGTTTGGGGTGTGAGACATCGCCGACCGTAGCTCACGTCGCTCCGCGACTGAGATTCCGACATGGCGAACCCCTGCGACTTCAGGGGAAACTTTTTGACGAGGCGACATCCGGCAGACGGAACGCGAGTCGCGGAGCGACATCGCCTACGCTGTTCTACCGCAGTGAAACTTCCACCCGCGTGCCGATCGGCAGGTCGGGCCACAGTTCGCCGGTCTGCTCGACTTGGACGAGGATCAGGCTGTCGGCCCCGTGGGAGTTCGTGTCGGTGGGAATCGTCTGGGGGGCGATGCGGGCGATGCGGCCCGTACGCTTCGCTCCCCCGGGGAACGTCACATGGATCCCCTGAGCCAATGCGAGCCCGGAGATCTGCGACGACGGAACTTCGACTTGCAGGTGCCGCCGGGAATCATCCAGCAACTCGACGATCGTCTGCCCCGGCTCCACATGGTCTCCCACATGCACACGGTAGACCCCGACCTTGCCCATGGCGGTCGAGGGGACGGTCAGCTCGGTGCGGCGGCCTTCGATCCGCTCCAGCATCGACTTCGAGCGAGAAAGAGCGGCCTCGGCAGAGTCGACGCCCGCCTTGCGACGCACGGTCGCAGGGAGCGTGGTCTTGATCCCATCCAGACGCTTTAATTGTTGCTCGCAGATCTCGACCTGAGCGGTTGAAACATCCGTGGCGTTGACCACCGTTTCGAGCTTGAGGGCCGTGGTCATCCGCTCGACCTCGGGCATGCCCCCCTCGACCACAAACGCCTTGAACATCGTGTCGGCGTCCTTGAGGGCTGCCGTTTGATTGCTGGCCAGCATGTCCGACAGCATGCTCTTTTGCAGTTCGAAGTCGTACTTCTCTTTCAGGAACCCCGCCGAGCGCAGCTGATAGTCGACGATGCGTTGATCGATCTCATTGGTGCGCCACTGCAAGTCGAGGTCGGCTTCGGCCAGACAGTGTTGCAGGTGGATCTCGGCATGCGCGACTTCATCCTTCTGAGTGATGATCTCCTCAAGCAGTTGGCCATCGGTGAGGCTCAGCAGCGGATCACCGATGGAGATGCGGTCGCCTTCGAGCTTGACGAGTGCGGCGACTCGCCCCGGATGCTCGGCGGTCACGGGGGTGGTGTGGGCCTGGAGGTAGGCAGCGAATTTGACATCGCCGTGCCGCTCGATCCAAACTGCGAACCCGGCCCCGGCCAACAACGAAGCCAGGCAGATCGCCAACGTCCGAAGCGGATGAGGAGCGATCGGTCCGCGCAGGGAGAGAGGTTCAGAAGTCGGAGAGGTCGTGACCGTCATGAACAAGTTGCCCCACCGAAGAAGCCCGGCAATTATCGCCGATATGGATAATCGAAGTGAACCGACAGACAACGCCAAACGGGCCGTCGAGGACTTCGCTGCCTGTACGACATCGACTGAAAGACTGCCGAAGGTCAACTCCTCACCTCCACCCGCGTCAAATCGTGCCGATCCAGCCGCCCCGCTGCCAGAACTCCGGCAGGTTCCGACGATCTTGCCGGATCGGAAAAGTCGAGTGGAGGGGGAGCTGTCAGCTGTCAGCAGGTGTGTGCATTAGGAATGTCGGCAGCGGCCAGTTTCTGCCCCCTCTCCCCCGCAATCGGCTCGATCACCGGGGAACAGCGTCACTGCGGGGGAGAGGGTGGGGTGAGGGGGCCACGCCGCCCGCTCGGAGCCCCTCACCCCGGCCCTCTCCCCACAGTCACATCCGCACTGAGATTCACGTCGCCAGTGGGGAGAGGGGGCAGAGGAATCGGACTTCCTACTTTCTGTTACACACACTCCGGAAGGGGAAGTCGAACGTGGGAGTGGGCCGCGATATACTTTCTGGCTGATCGCTGACGGCTGATCGCTGACCGCTCATTGAGGACTGCACATGCGCCACTTCTTGATTGCAACCGGCTTGATGCTGGGTCTGGCCGTGAACGCACGGGCCGAGGAGCTGCCCAATACCGCCGTCCTCCCGGCCCCGGCGTGCGAGACGGACTTCTACAACTGGACCGAGCGGCACGACGCCGTCTGCAAAGCCATTCGTGAGCAACCCGTGAAGCTGGTTTTCGTCGGCGATTCGATCACTCATCTCTGGGGCGGCACGCCGAAGCCCAACAAGCAGTCCGGCGACAAGGTCTGGCAGGAGTTCTACACCCCCCGAAACGCCATCAACATGGGGTTCGGCTGGGACCGCACGCAGCAGGCTCTGTGGCGGATCGAGAACGGCGAGTTCGAGGGCATCACCCCCGAGGTCGCCGTGGTCCTGATCGGCACCAACAACCTCACCGGCCATAACGCCCGCGAGAACACCGACCCCGAGATCGTGGCCGGAATCACATCTGTCTGCTCCACCATCCGGAAGAAGTCCCCGCAGACGAAGGTGCTGCTGCTGGGGTTACTGCCCCGGGGAGCGGAACCAATGGGCGCGCACCGGACGCGAATTCGAGCGATCAATACCGAGCTGGCCAAGCTGGAAGGGAAAGACGGAGTGACGTACCTCGACATCGGGCCGAAGCTGCTCGACCCGGACGGTAAGTTCCTGACGGGCGTGGCTCCGGACAACCTGCACCTGAGCGAGTCGGGCTACCGCCTCTGGGCCGAGGCGATGGAGCCCACACTGGTGAAGCTGCTGGGGGAGACGCAGGCGGGCTCGCCGAAGTGAGTCGTTCGGTCTCCGTCCCAAGCTCCGCTTGGGACGGCATATCCTCGAAGCTCTGCTTCGTCGCGTGCCAAATCGCCTGGACATCGGGGGGACGCTCCCTCGTGCAGGGATGGTACTTCTCGACTTAGGGCACTGCTTGGTGCTGTAGACTGGGGAGGACGGGAGTTGGCACGCGGGCGAAGCGGAGCTTCGCGGATATGCGGTCCCAAGCAGAGCTTGGGACCGAGGTCGGAAACGGTTGGGGGAGTTCAATCCCCCTTGAGCAGGTCGTACTTCCGCATCTTGTTGTAGAGCGTGACCCGGCTGATGCCGAGGTCTTTCGCCGTCTTGGTGCGACTGAAGCTGTTCTTGAACAGGGTCTGCTCGATGATCTCGCGCTCGTTGAGGGCGACTTGCCTTCCGAGGGTGACATCGGTCGAGACGGGGCGGCCGGGCATGTGGACCGACGGGTCGTTCGACGGTCCCGCTTCGCAGGCCAGGATGTGCGAGGGCAGGTGTTCCGCGTTGAGCACGCCGTCGCGGCAGTAGATCACCGCCCGCTGAATCACGTGCTCCAGCTCGCGGACGTTGCCGGGCCAGGGGTACTTGAGGATGGCGTCGAGGAGGCTGTCCTCAATGCGGTGGACGGCGATGCCGTGCTTGGTGGTGAACTGGACGATGAACTTCTTGGCCAGCGGAATGATGTCGACCTTCCGCTTGCGGAGCGGGGGGATCTCGAACTTCAGCATGCTCAGGCGGTAGTACAAGTCCGGGCGGAAACGCATCTGCTCGACGAGTGGTTGCAGATCGAGGTTACTCGCCACGACCAAGCGAGCCTGCGACTGCAAGGTGCGGTTCGACCCCACCGGCTCGAACTCGCCGGTCTCGATGACCCGCAACAGCTTGACCTGCTGCTCCAGTCCGAGGACATCGATTTCGTCGAGCAGCACCGTCCCGCGACCGGCGGCCACGAACTTGCCTTCCTTGTCGGCGTGAGCGCTGGTGAACGAGCCCTTCATGTGTCCGAACAGTTCCCCTTCAATCAACTCGCGCGGCAGGGCCCCGCAGGCGACATGCAGGAACGGCTCGCTGCGGCGCGGCGAGGCCTCATGAATCAGCTTGGAGAGGAACGTCTTGCCCGAACCGGTTTCGCCGATGAGCAGGATCGTCACGTTATGCGAGGCGGCGATCGCCAAGTCCTCCAGCATCTTCTTCAGTGCGGGCGAGTTCGTTTCGAACTTGCGGGTCATGCTTTCGAGGGCACTGGCTCCGAACGTCTCGCGCGGTCGGCTGATGGTGGTGACGGGGGTTTCGACGGGGGCGTGTGGCAGGCAGCGTTTGATCGCTTCAGCCATCTCGTCGGCGGTGACTGGCTCGCGGAGATGCACCAGCGGAGTACAGGCCGCCCGTCGTTCGAGCATCTCGGGGCAGGTGGTCGCTGTCAGCATGATGAGTTTCAGGTCGGTGAAGCGGGCCTGAAACTCTTCGATCCAGCGGTCGGCGGTGTGGCCCCCGTCATAGGTCTGCCGCAGGTCGAGTACACAGAGTGGTGGCTTCTGTTCGGCGACGGAGCGCCGCGATTCTTCCAGCGTGGATTCGCAGTCGACTTCGATCCCCTCACCCAGGATCTGGCTGACCTGGTGAAAGAACTCGGTGTCCGCGCTGGCGGCGATAATCGGAATCTGGTTCATGAGTCGGTATCTCCATCCCGAGGGAGGATGCTCTGGTAGCTGATCGGTCCGCTGTGATTGCTCACGCTCAGATGAGGGTGGGCGCAGGAGGGTGGGCCAAGTCCACGGCGGTAGGAGACTGTTCAGGAAATGGCGTGCCGGAGTGCCGTTGTGCAGACGATGTCGTGTTTTCTTAGCGTTTTGCCTTGCGCCACGATTGATATTCGTCACGGAGTGCGCGGGGGTGGTGATGACGCAATGCCTCATGTTGCCGAAAGAGGACGCTTCGTACAGTCGCATCAATGGCGTGGGCACCTCAGACTGTTGGAGAAATCCCCGATGAGAGATGGCCGCAAAAAACTCAAGAAACGCAAAATGTAGAGATCCTCCTTTTGCGTTTCTTGAGTTTCTTGCGGCCACGACTCTTCAGCCTCGCCATCCATCGCGGTCAACAACATTGCCGACTGTCGCTCATGTCGCTCCGCGACTGAGAAGCCGCCCGCCAGACATCGCCCTGGGTCTGCATGACTCGCATCCGCGCATACCGCTAGACGGAATGCGAGTCGCGGAGCGATATCGCCTACGAAGTAGGATGGGCCCATTGGCCCGTCCCCACGCGATGCCCTGCCTTCGAGAACCGCACCGATGGGCCACCGAGTACCGTCCTGCCACCGCAACACCCCAACCGAGCCGGACGGGCAAATGTGCCCGTCCCACGCGACATCGCCTACGAGGGGATTCCCGTCAGTCCGGTACAATCGTTCCCTCTGGTCGCGAAAACGCCACAGAATCATGTTGCCTCATCGCCACCTGTGTCGTAGGTTTGGTGACCCCTTAACTCGTTGCTCCCAGCAGAGTCCTCTTTACCCGGTCGTGGATGTTCGGGTGGTGAGGACTGCGACACCATGTGGCCCTTTGGCATCACGCCCATCGGTCGTACGTGGTGTGGACCATCATCCCTGGTGACCTGCCCGGTCCCAGTGGCTGACGGGGGAGCATTGCGCCGCTCATTGAGCTGGTATACGCTTCTTCGGTCACCCGCTGGCCCGACAGCTCGCCGCATCCGCCCGACGCGGATGACACGTCTGTCACGAAACGCCAACGAGGCCCCCATGACCTATCACGGTTCACTGCTGGTTGTTGATGATGATCGTCATATCTGCGAAGCCATGGCGGACTACCTCCGCAGCCTGGGCCACCGCACCGAGACCGCCGTCAATTGCCGCGATGCGATGGCGCGGATCAAGGACTACAACTTCGACGCCGTCATCTGCGATGTCAACCTGCCCGATCAGGACGGGTTCCAGCTGCTCGAGTGGGCAGTTCCGACCAAGCCGGAAACCGCCATCATTCTGCTGACCGGATATGGCACAATCGAAAGTGCGGTCGAGGCGATCCGCCTGGGCGCGTTCGATTATCTCACCAAACCGGTCATCGACGACGAACTCAACTTCTCGATCCAGCGGGCCCTCGGCCAGCGCAAGATCGTCGAAGAGAACAAGAAGCTCAAGAAGCAGCTCGACGAGAAGTTCGGGCTGTCGCACATCATTGGCCGCGACTACAAGATGGCCAAGATGTTCGACCTCATCGAAAGCGTGTCCGATACCCGGACCACGGTCTTGATTCTCGGTGAGAACGGGACCGGTAAGACCATCACGGCCCGCTCGATTCACCAACTGAGCAGCCGCCGCGCGAAGCCGTTCATCGAGGTCGCCTGCGGGGCGCTGCCCGATTCACTGTTGGAGAGCGAACTGTTCGGGCACGTGGCTGGGGCCTTCACTGGGGCCACGCACGACAAGCCGGGCAAGTTCCTGCAGGCCGATGGCGGCACGCTGTTCCTCGACGAAATCGGGACCGCATCGCCGAGCCTGCAAGTCAAACTACTGCGAGTCCTCCAGGACCGCGAGTTCGAGCCGGTCGGTGGCTCGAAGACGCACAAGGTCGATGTGCGGCTGGTGCTGGCCACGAACGACAACCTCGAAGAGCGGGTCAAACGCGGCGAGTTCCGCCAGGATCTGTACTACCGCATCAACGTGATCTCGATCACCCAGCCGCCCCTCCGCGAACGCATCGGCGACATCCCGCTGCTGCTGGAGCACTACCTGCAAGACTTCAACGACCAGAACGGCAAGCGAGTCAAGGGGTTCGACGAGGACGCCCTGCAACTGATGCAGCGTTACTCTTGGCCGGGCAATGTGCGGGAGTTGGTCAACGTTGTGGAGCGAGCGGTGGTGCTCTCGAAGAGCGAGTACATCACCGCTGCGGAACTCCCCGAGCCGTTGCGTCGGGACCAGATCGATATGTCGGGAGCGGTCAACCGGCTGATCGGTGGAAACCTGAAGTCAGCCCTGGCGAACCCCGAGCGGCAGATCATCATCGAGGCCCTGGAGACCAACGGCTGGAACCGCCAGGAGACGGCGCGGCTGCTGGGTATCAACCGCACGACGCTCTATAAGAAGATGAAGAAGTACGACATCGAGTACGAGTCGCATGTCGAAGTGGGGATGCTGTAGGAAGCAGTTGAGTTGACGGAGAGTAACTCTCGTGGGACGGGCACATTTGCCCGTCCTTCTTTCATTGATACGAAGTCAGCCATCTAACGCATCATGCCCCCAAGTATGGAATTCATCGTAGATTACTTGGCCAGTGTCGCGAGCTTCCTGAATCAGTTCAGATGCCGTCTCGTCATCTGGGTTTTCCCATTCGCATTCCGCTTCATTCTCGCACCACTCCAACTCAACCAGTTGCAAACGATCCGCATGGAATGCTTGCTCCACTGCTTTGATTGCGCCTGATCGAGATCGAGCTTGGACATAACAACGGACAAAGGCACCGGCCACATCGGTCGGGTCGAGCAGACTCCCTTCGAATGGGAGAATTTCGCAGAGTAGCACAAAGACTGGAATGGGATTCATCGGAAGATAGACTTCCCGCTTGTCATTGTTTGGAGCAGTCGACAGGCTGGAAGCCTATCCCACGGACCACTCACCCAAACAGCGTATTGACCGACCGAAAGAGCGTGATCGACAGCATCACGACCGCGATCGATCCGAGCGTTTTCAGCCCCAGATCCAGATCGACACCGTCCCAGATCATGGTCAGCAGGGTCGCCGACGCCAGCACCACACTGATGATCGCAGCCAAACGCGTGAACTGATCGACCATCGCGGGTGAGACCAATCCCCGAGGAGCCGGGTCGGGTGCCGTCTGCTCGCTGATCTCATTCAGCATGACTCGAATCGGTGTGGGTTGTCGTTGCTCCATGATATCCCTCGTTCGTCGTGAAGTTCGGTGACATGATTCCTGAGATTCATTATCCGGGGACGTTCTGGAAAGGCAAGTTCCAGTAACCCGACGCGTCAGCGAGGGCGGACGCTCTCGGCGTTCTACGGGAACTCGATTCACATCTGAGGCCCCAGCTGAGTTGGCGGTCCTGGTCACGCCTCTTTGCCGGACGCCTCGCTGCGCTCGGGCCCTCGCTGACGCTTCGGGTTACTGGTTCTGTGAACGTCATACCACGCTTATTCGGCCTGCTCTTCCGCCTTCCGCAGCGAGCTGTGCCGCACCCCGTAGGCGAAGTAGAACACCAGCCCAATGGCCAGCCACACGAACAGCCGAATCCATGTCCCCATCGGCAGGAACAGCATCATCAACACGTTCGCCAGCACCCCCAGTGGAGCCACGACCCAGACCGCCGGGCAGTGGAACGGGCGGTGAACATCGGGACGGTTGACGCGGAGCATTAACACGGAGGCACAGACCAGGGCGAAGGCCATGAGCGTCCCGATACTCACCATCTCGCCCAAAATATTCATCGGCATAAACCCCGCAGTCAGCATAATGAACACTCCGGTCAAGATCGTCGACCGGTGCGGAGTGCGGTACTTTTCATGCACGACGGAGAAGATGCTTTTGGGGAGAAGTCCGTCGCGGGCCATTGCCAAGAAGACACGGGCCTGGCTCAGAAAAGTGACCAGCAACACACTCGTCAAGCCCGCCAAGGCTCCGGTCGAGATCAACGCGGTGGCGAATCTCAACAGCGGGCTCTGTTGCAGTTCGGCCTGCTTGCGGAACGCCGATGCGATGGCGGCCTTGGTGTCAATCTGGTGATAAGGTTCCATTCCCGTGATGACTGCGGAGACGAGTATGTACAACACCGTGCACAGCGTCAGCGACCCCAGAATCGCGAGCGGGACATCGCGCTGTGGGTTGATCGCCTCCTCAGAATGTGTCGAGATCGAATCGAACCCGATATACGCGAAGAACACCAGCGCCGCTCCCACCATGATCCCCGAGATTCCGTAGGGCATGAACGGGCTGCGGTATGTGTTGTCGATCGATTCCATCTTGTCCCGCAAGCCGAGGACGCCAATCATCCCGATCTTCTCGTCGAGGCTCTTCACGCCTTCGAGCTTGGCCTGCTCAGCCTTGCTCAGTTGGACGAGTTGTTCGGGGTTCTCATTCACCCGTTTCTGCAAATCAATGTCTGAAACATTTTTGAGGAGGGGGTTCTTTCTGAGTTCCTCAAACTGTTCGGGTTTCTGCTTAAGTTCGTTCATCAAGTTCATCAGCTTGAGCAGATCTTCCCCCGTGGTGTACGGCGTCAGGGCCCCAGGAGGCAACGTCTGGGCGATCTCCGGATGCCGCTCGAGGTAGTCGCCAGCCACCGAAACATTGCGGTTCTCGACCGGAACCTTCGTGTAGTTGTCAGAATTGATGTACCCCACCCCCAGGCCGATCACCAGCAATACCACGGCCAGCTTGATGATGACGAGAATGATGTTCGTGACCGCACTCTCGCGAATGCCGATCACCAAAATGTAGGTCACTAATCCGATGATGAGCATCGCCGGAAGATTGCACCACGTCTGGATCACCTCTCCATTCTGCGCAGTGAACGGGGTGAACGGGTCCGCTGAGATTTGAGGGATGAGTTGATAGCCCGTGGTGACCTTCAAAAACTCGTTGTAATAATGAGTCCAGCCCGCTGCCACCGTGGCACACGACATCGAGTATTCCAGGATCAAATCCCAGCCGATGATCCACGCCGCCAATTCGCCCAGCGTGGCATACGTATAGGTGTACGCACTCCCCGCCACAGGAACCATCGCCGCGAACTCGGAGTAGCACAGCGCCGCCAGAGCACACGCGAAGCCTGCCACTACGAACGACAACATCACCGCTGGACCCGCATCCTCGGCAGCCACTCGGCCGGTCATCACAAAGATCCCGGCCCCGATGATCGCACCGACTCCCAGCGACATGAGCGACACCGGCCCCAGCACTCGGTGCAACCGCTTCTCAGCGTGCATCTCTCCGACCAGGGTCTCGATCGACTTGCGGCGGAACAACTGGCTGAAACCCATGAGACATTCCTGATCGGGGGGGCGAAGGGGTGGCCGATTATGGGATGTCCGCTCCGATCTGGCGAGTCTGCGGTGAAGTGCGGAGTCTGCGAGGGGTGGTCGCCGATTTCGGAGCTTCACGACCGAGACCCGGAGAACTCCACACGTTCGAGTACGGACGTGTGCCTGGCTGATCGCTCGATGGGACAGGATCAACCGGATCAACAGGATGATTTCCTCTGCTGACACAGCGTGCGGGCAACCTGTGACTGCTCGCCTGACTCCGGAAACTGCTCTATCACCGGAGGAGCCGCAGAATCTCGGTCACGGCAGTCCCCACGGCGGACTGCCACGCGACGGTCCGCCACCACGCCTGCCACGATTTCAGCAGTCGCTGGCTCTGGGCCGTCGACGCCTGCCACGGGGGGGGCACACCCGCTGACTGCCCCCACTGCTGGAGGCGGGACAGCCGGACATCGAGATCGTGCAGCTCGCCGAGCCGCTCCTGAATCTGACGGAGGATCCGCTGCAGTGAGCTGAATTTGGCCTTGGGGAAGATGTCGCACACGCACTCGATGGCGTATCGCAACCGTTTGCTGGCGATGCGAAACAGGTGGAGTTCTGACGGACTGGTCGTCCGGGTGGGGAGGGCCTGGATGAACCGGAAGAGGTCGTCCAGGAATCGGTGGGCCATCAGAAGGTGATCGCGTTCCCCTGTGCGGTCGTTGTGGACGAGGCAGGCACGCCGCGTGCGATCGGCCAAACGATCGCCTCGCAGCAGTTCCTCGATGAACTCGACCATCTGGACTCGCTCACTGTCACGCTCCGACTTCAAGGCTTTCTGAAAGTCGCGAACGAACGAGCCGCCCTGCCCTTTCAGCCACTCTCGCAACACCTCGTTGTCGCGAGATGCGTTCGACAGTTGTCTCAACTGCCGCAACTGCTTCCGCAGCCACTTCGCAGGCTGCGGCGGCAACAAGTCGCGGCAGAGTCGCAGTGCCGCTTCCGCGCGGCGACAGGCGACCCGCAGGTCGTGCAGGGCATCAGAATTCTTGGGCGAATTGCGGAACTGGACCAAACAGTCCCCCACCGATTGCAACCGCTGTCGGACAACAGGCAACCCGTCGATTCGGTGGAGGTCGCTGGGGGGCATGGGAACTGGTGTACTCTCCGGTGGGACTGGGCTGCCTCACGCATGGGGTTCGACAAACCTCAACCGGCGTGCTCCCGGTGGTTTGCGACTTCAGAGGAGGGGGTCGCTGCGTTCGCGAGAACGCGGGGAGCCCGCACTCTGGCGAGTGCAGCGACCTCACCGGTTGTCATTGTATACGTGGTCCCACTGCCGGGACTCTTCATCATCTTGTATGCGTCTGGTTTGTCGGTGGGAGGCTGGGCGAAGACGGGCTCCGCGAACTGGCGACATGGCGGGAGGGCGAGGCCAGTGCTGGGAACAGGCTTGAGGCGTCGGGACTCGCCTCCGGTCGTCGATTTCTTCGAAATCGACCTCGTCGGCGATGTCGCTCCGCGACTCGCATTCCGTCTGAGAGAAGACCGA
>JAYWFM010000208.1:0-4709 GCA_043778825.1 Planctomycetota bacterium | reverse complement strand
CCCCCGAAACCAACAAATACCAAGCCCTCCTCGAAACCCTGCTCACCCTCTGCACCTGAAGAGCACGGGGCGACGACGAGATCGGCTAAAGTGCAGAGTGATATGGAGTACTCGATCTGGGCCTGTCCCCACTGGACCACCGCCTGGGCGTAGATGTCTCGGGCTCGATTGAGAGAATCCAAGTCGAGAAAGTCACGCCCCTCCTTTTTGTTATTGGATTCGTAGTCCGCTTCGGCTGCTTCCATCCGCTCGGCGGCGTTCGTGACGAGTGCCCGCTGGTTCTGCATCGCCAGATAATTCTTATCCACGGCCTGGAACGCGGCTTTCATTTCATGCAGGATTTCCACTTCCTGGGCCTCCAGCACTGTGCGGGCCTTGGTCAGCTTGAGTTCATTGTTTTTGACCTGCTGCCCAGCGAATCGAAGCCCGAGCGGCTGAGAGAATTCGACCCCCAGATTCCAACCGGTCTCTTGACCTCGGAACAGGCGGTCATAGGCATTTCCGAGCGAACGAGTCGTTCCGGGGGCACTGCGGGAGCCCAGCAGGTTATCTCCAAAGCCGTTGGTTTGTCCGCTGGCCAGGAAGTCCAGCCGAGGTCGGTTCAGATTCTGTGCAGCGCTGAGTTGGAGTTCCGCGCTGCGGATCGCGGACTTTTGCCGACGAAGTTCCGGGCGGCGAGCCAGCGCCCAGCCGAGTGAACTGCTCCAATCGTGACTCACTTCCGCGGTCAACGGGGCATCCATCGGATGAATCATCCGGTCAGTCTGCAGCGAGAATCCCATCAGGAGTCGGAGTTGGGATTCGTTCGTGTCGACCGAGTCCCGGGCCTCAATCACCCGCTGCTGAGACTGCAGGACCCCTTCGCGGGCTTCGACCACGCGTGCCAGATCTCCGCCCGGAGCGTCCGCTCGTGCCTCGACCATGTCGAGAATTCGCTGGGCATCTGCCTGACTGGCCTGCTCCACATCGTAGGTGTGATAGGCCAGATGTAATCGCCAATACTGGAGCTCGACATCACGCAGAAAACCAATGACGCTGAGTTCAAAGTCGGCCATCGCCAATGTGTTGTTGAGTCGGGCAATCAGCATCCCCTGCTGCACGCCGGTCACGCCCTGGATATTGTCCGAGATCGGACCGGCAATGCGTGCATAGTCCGAACCCGCTCCGGCCAACAGCGGCTGCCGGAATTCCATTTTCAAGTTCCCATCATAGGCTGAAGGCAGAAGTCGGCCCGGTCCATTGTTCGAGGTGTAGTTCCAGTTGTGACTGAATCCCACCTGTCCGCCGGTCAGCAAAGACCTCTGTAAGCTGGCCTGAAACTGGGCCGTATCTTCTTGGAGAGTTCCTCCGGGAGCGATCCCTCCGGCATTGAACCCGCTGTTCTGAATGTTGGAACTGTTGCCCCAGAGCATGCGGGTGGTGAACTGGGTATCGAACTCCGAGAGAGCGGCTTGCACGCCGCGCTGTCCGAACAGGACTCCGGACGATTGGATCTCCTGATCGTAGACGGTGGTGATGCCCTCCGGTGAACGCAGGAGTGTGTTGTTCGGAGAGAGAAACTGGCCGCCCTGGCGGATGACCTGGGAATTGGCCAGGGCGTGGAAGATCACTTCTTGAAGAGTCATGTCCCAGTGGACAATGGTTTGACGATCCCGCCAGCGGATCGGTTCGGGTGCCATCGAGATCTCGACTCGGGAAATCCGGAGTTCCTCCGAAGGCTCCGGCTCATCATCGAGATGGATCTGGCTGGGGATGATGTGATAAGGATCATCCCAGCCGATGAGACCGTGATGGTGGCGACAGGCGCAGAGCAGTAACGGGAGCATGACGACCGCGAAGCGCCAGTGTCATCCTGCGAGTGTGCCAAAAATGGACGATCAACCGTCCCATGTGCGAATGCCCCCCGGCAACTGGGCGAAAATCGCCCGCTCTCCCTGTCTCTATCGCCTGGAAGAGGCCGCAGGATCACGACATCCGACAAAGTCACCGGGGCTGCTACAACCGGAACTGGAATGTTTTCTGGATGAACCGCCAGAGCCAATTACCCAGAGAGCGGTCAAAGAGGTGCACACGGGCCGTGCCGCGCATCCCGGAGCGTAGCAGTCGGGGATCCCCATTCAGGGGGACTATCGCCTGGTAGGTAATGCTCGTCAGTTTTTCTCGGCCTTGATCATCCGACACCGTCACCAGCGGTCCCTGGAACCGGTTCGAAAGCCCTTTCGGGGCGAATTCGAGGTGACGGTAGGAGACCTCCGTAATCTGACCCTCCAGAACTGACGCCGGAAGACCCTCCAACTTGAGCCGAACTCGCCGATGCAGGACCAATTCTTCCCGTTCCGTCTGATCCATCACGATCACCGCCTGCAACTTGTCGGAGGGCGCGATTGTTCCAATGTGGGTTTGAGACTCCAGAAAGCTGCCGTGGTTATGTTCCGCCAACGGGGTACCCGTCCAACCCGGCAATCGCTCGCGCAGCTGTTCGATGGACGGGGCGGGGGTTCGTGGAGGAGCCACCAGCGTGCCGTTCACCGGGCACATGACGACGAGCCGTGATCGCTGTTCGACCAGGAGATCGACTTGCCTCTGTGCGGAGTCGAGCCGCACCCGGGAAACAGCTGCGGCTTCAGACTGACCGGTGAGGTCATAAGCGTTGCACTCGGCCTGTGCGATCGCTCGCTGGACTCGCGCGTCATGCACGCGGGTTTCGAGATCCGGGTTCGACAGCGTGATCAGGGGCTGGCCTTGCTGGACCGAAGTTCCGGGTGCGACCGGCTGCGATTCGACGAATCCGGGGACTTGATTGTAGACCTGGACCGCGTGGTCGGGCTCAATGGTGAAGGGGGCTTCGATGTACCATGGAAACGGCAGGAACAGCACCAGATACGCCAGCCCTCCCAGCAGAGCAATCGTGATGAACAGCCGCGGCTGGCTGACGGAATCGCGACGCGGCGAGGTGATGAGCTTGTCGGTGTTCCACAGGAAGCCCCCCAGAGAGATCAGAATCGTGATGATGGCCATTAGGATTCCCAGACTCTGCAGACGGTACGGCTTCAGCACGGTGTAGAAGAACGTAATGATGCCCGCGAACACCACCCAGCGATAGATCGCCGAGGCGATGACATACGTGAAGAACCAGAACCGCCCATGATCGGGTAGAAAGGCCGGAGCGGGCAGTTCGATCCCCAAACACAGCTTCGCCAGAATGCGTTGAGAGATCTGGTCGGCTTTTTGGCGCAGGTTGGGGATCTCCAGAAAGTCCGACAGCATGTAGTAGCCATCGTACTTCAGCAGCGGGTTGGCGTTGAAGATGACTGTCGAGACCGTCGACACAAAGAACGTGTTGAGACACAGGTAGTGGAACATCCCCGGTTCGGTGTTCCACCAGATGATCAGAGCGATGGTCGACAGCAGGGCTTCGAAATACATTCCCGCCGCGCCGATCATGATCCGCTTCCACTTGCTGTGGAGCATCCAGGAGTCCGTCACGTCGCAGTACATCGTCGGGCTGAAGACCAGCAGCATGATCCCGATCGAGTGACACTCACTCCCGTAATACTTGCACGAGAGCCCGTGCCCGAACTCGTGAATCACCTTGATGAACGCCAGGATCACCCACAGATAGGCCAGATTCGGCCAGCCGAAGAACCGCTGAAACTCCGGCAGCGTCTTCTGGATCTCTCCAAAGCGGGACGCCAGAAACAGCAGGGCGACTGCGACGCTGGTCAGCAGCAGCACGATCACACGGGGGGCGAACAGCCAGCTGGTGAAGGGCAGCAAGAGCTTCAGCACCCGCTCGGGATCCCACCCCGGAAGCTGGATGGTGAGCGGATTCCGAAGCGTCTGCCCGATTTTCTTCCGGCGATTGTCACGGTGGGCTTTGAGGAGTGCCGGGCCCTGCCCCAGTCGCAGGGCAACCAGCAGCGCCTTCTCCTGCAGATCGATGACCATCCCCTGCACCTCCATCAGGGAGAGGTGCTCCGTCGGGAACCGCATCTGGACCTCAGACCGGATCTGCTTGAGGCTGTTCTTTCCGTCCAGCAAATCGAAGACGGCAAACTGCTCGGGGGCGAGTTGATGGTACTTGAGCCCCACGGGATCTTTGATGACGGCGTGCTTCACCCCGCGATACTTGATCCAGGCGATGACGAGATCTTCCCGTCGCCGATACGGAATCGGGCGATCGAACGATGTCGACGAATCGGACTGGTTCTGCTGCTGCAGCTGCATGGCAACCGATCATTAAGGGCAGGGCTTCCCAGGGGGGGAAACCTCGGAGTTTCCAGCGTTTATGGCAGTTTCAGAGACAGAGGAGGAACCACGGAACACACGGAAAAGAACAGGGAGGAAGTCGTTCGGACAGTGGTCGCTTCCTCCGAGTCGAGTCGTGTTCGAGAGATGTTTCCACCCCTCGTCGAGACACTTGATCCACACTGCGATTCCTGTCTTTTTCCGTGTATTCCATACTACTCACGTCCAGAATTTGCGCACGCTGCGCAAATTTCCGATGGCCTGTAGACCTCTGTACCCCGAAGGGGTTGCACATCATAGCCCACGGTCGCGACGTAGGAGCGCACCCTGGGAAATGTGGCCCAGAGAACCCAACCCTGAAGGGCAACGCCGTGAAGGATTTCTCGCGGATCACGTCGACAAGGTAGCCAGCACGTTTCCGGCCCCCTCTCCCCCGCGATCGACGTGTCTTTTGCCCTGTG
>JAYWFM010000207.1:0-27178 GCA_043778825.1 Planctomycetota bacterium | reverse complement strand
CGATCTATCCCGAAGGGATTTCAGCCAATAGCCGGTGGTGAGCGCAGCGTCACCACCGGTTCGCGGACCCCCGAGCCGCCCTATCCCGAAGGGATTGCCGCCCTGTGTGTCGTTGACTCCCGCGCGTCGGCTGGAATCCCTTCGGGATACGGGAGCCTGCCGGAACGTGAACCGGTGGTATTCGCTGCGCTCGACCACCGGCTATGGGCTGCGACCCCTGCGGGGTGGAAGAGTCGCCCGAAACCCAGGGGATTGTGCGTAGGATGGCGACAGCACTCCTTCGGAAGTCTGGCAGCTCACAGCCCGCGCGACAGCAGGAACAGCCCGAACAGGATCAGCGCCATGAAGAACAGGATCTGGACGAACAGACGCACCGATTTCCGCAGGATCGTCGGCGTCGACTCAAAACGGGTCGCCGTCCAGACCAGACTGACGACGGCGGCGAGCGGGAGCAGATTCAGCGTGTACATCATGGTTCGATCTCGGGGAGTGGTCAGGCGTTCGCGGTGGCCCACGTTCTGGCGAACGTAGCCACCTTCGCCAGAAGGTGGGCGGACGGTCTCGGCGTTCGCGGTGGCCCACAGAATTCGGAAGTCTGCCTTGCGTTCGAATGCGGGTTCCGGCACCCCGCGTTCTGGCGAACGCAGCTACACGGCGGGCGCAGGCGGGGCCTCGTCGTCGTTGATCCCGTAGGCCGGTCCCTCGACCGCATCCCAGATGGCCAGCAGGTTCATCAGCCCGGCGACCCACACGAACACCATCGCCAGCTCCTGGTACTTGCCCAGGTCGCGATGCCACTCGATCTCTTCCGCCTTGTCGAGGGGACAGGCGAACCAGTTGATGAAGGAGCGTGGAATGCTGCCCTGGAGGTCACCGATGGACTGGCCCTGCGCGTTGGTGACCGATCCCGCCACGGGCGATTGTCGCCCGGCGCGGACCGGTTGATCGAGATGGATGTTGTCCTTGAGCATCAGGGTGATCGGTTGCTGATTGAGCGTGCCGGTGAACTGTCCCGAGATCGAGGGACCGTATTCGTTTTGGGCCGGGACCAGCGACAGAGTGCCGGTCACCGGGCCGGAGAGATTGCCGGTCAACTGCCGCAATTCGACCTGTCCGGTGAAGGCGAATTCCTGGGGACCGGAGATCGTATTGATAGACCTGTTCCCGTCTCCGTAGTACCTCTCGGACTGCCACAACGCCCACAGGGACGGCAGGCCCACTCCGCACTGGCCTGCGTACTTCAAGAGGCCCGGGAGGCGGAGCTTTCTCTCGATCTTCGGAGCCTGGAGGGCCTTCCAATCCGACATGGCCATGCCGGTCCACCACGTGCCCCAGATGCAGGTGGCGAACACGAACGCCTTGAAGAAACGCTTCTGGTAGAAGTGCCCGGCACCGGGGCACAGAAACGCCAGCACTCCCGCGATCACGGGGTTCTTGAGATCCACGGGGAGAGGCGGCACGGTCATGGAAGGGCACTCGGGCGATGGTTCGACACTGCGACGCGAATTCTAGGGATTCGCTCCGAGCAGGGCTAGGTGCGACCCTCCCGCGACACGGCCCCATGCAGTTGCCGCAGTCGCAGCCAATCGGGAACGAATCGGCAAGGTGCGTCTGTGTCACGTTGGCCCGTGGCGTGCGCCGACGTCACGTGGGCTTTAGCCCACGTGTCTGGCCTGACAATACTCCCGCGTGGGCTAAAGCCCACGCTACGGATCGCCTCTCCACTCGTCACGCCGCGCCGGAGCTTTGCAGGATCGGCACCAGCAGGGCAATGAACACGAACAGAACCACCACCGCCATCAAGAGCAACAACACCGGCTCCAGCAACCGCACCACCATTTGCAGCTCCCGATCACTGCGGCGTTCGAGGTTGTCGGAGATGCCGATCAGCACGTTTTCGAGGTTGTTCGCCTCCTCGGCGACGGCGATCATCTCGACCACCTCGACCGGGAATTCGCCACTGGCTCCGAGCGGGCGAGCGAGTGATTTCCCGGCGGTGATGTTCTCGGTGGCTTTGTCGATGGCATCCGCGAGAACCTTATTGCCGGTCGCGTCCTTGGCGATCTTGAGCGACTGAAGCAGCGGCACGCCGTTCTGCATCAGCGTGCCCAGGACGCGGCAGAAGCGGGCGATGGCCAGGCTGCGAATGACGCGGCCCAGTCCGGGGGCTCTGATTTGGAACCGGCTCCAAAATGCCTGGCCAGCGGGCGTCTGGAGCCAGTATCCCAGTCCGTACCCGCCCGCCACAATCGCGATGATGCCGTACACCCAGTAATGCTGGACTCCGCTGCTGATCGCCATCAGAGCGGTCGTGGCCCAGGGGAGTTCGCCGCGCTCTTCCATCCGCTCGAACGTCCCGGCGAACTTGGGCACGAAGAACACGATCAACACCGACACCACCGTCGTGCCGACGACCACGAGAAACAGCGGGTAGACCAGCGCCCCGATGACGCTCGATTTCATCTCCTCTTGGTGTTCGGTGATCGTCGCGATGCGCTTCAGGACGTCTTCCAGGAAGCCGCCCTCCTCGCCCGCCCGAATCATGCTGCACACCAGCTCGCTGAACGCCTTGGGGTGGACCCGCATCGAGTCATACAGCCGCGTACCGTCCGCCACCGAGGCCCGGACCTCGCTCAGCACCGCTTTCAAGGCCGGTTGCCGCGTCTGCCCTTCGAGCAGTTCCAGGGATCGCAACAGTGGCACCCCCGACTTCAGCAGGTCGGCCAATTGAGAATAAAAATTCGCCAAGTGCCGCGCGGGGACTCGCCGGGAAACCTGCTTCTTCTGTGTCTTCGCTGTCTCCGCCATCTCGATCTGGAGGGGAAACAACTGCTTGGCGGAGAGCTGGGCCAGCGCATCCTGCGGCGAGGTGGCATCAATCACGCCACTGACCGCAGCTCCGAACGCATTCCGCGCGGTGTATTCGAAGTCGGGCATCTCTGGTGTCAATCATCCCGGAGGAACGACGATCCGCGCGATCAGGTCAGCAGTCGAGTCTAACAGTTCGCCGGGGCGGTTGGGGAGAGCGGGTGGTGGAGAAATGTCGTTCCTCCGAATGTTTGGTGGAGGGAACTCCTGGGCTGGGGGGCGAGATGCAGCGCAGGCTCCCCTCGCACCAACTTGCAGTTGAGGGGTAGCTGCGTTCGCCAGCACGCGGGGAGCCCGCACTCTGGCGAGTGCAGCGACCACGGAAGTGGGAGTACAGGCTTTCGCCTGCACCGGAGCAGCCTCAAGGCTGAACTCGCCCCCCCCAATCAATCTTTGACGGACCACGAGAGGTCTCTGGAGCGATCAGGCTTCCATGTTTTCCGAAGAGGCCCAAGGGCTGTTCTGGTTGTCGCGTTTGGCCCCCAGAGCCAGACCGATCCCGAACAGACCCATGACAAACCCGCCTAGGATGGAGGCCCCCCCCTGCTCAACGGCGTACATGACCTCTTGTCTTTGAGTCGGTTGCACCTCGCGACGTTCCGTGACCGCAGTGCGGCACACATCGGAGTATTTCGACAGGGCGCGCTGGATCGACACCGTGGGCCATACAATCCCTGACACGATGAAGACGCAACCGATGAGAAGCTTTCCCCGAAACATTACCAACCCCTGTGGGTGATCATGGCTGTTTGCCCGCAGCGGGTGTTAACCACATCGGCAATCGTGTCTGTGACGAGAGTTTTTGGCTGAGGAGAGGTTTTCCGACAACGTCTGAACCCAGCCAGCGGTGTAATCCGCACAACCGGCACGACTCTTCGATCAATGCCTGAGACGCGGGGAAGGGGGTGGTTTCCCTGCGACTCCTCAAACCCATCCGGTCGATACCACCGGCAGGACCGGTATTCAACACAGTCCGGCCGAACCCATCACGAACCCACACCCAGGACGGGAGACACCACCATGCCGTCAGACAAGTCGCCTCAGCTGACAGACCTCAAACTGGCCCTCAATCTCGTCAACAAGATCGAGAAACACGCCCGACGGATCGACGATCCGGAACTCAAGCGGATTCTGTTGATCTCGGGTTGCGATATCATCGATCGCGTGATGGATCAGCAGCAGATTCAAAAGGCGGCATAGTTCGCTCGACACGGATTCAGAGTTGGAGTTCAGCCGATAGCCGGCACCGGAGCAGCCTAAAGGCTGGACTCCAACTCTCAAATCAAGCGAAAACGCAGCCCTATCCAATAAACTCCAGATGCACCGGGTTCGGGATGATCCCGGCCTCGTAGCCTTTGTGGAGCAGCAGGGCCACGGCCTTGCGACCGCGCGGGCCGAAGTCGATGGTCCAGTCGTTGACGTACATGCCGACAAACTTGTCCGACTTGGCCCGGTCGAGGTCGCGTCCGTACTGCATGGCGTGGGTCAGAGCCTCGTCCCGGTGCTTCAGACCGTACTCGATACTCTGCTTGAGCAGGGCGGTGACATCGGCCATCGCCTCATGCCCCAAGTCCTTGCGGATCGCGTTCCCGCCCAGCGGCAGCGGCAGACCGGTCTCCCGCATCCACCACACCCCCATGTCCTCAATCAGCGTCAGCCCCTGCGTGTGGTAGGTCAGCTGGCCCTCGTGAATGATGAGCCCCGCATCGACCTCGCCGCGTTCGACGACATTGAGAATCTCGTCGAACGGCTTCACGACGTAGAACACATCCCCGCCATGTTCGCCGTGCGGCACAGCCTTGAGGCCCGCCTGCCTGAGCCACAGCTGCATGGCGAGGAACGCCGTGGTGAGCGTCCCCGGCACGGCGATCGTCTTGCCCTTCAGGTCAGTAACATTCCCCGGCTGCCGAGCCACGACCATCGGGCCGTAGTTGTCGCCGATACTCGCCCCGCACGCACACAGGGCGTACGTGTCGGTCATGTACGCGTACCCGTGCAGGCTGACCGCCGTGAGTTCCAGCTCCCCCTTGAGGGCCCGGCGGTTGAGGGTCTCGATGTCTTGGAGTTCGTGCGTGAACTTGTACCGACCGGTGTCGATCTTGTCGTTGGCCAGAGCGTGAAACATGAACGCATCGTCCGGATCGGGGCTGTGACCGACGCGAATGAGTTGCCGGGAAGACATCGAAGACCTTTCGGGAGGGTGGGGCACTGGTGCGGATTCGTCGCCTGGACCCCCAGGTCCGGGCGAAACGGACATCGGCGTCCGTTCGACGACAGACCCACACCGGCCATCGTGAACTGCTCTCGCAAACGAGTTCGGAAGGTAGTCGAGTCCTCCCGGCGAGACAAGGACAGGGGGGACCGTGTGCATTCTGCTTCATCAGGGTTTGATTTTGGGGTTGGAGTCCAGCCTTCAGGCTGCTCCTGTGCAGTCTAAAGCCTGAACCAAAAAGGGGTTGCGTCGTCCAGCCAACTCTCAATGCCACCAGAACGAGGACATCTTGCCCCCTCGACAGGATTTCGCAGTCATGCGGAGCAGGAGAGACAAATCGATTGGTCCTTCGCCGCAACCCCCTTGGGGTTGAAATCTCGAAACCACAACTGACCCAGGGTAGCTCGCTGCGCGAGCAACCCTGGGCTACAGGGCGATACCCCTTTGGGGTAGGGAACATGCGTCACGAATCCCAATAGTTGTCACTCGACGAAAACTCTGGGCTGTGAAACACAAGGCATATTCATGATCCGCAGTCTGACATGCAGTCTTAACGGAAAATCGAGCTGACACCCTGATCGCTCACGAATCAAGAATTGACTTTCAGTCAAGTATGCGGACAATCAAAGCATGACCACTCACATTGATCTGCGCGGCAGAACGATCGACCTCTCGACACTGGATCAAGAGGATCTGCAGCTGTTTCGGCAGTTGCAAGCGGACGCGGAGCGTATGGATTCGGCGGACTACCGGAACCACTGGATCACCCAAGTGTCGAGTCTGCTGACCCCTCGTGGGCATTCCAAGGCGGCGATTGTTGGAAGTACGATCTACCGATTGGCCCAAGACTTGGGCAGTCGTCAGCAGGTGCAACGAGGTGAGGCGCGAGTCGCCGACTATCGCGACGAACTGGAGAGGATTGTCCTCGGCCAGTTCAAAACGCGTCGTGCCTTTTGTGAGGCCACTGGATTGTCTGAGGATATGCTGAGCCATGTCCTGGCACGGCGGAAGCACCTGGCGATCGACACGCTGACCGAGGCGCTGGGGCGTGTGGGCTATCGCCTGACGATTGCTCCGTTGTCCCAGTAGAGCGAGTCGGGACAAGAATTCAGTCGCCCGACGCGTCAGCGAGGGCGTACGTCGATCACCGGGCCGGTCACTCAAACTTCATCAGTCCGAACGTCTGCGGAGCGGGCGTCTCGGTCAGCGGGTGGTTCCAGCCTTGGAGGCCGACGTTGGGGATGACGCGCGTCAGGCCGGTGGCCCAGAACGTGCCGGGCGTGGGCGGGGTGGGGACCAGTTCTTCCCAGGGGATCGCCGCTTCGAAGCGCCAGACTTGATTGTCCCCGTAGGCCGCCACGAACCACTTCGGGTTCCAGCCCGCCGCATCCCAGCAGGCCTCGCTCGTCCAGCCGCGCTGGTCGACATCGAAGCGGTAGAACGTATTGTAGTCGCGGTCGGTGTCGAACTGAAAACTCAACCGGTCGTGCAGGGCCAGATCGGCATCGTGCGCGCGACCGGCGTGTTGCGGGACATCGGGCGATTGCCTCTCCATACGCGGCAGGCTCCCCGCCAGATACAGAAAGCGGTCATCGTACAGCAGCATGACCATCGCCCGTGGTCCCACGATTTGCAGGCCGGTCTTCTTGTTCCCCAGCTCCTTCGACCCCACGAACCCCGCGTCCCCATTCTCCGGCGGCTGATCGCTCAGCAGCACCTCCGCAGCCCCCTCCCAGCAGGCATCCGTCAGCTTCCCATCCAGTCGCGGAGCGAGTCCCGTCTTGCGGCAAGTGACCACCGGGCGCGGCGAGCGGACCTGCGGACGCAGCAGCCACGACTCCCCCTGCGCGACTTGGTTCCACGGGTCTTTCGAGTCGAGCTTGAGCAGTTGATCGACGACGCGATCGGCATCGGAGTGCCGCGAGCTGCGCCGCATCAAGGCCGCAATCGACATCTGCACATCCGGTTCGCGGAAGAATCCGGGGGAGGTCTTCTCGACCAGTCCGGAGATTTTCGTGGCCTGTGTCCGCCACTGCTCGGCCTGCAGAGTCACGATGTCGGCCCCGCTGGTGTCGTCCGTCAGGATTGCCCCCAACCCCTTCGGCTTGACCCGCACCGGGGAGTCGGTCCCCTCGAAGGGAGTGGCTACTGGCTCGGCCTCGGGAGCCGCCAAGGTGCCGGGGATTTTCTGGCCGTTCTTCCGTTGCGACTCGAACTGAGCCTGCTGGATCTCGGGGTTGATTTGGTACTCGGTCTTCTTCGAGAGCCTGGGCCGCAGCCGCTGCCAACTCATCTCGGAACTGGTCCAGAACCGCAACAGCCACGCGGCACTCTCGGTCGCCGCCGGGTGATCGGGGTACAGGTCGAGCAGCAGCGAACTGGTCTGTTCGGCGGAGTCCCAGAGCATCCGCTCGCGGTAGCCGCGGGCCATGTCGGAGAGGAGCTTGGCCCCCTGATCGGGTGGCAGATCTTGGGCTTTATCCATGAGGTGAGCGATCAGTTCCGCGCCTTGAGAGCGACCTTCCATTTGCCGTTCCGCATGACTGAAGAAGGACTGGCGACTCCGAACGGCGTTCTGGCGACTCTCGATGTCTTCGAGAGAGGCCGACGAAAGTGTCCGCCGCGCGGGTCCGCCCGTGGGGATATTGAGACCGCCGAAGAGCGACTGGCTCGCGACGGCTTGGTCCTTCAGGTCGGAGTGGACCAGCGTCAGGCCCTCATTGCGAATGACCACATGCTGATGCTCGAAGAGTCGGGCAGCTGCGGGTTCGGCGAGTTGGTCGATGGACACTCCGGCCCGCACCAGATAGTTCTGGGCCTGGATGTTCTCGGCTCCGGAGACACCGGGGGTGTTCGCGAAGACCTTCTGGACCTGCCACGGCGGCAACCCGACCAGGGATTCCAACTCGCTGTACTCCGAGGCATCACCCGCAGCGGCCACCGCTTCCTGCACCGCGTCCCAGGTGATGCGGGCGGCGGCATCGGTCTGGGCGGGCGTCGAGATCAGCACCACCTCCGGCTGCCACATCCGGATTTTCGCCACGAGGTCGGTCGTGACCACCTGCGGCAGCTTCTGGTCGGTGAGCAAGAGCCACTCTTCGAGCAGCTTGTCGCGATCGCGGTCGAGAGCCGGGACGGTGACGGGCAGTCGCCAATCGATCGAGGCGCTACTGCCACCGACGACAGAGAAGGCGTCCTCCAATCGCAACTGCACCGGACCGTTTCGCAGGGCATCGGTCCCCAGATCGCGGCGGGTGAGGAGCAGGACTCCCGAGCGGTAGCCCCACTCGCCAGCGAAGTGCGCGGTCAGACCGAGCGAGACTTGTTGCGGGTGGGCGTGGATCATGAGCAGGGCCAGCCGTCGCTGTCCGCCTCTCACGGCGGTCCACGTCTCGCCGCCATCGTCGGTGACCAGAATCTTGCCGAGGTCGCCGACCGCCACCCCGTGTTGTGCATCGGTGAAGTGCAGCGACCGCAGCGGAGTTTTCTCGCCGGTGAATTGCGTGGTCCAATGGGAGCCGTTGTCCTCGGAGTGCCAGATGACGCTGCCGGGAGCGCCCGCGATCCAGACCTTGCCGCCGACTTGGGTGACGGCCTGGAAGTCCATGCACTCTCTTAACTCCGTGGGAAGATTCCCTTCGGGAGGCGTCCAGCTCATGCCGTTGTTCTTAGTCTGGAGTACCCAACCGCCATCGCCGACGAGCCAGCCCGTCGAATCCAAGCCGAGGCTGGCCGCATTCAGGCCGCGGAGGCCCTTGAGGTTCTCGACCGTCTTGACCAGTTGCCCGCGCCCCAGGACTCCCAGTTCGCCCCGCGCTCCGGCGACTACCCCCGCTCCGTTGGGGAGGATGGCAGCTGTCCGCCAACCGGTGGCGCGGGGGCCTTCGGTGGGGGTCCAGGTGACTCCGCCATCCGTCGTGGCCAGCACGCCCGTGGCACATTGAGGAGTGGCGTCCCCGACCGCCATGCCGAGTTCCTGATCGAGGAACCGCACCTGCATGAGCGGGGGAACGGTGTTCTGAGAGAGCAGTTGCCAGGTTTGGCCGCCGTCCACGGTGTGGATCACGACCCCGCTGGCAAAGCGTGTGTAGGGCGCGACCTCTCCGCCGACCGCCCAGCCGATACGGTCGGTCAGGAAGTGAACGCCTCTGAGCGCGCACTGCACCGGAGTCGGCGAGAAGTTCCAATTCGCTCCGCCATCGCGCGTGATCCAGCACACACCGCGATCCCCGACCGCGCAGCCGAACCGCGCGCCGACAAATGTCACGGCGTGCAGCGTCGCATCGTCCTGCAAGGGGGCGACCGCCACGACCCGCGCGACCGGCGTGATCACACGCGGACGCGGGGCCTGGCCGAGTCCGATCGAGGACCACACCAAGACCAGCAGCGCCGCCCAGGAACCGCGCTGACCGATGTGGGTGGGGAAATGATGGGGGGTGCGCATCCGAATCGCCTCCTTGCGAGCTGAACCCCGAGGACTGTCTCGGGGGCAGAGCCTCCCAGGCTCTACAAACGGCCCGCAGGCTACTCGATTCCCTCGGTGCGAGGGGAGACCGCTTTCCGCCGGAACACGGCGATGGTTTGGATCGTCCGTGAGTGTGTGCTTCACAAAAGCAGGCAGCCCCAAAACCAGAAGCCCCTCCCTCCCGCAGATTCTCGCAGCATCCGATGGTGAACATTCGAGCGCCAGGGAAGGGAGGAATTGAAACGCAGAGGGCGCTGGGGACGCAGAGTTCAGGAGATATGCCTTTCTCTGCGTCCTCAGCGTCCTCTGCGTTTCCAATTTCCGAGGCGCAGGATCGAGGGATCTCCGGTGTCGCATTCTTCAAGACCCCGTGTTCTCCTGGTGTCTGGGATCCGTGGGGAATGCCTGCCACATTTCTGTTGCACACACCGGCCGTGGCACTCGGATAAATTCGGCTTGTCGGAAAAATTCGATGCGATACACTTCCCTCGCTCGCCACGGAACCGAACCCGACACCGGAGTTTGGTGTCCGTTGGCTGCACTACCCGATAGTGTAACGGTTAGCACAACAGATTTTGATTCTGTTCGTCCAGGTTCGAATCCTGGTCGGGTAACTGGATGGTCCGGACACCTCGATCGCGCACGCGGTCGGGGTGTTTTTTTTGAGGTGGCGGTTCGCCGGATCACGATACCTCCCGCGGCCATCAATGACACATTTGCCGTAGCTGCGTTCGCCAGAACGCGGGCGACTTGGCTCACGCGCTCGCTCTCTGGCGAGGGGCAGCTACGTCCCTTTCATGGCCGTATGAGATAAAAAAAAACCTCGCAGCCCGGTGAGGCGGCGAGGTTTGAATTGGCTGGTCGCAGACGAAGCCTTACTTGGCTTCGGCTTCTTCTCCGTCCTTCTTCTTCTTGCCCACGACTTCCGGAGACGCCTGAGCGGCACCCGGCTCGATCGGGGCGATCACCACGGCCCGTGGTGCGACAACATGCACCACAATCTGATCGGGAGACGCCTTGACGATCACACCCGAGGGCAGGTCGGCCAGATCGCGAACGTGGATCGCCTGACCCAACTGCAGCTTGTCGACCTTGACGACGATCATGTCCGGCACATCGGCGGCGGACGCCTCAATGTGCAGGCTGTGAACGGGCTGCTCCAGCACGCCTCCGGTCATCAGGCCCGGAGCAGTGCCCCGCAGCTGGATCGGGACGACGACGTGAACACGCTCGTTGGCATCGATGCGGACGAAATCGATATGGGTGATGTACTTGGAGAAGGAGTCCCACTGGACCTCGCGGACGAGGGCGGTTTCGGACTTGCCGTCGCAGTGGATCTCAACCAGCTTGTGACCGCTGTAGACCAGTGTGCGAACGACATCGTTCGCCACGGTCATCATGGCCGAGGGCTGGCCGTGGCCATAGAGGTTGGCCGGAACCAGCCCTTCCAGACGCAGGCGATTCACCGCCCGTGTGCCCTTGCCAGTTCGCTTCTGTGCTTCGATCTTCGTTGCATTGGCCATGACTGCGTCCCCAAATGGAGCGATTCGAACGATCGCTCCCTGTTCCCACACCGTCTCCACAGATCGCCGTTGCAAGAGGCGAAGCGGAAAGAAGCCGAGCATCTTATCGGGCGGCGGGGCGACACGCAACTTGAGGGCGGACGAACATGGCGGTGTACGCAAGAATACCGATCCGGTCGCCATGGAGGCTCTTCTCCCCCGTTGGAGTTCAGCCTGATGTCGCCGGATTCTCCGAATCCGGTGCGTGAGCGTTCAAGGAGTGAAATCGCCCCGTTTGGTGGAAGTCGAACCACCGGACTCGGAGAGTCCGGCGACTTTTTGAGTCGGACTCCATTTCATCCGTGAACGGCTCATTCACCTCAGCCAGAGGCAGCCTAAAGGCTGGACTCCAACAGCTACCGGCCATCGCGCAGCCGGTCGCCGAGGAAATTGTCGAGTTCGTCGATCTCATAGATCTTCTTGATTGTCGTTTCGAAGTCGTACCCCACCCGGCGATAGCGGACTTTCTGGTCGTCCAGAATCACGTAGCAGGACCGGTTGTCGCCATCGCGCGGTTGGCCGACGGAGCCGACGTTGACGAGGATCTTGCGTTCCGAAAGGATCCACTGGAAGTCGATCTCATCCGGGCTGAGGAACGAGTAGTCCTCCGTAAAGACCCCGGGGATGTGCGTGTGCCCCTGGAAGCAGTATTTGTCGACGAGGCCGAAGATGCGTTCCATCTTCCGCTGGTTGTAGATGTCTTCCGGGAAAACGTACTCATTCAGGGGATTGCGGGCGGACCCGTGCACGAACAGGTATTTCTCCTCGCGCTTCATGCGCGGCAAGTCGCCCAGGAACTCCCAGCGTTTCTCGTTCCCGACCTTATCGCCGGTCTCCAGCATCTTGCGGGTCCAGAGAATTGCCCGCTCGGCCCCGGCGTTGAACCCCGCAGGGTCGAACAGGGCTGCCTGGTCGTGGTTTCCCAGAATCACCGCAGCACAATTCTTCATCACCAGATCGATGCACTCGCGCGGATTGGGGCCGTAGCCGATGATATCGCCCAGGCAATAGATCTCCGTGACCCCCTGCTCTTTGATGTCGGCCAGCACGGACTCGAAGGCTTCGAGGTTCCCGTGGATGTCACTGATGATCGCTCTCAAGTCGCTCGGCTCCTGGACCTCTTCCCCCTCGGCATGATCTCGGTGTTCAGACCGCTCCAAAGAGGAATCGCCCATTGTGTCATCGGGTGGATTAGGAACGCAAGCCCATATGGTTCGGGATGTGTGGAGGTGCATTCGTCAATTGGAGGTCTCCCTATGAATCTCGGTCGCGGAGTGACCGAGCGACGTAGGCGACATCGCTCCGCGACTCGCATTTCGCACAGTACCGCCAATAAGCGAATGCACCCTGTGTGGAGTCGTCACACGCCATGTCCTTCGCGGGTTGTGCTGCCTCTCCGGACGAAGGACAATCGGAACTCGCTCACTCCCCCACCACGGACACCTCATGGAACTCGACGACGAAGTCTGTCTCTGCTTCCATGTCAGCAAGCGCAAGCTGCTGAGTTACATGCGGATCAACAAGGTCCGCATGCGGCGGGCCAGCCAGTTGAGCGAGTGCGGCGGGGCGGGGACGGGGTGCGGGTGGTGTGTGGGGTACTTGAAGTGGCTGTTTGCGCAGCAGAATCCCGAGGCCGCCGAGGCCGAGGCGGCGCACCACGCCGAGCCGACTTCGGAGGAGCATCGTTCGGGACGGACGGTGTACCTCCGGAAAAAAGAGGAGAGCTGACGTGTCCGATCAAAGTCAAAGTAACGTGGGCTTTAGCCCACGCTTCCTGGGAGCAAGCGATTTCGTGTGGGCTAAAGCCCACACTACGGGACATGCTGCGGCTGCGAGACCGAATCGCCGCGAAGCCCTGTGGCAGATCGGCGGCGGGTTTGGAGGGATCGCCCTGGCGAGCCTGCTCGGCCAGGAAGGACTCCTCGCGGACGATCAGCCGACCCAACGCTCCGTCGGTCTCCATCATCCGGCGAAAGCCAAATACGTGATCCAGCTGTTCATGAACGGCGGCGCGAGCCAGATGGACACGTTCGATTACAAGCCGGAATTGGACCGGCTGCATGGTCAGGCATTCGATCCCGGCCAAGGTGTACATGTCGAGGCAGCCACCAGCGTCCCCGGCCAGGTGATGAAGTCGCCGTTCCCGTTTCAGCAGTACGGCGAGTGCGGGCGGTGGGTCAGCCGCATGTTCCCACAGGTGGCCCGGCATGTCGATGACCTGGCGTTTGTGATGTCGATGCAGTCGCAGACCAACGTGCACGGCCCGGCCAGCTACCTGATGAACACGGGATTCTTACTGCCGGGGTTTCCGTGCCTGGGGGCGTGGGTGTCGTATGGGCTGGGTCGGCTGACGGACGATCTGCCGACGTTCGTGGTGCTCCCCGATCCGAAGGGGCTGCCGTACAACCAGAAGGGGAATTTCAGTGCGGGGTTCCTGCCGGTCGCGCACACGGGAACGACACTCCACATGGGCGCCGCCTCGCCGATCAATGATCTGCTGCCGCCCATCGAGGCCAGGCAGATCACCTCGATCAGTGAGCGCGAGGGGCTTGAGCTGCTGCGGGAGTTGAATGCCCGCCACCTCGCCGAACACCCCGGCGACACCCGACTCGAAGCCCGCATCTCCAGCTACGAACTGGCTGCCAAGATGCAACTGGCCGCCCCCGAAGCGTTTGACCTCACTCGCGAAAGCCAGCCGACGCAACAGCTGTACGGGATCGATGACCCGGTGACAGCGGACTTCGGGAAGCGGTGCCTGACCGCGCGCCGGCTGGTGGAGCGCGGAGTGCGGTTCGTACAGCTCTGGAGCGGAGCCGGTGGCCCGAGCAACAACTGGGACAATCACACGGACATCATCCACGAACTTCCCAAGGTGGCCAATGCGACTGATAAGCCGGTCGCTGCGCTGCTGGCGGACTTGAAGGCCCGCGGCATGTTGGAGGAGACGCTCGTCCTGTGGAGTACCGAGTTTGGCCGCATGCCATTCACGCAGGGGGCGACCGGTCGCGACCACAACGGCGGGACGTTTACCAGTTGGATGGCCGGGGCCGGTGTCAAGCCCGGCGTGTCCGTCGGCGAGAGCGACCCGTGGTCCTGGAAGACCGGAGAGTCCCAGCACACGACGTATGACTTCCATGCCACGGTGCTGCACCTGCTGGGAATCGATCACGAAAAGCTGACGTTTCGGCACAACGGGGCGAACCGCCGGTTGACCGATGTGCATGGGCAGGTGTTGACGGGAATCGTGGAATAACGAACACATTCGCTCCGCTTCGAAGACTTCGGGTCGCGGCGAAACGGGGGGCTTGTCCCCGTGGTTCCCGCGCTGGTGCGCTACAGTAGCGCACCGGCGCGGGAACCACCCCGACAAGCGGGGTGGCGGGGAGATTATTTTTGCCCGCCACTCCCCACTCCCCACTCCCCGCATGATTCCCGCTTGGCGTCGAATCGATAGAATTCCCCCTCCCCGCTCGAATGCCTGCGCGGGATCACCCCTGCTGAGACTCCGATGAACGCCTTCGAATACCGTGCCGGTGAGCTGTGCTGTGAGAACGTCCATGTATCCGACATCGCCGAGCGGTTCGGGACGCCGGTCTGGATTTACTCCAAGGCCAAGCTGCTGCACGAACTCAACGCCGTGCGGACCGCGTTCGCCGCAGTCGACCCGGTGATCTGTTACTCGGTCAAGGCCAACTCGAACCTATCCATCCTCAAGCTGCTCAACGAAGCGGGCAGCTCGTTTGATGTCGTGTCCGGGGGTGAACTCTTCCGCGTGAAGAAGGCGGGGGCCGACACGACGCGCGTGGTGTTTGCGGGGGTTGGGAAGACCGATGCCGAGATTCGGCAGGGACTCGAAGACAACATCCTGATGTTCAATGTGGAGAGTGAAGGCGAACTCGACGCCATCTCTGCCGTGGCCCAGTCGATGGGGCGGATTGCTCCCGTCGCGATGCGGCTCAACCCCGACATCGATGGCAAGACGCATGCCAAGACCACCACGGGCAAGAAGGGCAACAAGTTCGGGATGGACATCGAGCGGCACAACGAACTCGCTGCGAAGGTGCTGGCCGATCCGCACCTGGAGCTGCGAGGCATCCACATGCACATCGGGTCGCCGATCATGACGACCGACCCGTACCTGCAAGCGGCGAAGAAGGCCACCGATGTCGTACGCCAACTGCGGGCCAATGGGCACAAGACGAACTGGATCAACCTCGGTGGCGGGTTCGGCCTGAGCTATCGCGGCAACGAGGCCCCTCCGGCCAGCGAGTATGCCAAGGTGATCGTGCCTCTCATTCAGGAGGCCGGTTGCCGACTGGCCCTCGAACCGGGCCGGTCGATCGTCGGCAACGCCTGCGTCCTCATCAGCCGGGTGATCTATACGAAGCGCGAGGGGGGCAAGCTGTTTGTGATCCAGGACGCGGCGATGAACGACCTCGTGCGTCCGGCGATGTACGACGCCTTCCACCGCCTCTGGCCGGTCGAGGCGAAAGTCGCTCCGCCCACCGACTACGAGGCCGCATCCATCCCTGGCTGCGAGACCACCGACATCGTCGGCCCGATCTGCGAGTCGAGCGACTACCTGGCCCAGAAGCGGGCCTTCCCCCCCGTCGAGCGCGGCGACCTGCTGTGTACGTTCAGCGCGGGAGCCTACGGCATGGCGATGAGCAGCAACTACAACTCCCGACCCAAGGCCGCCGAGATCCTCGTCGACGGCGACACGGTGTCGGTCATCCGCGAGCGCGAGACGTACGAGGATCTGGTGCGACGGGAGTTGATCGGCTGATTTCTCGGTCGTCGAGGATTCGTGAATGCTTGATCCCAGAGGTGATGCGCCATGAATGAACACGCACTGTTGCAACGAATCACGTGTGATCCTCGGGTAGTTGTGGGCAAACCCGTCATCCGGGGAACGCGGCTGTCCGTTGAGTTCATTTTGAATCTGTTGGCTCACGACTCGACGGTTCCAGAGATCCTGGAGGAATACGATGGCCTGACTCGTGACGATATCCATGCCTGTTTGCTGTTTGCGTCACAGTCCTTGAGCAACACGACATTCATGCCGCTGGGGGAGACGGCTGCTGTTCGGCGGCGGAGGGCGCTCGCGATGTTCGAGTTCCGGGTGACCAAGTACGACCCGTCCCACCGCGACCGCAACGGGGCGTACACGCGGGACGAGTGGACCTCGGTCAGCGACATCGGCCGCGAGTTCGTCGGTGTGGTCCTGACCGAGTCGGAGTACCAGCGGGCCGAGGACGCCTACGCCACCGCAGCCGTCGCCTTCTTGCGCGAGGCCGGGGTGCGGGCGGTGTCCGTCGCCGGGTTGGAGAACCACACTGGCGTCCCTCTGCCGTTCGCTGAAGGCGTGTCTCTCAATCTGGCCGAAGTTGGTGGGGTCGTCCGGCGGATGTTACGAGAGGAGTTCTGGTGCCGCTTGGAGGGCGCGGAGGCGTTCGTCCACGTCGGCTACGATTACTACATGTACGTCGGGGTGCCCGCTGTGTGCCCCGGCGCGGTGGCCCTCGCCCGGCAACTCGGTCTGTTCCCCGAGTCGTTCCGGTCACCGTACAGCGAGCAAAGGCACGCCGAACCAGGCGCTGCAGCAGACGGCGGGGCAGGATTCGCTTCTGGGAGTTCATAGCTCATCGGTGCCCCACCCCTGCTGAGCTGGGTCGTTGAACAGTGATGCGGATCAGTTGAAGGATTGCTTCGTGGTGGTCACCGATTTTCAAGTGCGGTTTTCGAAGGTATGATGGTGAGGTCACGGGGGTGCATCATTCGAGACGCAGCTTTGAGGTGAAACATGAACTTGAAAGTGGTGATTGAACACGGCGAAGACGGGTACTTTGTCGCCCACTGCCCAGCTCTGAAGAGTTGTTGGTCTCAAGGCAAGACACGCGAAGAGGTGTTGATCAATATTCGAGACGCCATTGCTCTGTTTCTGGAGCCCGAGTCGGCGGAGGTCGAGCAGACAGCCGAACGTGAGGTTGTTGAGTTGGCCCTATGAAGCTCCCGCTCCTTTCCGGTCGCCAAGTCCTGGCAGCCCTGCAACGTCTCGGCTTCATCGAGTTGCATCGACGGGGGAGCCATGTGAAGCTGGAACATCCGGACGGAAGAAGGATCGTCTTCCCCTTTCATGACGAGGTGGATCGCCGCACCCTCAAAGGGGCATTGCAGGACGCGAGTGTAAACCTGGAGGAGTTTCTGGCTGAAGTGAAGTGATCCCGCTGGGTTACACGTTGCTATTTCGGCGACTGGTGTGCGAACGGCACTGGAGTCTCATTGGATCCGACTCACACCACGGCAGCCTCTTCCAGTGAATCTCGAGTCCGATTTTCGAAGGGTTGACAGGGAGGTATTTTCGTCCCTGGGCGAATGCCCCTGACCACCCATCGGCGTCTGCCTCCGCTTGCTGTCGGAGGCTGGGTGCGGTAAATAGAAGTCTCGTGCGGGTGGGGTTCCTTTACGGCACACTGTCCCCCAATCAGAAGACCGTCGTGAACCGTGGTGGAAAGAGAAACCTGTGATGACTCGAATCACTCGCTGGGGATTGTGGTTGTGCGGAGTGCTGGCCTGTGCCACCGTCGGGCAGGCTGCCGATCAGCCTGCCCCAGCTCCCACGGAAGCTGACTACTTCCCCATCACTCGTTGTGAAGTGCCGAAGGATGTGGTCCTGGAGGCCGGGGCGTTCTGCCTGATGCCGGACGGCAAAATGGCGGTCGCGTCTCGCCGGGGCGAGGTGTGGATGGTCACCGACCCCTTCGCCAAGGAGGTCAAGGCCAGCCAGTTCCAACGCTTCGCGCACGGGCTGCATGAAGTCCTCGGACTGGCCGAGCGCGAGGGGTGGCTGTACGTCGTGCAGCGCTGCGATGTCTCGCGGATTAAAGACCGCGACGGCGATGGCGTGGCCGACCAGTTCGAGGTTGTCAACGACGAGTTCGAACTCAACGGCGATTACCACGAGTACGCCTTTGGCTCGAAGTTCGACAAGCACGGCGACATCTGGATGGTGCTGTGCCTGACCGGGTCGTTCGACAGCAACGCGAAGTATCGCGGCTGGTGCCTCCGCGTGAATGCCGACGGCAAAATGGTCCCGACCACCAGCGGAGTCCGCTCCCCCGGCGGCATCGGCTTCGGCCCCGACGGGGATGTGTTCTACACCGACAACCAAGGCCCATGGAACGGCACCTGCGAACTCAAGCAACTCCTCCCCGGCAAGTTCGTCGGCCACCCCGGCGGCTTCAAATGGTACGACGAACCGGCAGCGAAAGCCGCGATGGGCCCCAAGCCCCAAGAACCGGTATCCGGCAGCCGGTTCCACATCGAGGCCGACAAGATTCCCGAGTACCTGCCCCCCGTCGTGATGTTCCCCTACGCCAAGATGGGGAACTCCGCCAGCGGAGTGACCTACGACAACACCGCAGGCAAGTTCGGTCCTTTCACCGGGCAGATGTTCGTCGCCGATCAGTCGGCCAGCACCGTCATGCGCTGCACGCTGGAGAAAATCAACGGTCGCTACCAGGGGGCCTGCTACAGCTTCCTCAAGGGGTTTGGCTCGGGCAACGTCCCGATCGAGATGACCCCCAGCGGCTCCATGTTCGTCGGCGGAACCAATCGCGGCTGGGGCTCGCGCGGGTCGTTGCCGTTCGCGGTCGAGCGCGTCGACTGGACCGGCAAGGTGCCGTTTGAAGTTCTCGAAATGAAGGCCCGACCGGACGGCTTCGAGCTGACCTTCACCGAGCCGGTCGACCCGGCCACGGCCAGCAAGATCGAGTCCTACACGCTCAGCGCCTACACCTACATCTTCCAATCCAGCTACGGCAGCCCGGTCGTCGACGAGACGACCCCGACCATCGAGAGCGCCACCGTCGCCGCCGATGGGAAGTCGGTGAAGCTGAAGATCACCGGCCTGCAAAAGGGCCACATCCACGAGCTGCACTCGACCGGCGTCCGCTCGGCGAAGGGCCAACCGCTGCTGCACGACGATGCGTACTACACGTTGATGCAGATTCCGAAGGAGTGAAGGTGGGCAAAGACTTCCGAAGTCTCGGAAGACTTCGGAAGTCTGGCTTGGGGTTCGAAACCGGGGTCAGGCACTTCGGAATTCGGAATTGACGGGTCAATTCCGAATTCCGAAGTGCCTGCCCCCTGCCTCCCGTAACGTATTTCATGAAAGAGGGTTACAATTCGTGGGAGCCGCAATCCTCTGTGGGAAACACGTCTCTCCCTCCGATTTCCTTCGGTCCGGTTACTTGCCTCGCAGCTCTCCGCCGAGTACCATCTCTCTCCCTGCCAAGCCCCTATAGCTCAATTGGTAGAGCAAATGACTCTTAATCATTAGGTCGTAGGTTCGACTCCTACTGGGGGCACTTCAGACAGCCGGTTCCTTGGGGAACCGGCTGTTTGCCATTTAGCGGGCAATCGAATCGATCGGGGAGGTTTCGCAATCTCCCTCAACGCGGTACGATCTCAAATAGACAGATCAGGTATTTGAGGTCACCTCATGCTCAAAGTGACTCCCGGACGATTGGCTGCTGCTGGTACGTCCCTCCTTGTGTTGATCTTTGTCGCATTGGTATTCCAATTCGGTGGCGATCCCCGGGCGGCGGATGAACCCTATCTGACAGAGGTGCCGCTCTTCGACGGAATTCATCGAGTTCGCCTCTTGAGTACGAATCCGGGCGAGTTGACTTACCAATGGAAAGCACCATTGGTCACTCGAATCATGATGCGGACCAACTTCCGTACGAACGATCGTCTCTTCGACATTGATCTAAAACCGTTCCGGCACACTGATACATTTCCAGCCTCCGATCTGACCAGTTTCTTGTTCCGCATGGTGAATAACCAGAACCAGTGGGCGAATCCCAGGGGGTACGGCTTCCTCAGATATCAGTTTGTGGAGTCCACCGGTTTCGTTTTTCCGCCAGATGGCCGATTGGAGTGGCAATTCCAAGGTGGCGCTCAACTGGTGCAGACCACTGCGTTTCCCTGCCGTGACAAGGAATTGACGATTCGAGTGACTACGATCGAGGAGAAAACTCCGAATTCAAAGCAGTTCACCATCCCCAATCCCTACTACCGCGACGACTTTCCTGTGTGGTCGCCGGAAACGCTTCCGGTCGTCAAGACAAGAAATGGGATGACCGTTGAGTTGAAAGACATGGGCTACAGTGGGCGGTCCTTTCATCCGACGATTCTCCAGCGACTGGGGAATGACCAGATACACTTTTCCACCTACTTCGCCGTCGTGGAAGATGCGACTGGCAACCGGTGCGATAGCTTTTCGGGGTTGTCACCGTTTGAGCCCGCATGGAAAGTCGTGGCGAACGTTTTTCCCGCTCCATCGGCTCCATTCTCCGATGATCATGTTCAGCTGGTCGGGAAGTTCCGTATACCAAAGTACGGAGTGATTGTCTTGGTCAATAGAACTGTGACCGTCGGGGGGATCCCAGTCATCGTCAGACTCGTGTGCGGCGGTGGAAAGGTTGAAAGATGTAAAGGACATTGGACCGCGTCAAGTTTCACTGATCGACAGCAAGTGATCTATCAGCTTGCCTCTGAGCGGCCGTTCGTCGTCATTGAAGTTAAGGATATCCCCAAGGGACACGGAATTCTCGTCCGCAGTCGAACAGAAAAAGGAAGCACGAGTGACATGCTCCAGAACTTTAACTCCGGTAGCCCATCCTGTGTGAAGGTTCTTGATCGCGGAGACACTTCGGAAGAGTTCATGCTTGATTTGGTTGACTGCAAATCGGAGCAATTCGAGTTCATCGTGGAACCTCCCCAGAGCTGGCGTGACGAAATCACCTCGCCCCAACCTTGAGTCGACGTTTGTGACTCGTCCCCAATTCACAATTCACCCTCCGTCCAGCGGATCACGTCCCTGTTGACTTGCTAAACTCTCAACCACCAATTCATCCCGTGCCCCGAGATCCCCCTGTCATGAAGAGTGCCGTTCGTCGAACTGCCTTCGAGGCCGCGTGTACGATTGAATCTTCGGTCCCCAGCGGAGTTGAGGCCAAACAGATTACAACAACCCGTACGCCTTCAGCGTCCGCTCCAACTTCGCGCGATCGGCTTCGGCCAGCTCGGTCAGGGGCAGCCGCACATCGCCGGTGTCGCGACCCAGGCGTTGCATCGCGGCCTTGATCGGGATCGGGTTCGTGGCGAGGCTCAGCAGGTCGCGGCAGAGCGGGAAGAGCTTGCCGTGCCAGCGTTGGGCTTCGGCGATGTTCCCGGACTTCCAGGCGACGAGCATCGCCTTCACATCCTTCGGGACGATGTTGCCGACAACGGAGACCACCCCGCTGCCGCCCAGGGCCAGCAGCGGGAGCGTCAAGCTGTCGTCGCCGGAGAGGACGGACAACTGGCTCCCCGCGAGGATCCATGAGGCCTGATCCATGTTGCCGGTCGATTCCTTTACGGCCACGACGGTCGGGATTTCCCCGATGCGGCAGATGGTGTCGGCCTCGATGTTCTTGGCCGTGCGACCGGGGATGTTGTAGATCACGATGGGGAGGGAGCTGGCTTCGGCGATGGCGGCGAAGTGGCGGTAGAACCCTTCGGCCATCGGCTTGTTGTAATACGGCCCGACGACGAGGGCTCCATCGGCTCCGGCCTTCTGCGCGGCCTGAGTCAGGCGGACCGCCTCGCTGGTGCTGTTCGAGCCGGTGCCCGCCATGACCTTGATTCGGCCCGCAGCCTGTTCGCAGGTAATGGCGATGACGCGGTCGTGTTCGTTGTGGTCCAGCGTCGGGCTTTCACCGGTCGTGCCGCACGGGACGAGACAATCGGTCCCTTGCGCGATGTGCCAGTCGACCAGTTTGCGCAGCGCGGACTCATCCACTTTGCCGCCGGAAAACGGCGTGACAATGGCAACGGACAGACCGGCGAACAACTCCCCTTTACGGGCCATGGCAAACCTCTTGCAAGGGCGTTTCCGCCCGAACCCACATTCGAAACCCAGAACGAACGGAAAATGGTAACGAACGTCGGAGTGAATGTCTTCCGGGACGGGACCAAGGGCGATGTCTCTTCGACATCAATCTCAAAAGTTCAACGCAAAGACGCCAAGGCCCAAGGGCGCAAAGGGGGAGGGAGAAATGAGTTGCAGTGAAGGCTTTCCTGCTCTTTCCTTGGCGCCCTTGCGCCTTGGCGTCTTTGCGTTGAATTCCCCTCTTCGCCCCGGCTGGGCGTCCACAGACACAGCACCGCGTCCCGCTTCGCCTCGCGTGCCGAATCATCGATGTCGCCATAACGATCCCTTGGATGAGTCTATGGGCACGCGGCGAAGCGGAGCTTCGGGGAGATGCGGTCCCAAGCGGAGCTTGTGACCGAGAGAACGGCGGAGCAATTGTCTTCCGGGACGGGCCAATGGGCCCGTCCTACGATTTCTGATTCCGGGCCTCGTTGAGCAATTTCATCCAGGCCCCCATGTAGTGCCCGTGGTCGTGGAAGGTGCGTCCACTCACGAGGTTGCCATCGACCACGCAGGGGGCATCCACAAATATCCCGCCGCAGGCTTCGAGGTCGAACCGGCACTTCGGCACCGTCGCCATCCGGCGGCCCTTCACGCAGCCCGCGTAGGCCGGGATCTCGACGCCGTGGCAGACGCTGGCCACCGGTTTGTTCTTGTCGAAGAAGTGCCGCGTGACCCGCACGAGATCGGTGTCGTAGCGGATGTACTCCGGAGCCCGCCCGCCGCTGAAGAAGATGCCGAGGTATTCCTCCTCGCGAATCTCGCGGAAGGCCACATCCGCCTGGATCTGATACCCCTCCCACTCCCGCGTAATCGTCCAGCCGGGCCGCACCTCGTGCAGCACCATCTGGTACGTCCGCTTCTCGGGAGCGGCCACGACCGGGACAAACCCGTCCTCTTGCAGGCGGTAGTACGGGTACAGAGTGTCGACCGTTTCGGTGGCGTCACCGACGATGATCAGAACTTTTTCGGGCATGGGGGTGAGTCCTTCCAACGGGTGTCAGTTCCTTTCACGGATCCTCACTTCAGCTTCATCTTCCAGATCCGCTTGCGTTCCATCAGCAGGGTCAGCTTGTCGTGCGGAACGCTCGCTAAAATGTCTTTCCTCGGGTCCATCTCGCCGTGATCATCGACCGGGAAGATGATGAAATCGTCGGTCGTGGGCAGGATGTGAGACCAGTCCAGTGCGTTCAACCGAGCGCAGACTCGTTGATACATCTTTCGAACCTGCGCGTAGCTCGATCTGGAACTGTTGATCGTCAATTGAAAAATGGTTTGAAGTTTTTCGTCCAGTTCAGTGTGTTCACAGGCTGTGGAGGACACTCCGTCGAACCCCACCAGATCGGCGATTGACCAACAGAAATACAACGCTTCCGCCGGTGTCTTGTCTTGGAAGATCTTCTCGCGGAGGGCTGCCGTGGGGAGGAGCAGGGGCGGTGGGTAACCGGTCACATCGGTATCGACGCCGGTGAATTTCAACAGCAGCGCGTAGACGGGTTGGCTGAGCTTGAGCTTCTGAATCGCGGGAGGGATTTCTCGAACGAGAATCTCCTCGGCGTCCGCCAGCAGGGTCTTCAACGTGACTCCTTCGGGGAGACGAAGGTATTTGGTGGTTGTGAAGGCGGGTTCGGGGTCAGTGCCACGGAAGTACTTCTCGATCGCGCTCTGCAGGGTTCCATCCTCGGAATACTCGTACTCCATGGTAGTCGTTCTGCTTTCCTCCATCGAAAACTTGGCGGACAAGGCTTCGGGGACATCCTGAGTGTTGACGCCTTCCCAATTTCGGTCCTCCTGCCGGATCAGCTGACCCGATTCCCAGTGCAGGAGAGTTTCGTGAACAGAGAAGTAAGTGATGGCGAGCATACGCAGCCAGCGATCCTCGTCCGTTTCTATCCAAGCAATCTCGTCGGGAGCGGTTTTGCAGTCATCCGGGTAGCTGAACCACCACGCTCCACCCGGAGCCTCCACGACAAAGGTCTCATCAGTTCTGGAATCTTTCGAGGTCGGCGGTTTCGAACGGACCACCCGGATTCGTTGCTGCTCGTCCAACCCATGAATGAATCCATACTTGTCGGGCTTCTTCGTCCATTTCCGAACTGGCCAGTTGATGACAATTCGATCGAGTGGATTGTAGGGCTTCATGATACAGTTCGCCCATCGCCACTCGACGACAGCACCTTCGCACTCCGCCTTCATGCGAGCATAGGCGTCGGGGCCTTGAGAGTCTTTCAAGGCCGTCTGGAGTTCAGTGTGAGTGATGCGAGACACGGGCACCTCGGGACGTGGATGTGGTCACATGTCCCCGCGCCACGTGGATGGCGCGGGGGGAGTTTTCTTGCGACTTCAACCCCGAGGTCGTGAACTGCGATCCGTCGGGAGACTGCCGTTCCGTAACCTTCGCGAGAAGATGGGCGAACGGTCTTGTCGGTCTCGATGGTGGACGAGATCGAGAGGGACTGAATCATTACGTTCGGACCAGGCTCCCAGCCCCCCCGTAATTCAGAGGCTCTCGCCACACGGCGAACGCAGATCGTATCTCAGCGCACCGGCTGTTCGCAAAGCACGGAGCGGGCCAGCGGAAGGAGTTCGCTTCGGAACTGCAACCGGGAACCGGGCGGGACCAAACCCTGCTCGGCGGCCAGGGCTTGGAACTGGCGGAGACCCTGGCGCTCGGCGGCACCCAGGCGGAAGTGCAGGTTGCGGGTCAGGTAGCGCTGGGCCGCCTCGCGGCTGAGGCCCAGCGGACCGCACTCGCGCTGAGCAATCTCGCCAATCTTTTGGAGGCCCAAGTCGCGCACTGCCGACAGGGCCTCGCCCACGCCGCGCAGATCGGTGTCGCGGCGGGCCACCCACATCGCGAACACAAACGGCAGCCCGGTCCAACGGAGCCACTCTTCGCCCAAGTCCCACACCGTGTGAAACGACTCCGCGGGGGCGTGCATGGCCCGATCGCCGATCAGCAGGATCGCATCGGCCTTGGTGGCTTCGGTCCCCCGGTGCAGGGGCAGGGTCTCGATCTTCGGTTGGACGCCAAATTGCTCGCTGAGGATCACCTTGGTCAGGCAGGCACTGGTTCGCGATCCCTCATCCAGGGCGAGGGTCCGGATCTCGCCCAGGGGCACGCGGCTGTAGAGTTTGACGCTCAGCACCGGGCCGTGCGTGGCCACGCAGGCATCCGAAACGATGACATAATCCGGGTCGGAGAACGCCTCGACCGACGGGATCAGGGCCACATCCAGCCGACCCTTCTGCAGTTCGTCCGCCAGTCGGCTCGGCACATCCAGCAGCAATGACGCATTCGGCAACGCGTTCGCCAGCCCCTCGATCAGCGGCTTCGAATTCAGATAACTGACCGCCCCAATGCGCAGCCCCCCACGACCGTAGTAGTCGGCGATGGGGTCAATGGAACTGATCATGGGATTCTCCGGAGACTTCGGGTGCCGATTGTACGGGCAGATGCCGCGCTGGCAATTTCCGTAAAGGTGGAAATCTGAAGACGAATCAAAATCTCTCCGGTCTGATAACCGAGGGGGAGCTTTCCGGATAACCGTGTTGTGGACTAGATTTCCGGCTGCGGCGAATCGGCACGGGCGGAAAGACTCCCCCGTGCAGGGTTTCGCCCCCTTCGGTCGACAGGGATTTCATGGACGCACTTCGAGTGGGACTGATCGGGCTGGGCAACGTCGGCACCGGCGTGGCCCGCCTGCTGTTGGAGCAGGCCGCCCGGATGACGCGCCGCAGCGGGCGGGAGATTCGCTTGACACGGGTCGCCGTGCGCGATGCCTCGCGCCCGCGAGAGGTGGAACTCCCGGCATCGATCGTCACGACCGACCCACTGGCGGTGGCGATGGCGTCCGATGTGGATGTCGTCGTTGAATTGATCGGCGGGCTGCGACCGGCGCGCGAGATCGTGCTGGCCGCCCTCAAAGCGGGCAAAGATGTCGTGACCGCCAATAAAGCCCTGCTCTGCGAACACGGGGCCGAACTGTTCCAGGCCGCGCGCGAGGCGAAACGCTGCATCGCCTTCGAGGCCGCCGTCGCTGGCGGAGTGCCGATCATCCACACCCTCGGCCAGGCCATGGCTGCCAACCAGATCACCGCCATCGAGGCGATCCTCAACGGCACCAGCAATTTCATCCTCACCGAGATGTTCCACAAGCAGGCCGCCTACGAGGACGCGGTGGCGCTGGCCCAGCAGCTCGGTTTCGCCGAGGCCGATCCGTCGATGGACGTGAAGGGGACCGACGCCGCCCAGAAGCTCGGGCTGCTGACGCTGTTGGCCTTCGGCACCCGCGTCACGCCCGACCAATTCCTGGTGCAGGGGATCGACACGATCGAGCTGGTCGACCTGGAGTACGCCGACGAACTGGGCTACGCCGTCAAACTCTTGGCCACCGCCCGCCTCGTCTCTGGCAAACTGGAGATGCACACCCAGCCGACCCTGATCCGCAACGACCGCCCCATCGCCCAGACCGATGGCCCGTTCAACATCATCGGCCTCACCGGGGACATCGTCGGCACGACCTGGTACTCCGGACAGGGGGCCGGGGGGATGCCGACTGCCTCGGCGGTGGCGTCAGATATCATCGACGTGGCCGCGGGGCGGGCGCGGCTCAACTTTGAGCGGCTCGACCTGTGGGGCAGCCACCCGCCGTTCCCGCTCCAGCCGGTGGAGGAGATCTTCCGGCGGTATTACCTGCGGTTCTCGGTCGAAGACCGGGCGCATGTGATGGCCGAAATTACCGACGCCCTGGGCAGGAACGGCATCAGTCTAGCCTCCGTGATCCAACATGAGACCCCCGAACCCGATGAGGACGCCCCCGCCACCACCGGCCCACGATTTGTGCCCTTGGTCATCATGACCCACCGCACCCACGAAGGCCAACTGCGGGCTGCCGGTGAGGCCCTGGCCAAGCTCGGCTGCATCCGCACGCCGTGGGTGTGCATGCCGATCAGTGATTGAATGTGATTCCTCGATCAATGGACTCGATGGGAGGGCGAGGCCAGTGCTGTGAACACGATGGAGGTCATTGTGGGGCACGTTTCCGACGTGCCCGTGGCCCGTAGCTCACGTCGCTCCGCGACTGAGA
>JAYWFM010000206.1:0-4712 GCA_043778825.1 Planctomycetota bacterium | reverse complement strand
CTGACGCCGCCCGGCTCGCCTGCTTCTGCAAGGAGCCATTGTCAGTGGTCAACCCCTCATCACCGGACCCATCCCGCTCGATCATCCGCCGGGTGCTGCTCGGCCAGCTGCTCTTTTCGGCGGGTCATGCGCTGACCACTAGCGGGTTCTTAAACTACTTTGCGAACCCGTTCTTTAAGGGGTTGACAGTCGCCTTCGCAGTGATGCAGGTCACGCCCGAGGCCGCCGAGTCGCTGGCGATCGTCACGCGCTGGTTGGTGCTGCGCTGGGGAGGTCGCAAGACGGTGTGGTGGGTCTCGCTGGTCTTGGCAAGACTCGCCGCGCTGGCGATTCCGGGCTTGGTATACGCCGGGATGGTGCCGGGAACAACCGGGGCGATCCCGGCCATCATCGTCTTGCTGGGGCTGTGGTACTTACTGATGGGGATCTCGTATACCGCGTATCTGTCGTGGCTCTCGGATCTGGTGCCCGAGGTCCAGTGGGGGAAGATGCTGGGGCGGCGGTCGATGGCGATTTCACTGGTCACGGTGTGCATGACGTACAACGCCGCCTCGATCATGGACCGCACCCAGCTCTGGTCGGCGGGGGAGAAGTTGAATGCCTATGTGGTGTTGTTTGGTCTGGGCGGGGTGTTGAGTCTGACATCGATCTTGCCGCTGATCGGAATGCCGGGGGGTCGGGGGTCGGGAGTCGGGAGTCGGGAGCCAGAGGGCGAGTCTCTCTCTGGCCAAGAGCCAAGAGCCATCCGCCACGAGCCAACCTCCGTCGCTCAACCATTAACCATCAACCATCAACCTCCTTCGCTGTGGTCCTCCATCGGCCCGCCACTGCGACTCGCCTTCTCCGACCCCGCGTTCCGGCGGTTCCTCTTCGGGTGCTGGCAACTCTCGTTCTTTCAGGGGCTGACACAGACGGCCCAGTTCCAGTTCAGCGTGAATGTCCTGCATGTCTCACTGCTGGACTACTACGGGATGTTGAGCGTGATGCTGCTGCTGCAAATCCCGCTGGCCGCAATCGCCGGATGGATGGTGGATCGCGGGCATGACCGCAAACTCATGATCGGCGGGCTACTGGCATTGAGTACGGCGATGGGGTGCTGGTGGATGGCGACTTGGTACGGCCCGGCGTGGTTGATGGCCGCCTATGTTGTGTGGGGGCTGTTCGGGTTGGTCAATGTCGCCCAGCCGAGTCTGGGACTGAAGCTGGCCCCGAGGAGTGACAACGCGGTCCAGCTCTCTCTGTTCAAGCAGATCGGCGGGTTGCTGGCGGCTCTGGCGGGGATGCTGGGCGGGCTGGTGCTGGATCACTTCTCGACCGAGAAGGGTTTGCCGCCGCTGGATGTGTTCCGCTGGATGTTCCTCGTCTCGGGAATCGGGCGAGCGACAGCGGCGCTGTGGTACTGGAAGGCCGGTCCGCCCCCCGCTTCAACAACCCGACGCGTGAGCGAGGGCCGAGCGTAGCGAGGGAGCCAGCCAAATCGCATTCGCAGCAGTCTATCCAGGCAACGCCGTGAAGGATTTCCGCAAGGCGTTTCCCAAGGTTCTGCCCCCTCTCCCCCACATTCGATGCCGCTTTCGGGGAGGACTCCACTGCGGGGGAGAGGGGGCCGGAAACGTGTTGGCCACCTTGTGAACGTGATCCCTGAGAAATCATTCACGGCGTTGCCATCCAGCGGCACGTGCGGTGGTCGAGCAATCGTAGAAAGTCATCGAGCGTCCGCCCTCGCTGACGCGTCGGGTGACTGAACCAGAATGACGCCTTCACTCTATTCTCAGATTCACCCCTCCGAAAATACTCCTCACAGACCGCAACCCGCACCACCCGACTCTTCCGTGTGATCCACTGTGTCACACTCCACCCCGCGAATGTCGGCAGTTTCTGCTGCAAGGCGACGGCCCCATTCCCCGATAACTCACCTCGTCCCCCGCTCGTTCGTCGCGGGGAACCGAGCGATGGATTGCCGCTTCGCCACTTAGTCAACAGCTGCAACAGCGTTCGCACCGTCTCGTTCTGCGGGGATTCCACGAGGAACCGCAGAGCGAGGACGGAACCGGAGTCTCATCTTGGCACACTCGCACCTTGTGATTCGGCATCTTGTGAAGGGTTTGGAGGCACGCGGTCGGGAGGCGATCGACATCCGCATCCCCGAGACCATCGACACATTCGTCACCGCCGTCGCCGAACTGTTCGAACCCTTCAGCGGGACCGCCCGCGTCGGCTATGAGTGCAACTTTGCCGACGACAGCTTCGAGATCTCGATGTTCGTCGGAGCCCGCGAGATCGTCGGTGGCCCGCTGGATGGCCACCAGGAGGCGCAGAATTTCCGGTTCAACCTGCAGGGTCTGTTCGACCGGTTCGACTCGATCCAGTCGTTTCTGTGGAATGCTCTGCCACACAGCCCGCTGCTGGACGGCGGCCTGTCGTTCGTCGTTGTGGAGGGAACGGTGCAAGGGCACATCGTCCGCCTGCAACTCCACCCGACCGCCCCGGATGAGATGGGGCCCGCGATTCGCGAGTACGCCGACGGGACGGTCGAACTGACGGAATAATGGGGATCCGAAAGTCAAAGCCCAGTGGTCGCAACCACTGGGCTTTCTTCGTCGTTTCGAGTCAATCGGCCATCACCCGCCGCCGGTCCGCGTCTTGATCAGATCCATGATCGCTGGCCACATGTGCCAGACGCCAAAGATCACAGCGGCGATGGCACCGAGGTACAGGATCAGCCCCAGGATCCCCAGCGTGCCATCGCGGAAGCGGGTCAGCAGGTTCCACCATTTCAGGCGGTTGTACTGCTTCTCGATCTTCTTGTACTCGTCGGCGAGTGAGCGCGACTTGTTGGCACTCTGCTGCCGGACCAGCATCTTGCGCGTGTCGTCATCAAAGGCGGGGACCTGTGTCAGAGGCAGGAACGGTCCCTTGGCCGACTGGGCCACTTGCGTTCGCTCGCTGAACCGGTCACTGCGGATGCTCTGCGTCACCTGCTGCGTCGACATCTTGCTGATGTTTGGCTTGCCTGCGGCGTCAACATGCTTGACGTACCACATCCCGTCGCCACCGACCATCGTCTTGCCCGCATCGGCAGTGGCTGGAGTGGCTTGCGTGGAGGCCAGACCGCGCGCCCCAGGCGCTGCGGTCGAGGCCATCGTGTTCCGCATGTTGGTCATGGTGGGAGCAGAACTCCCCCGGCGAGCGATCTGCCGATTGGGATCGTTGATGAATGACAGCGATTCCCCCGCCAGGCCCAGCGACTCCAGGTCCTTCACGAGTTCCCGCATGTGCTGGTAGCGGTGCTTGGGGTCTTTCGCCATCGCCTTGTCGCAGATCAGGCTCAGCCGCTCGGGCACCTGCGAGTTCACGCGGTGGGCCGGTTGGAAGACCCCCTTCTCCTTGTTGGTAATCAGTTCGACAAGCGAGTCCCCGGCGAACGGCACCTTGCCGGTCAGGAAGTGGTACAGCGTCACTCCCAGGGCATAAATGTCGCAACGGTTGTCGACATGCTTGGCGTTGCGGGCCTGCTCCGGTGGCATGTAGTGCGGCGTCCCCAGGCCCGTCCCGCTCTGGGTCATCGACATGTCTTCGTCGACCGACTTGGCCAGACCCAAGTCGGCCACCTTGATGATCCCCTTCTTGGTGACCAGCAGATTATCGGGCTTAATGTCCCGGTGGACCATGTTCAGGTCGTGTGCGTGCTGAAGAGCTTCAGCCACCACGACCGTCACGAGAATCGCATCCGGAACCGGCAGCTTGCCCAACTCTTCGACCCAGTCCTGCATGCTCTGGCCATCCATGAGTTCCATGGCCACGAAGTTCAGGCCCTTCTCCTCATAAACGCCGTAGCACTGCACGACGTTGGGATGGTTGATCTTGGCCATCGCGCGGGCTTCGCGGATGAACCGCTCCATGAAGCCCGGCTTCCTGGCCAGTTCCTTCATCATGACCTTCAGCGCGCAGGGCCGATCGAGGCTGATCTGCTGGGCCAGATAGACCGTGCCCATGCCCCCCTGCCCCAGCTTCTTCGAGATCTTGAAGTCGCCGAGGATTTGCTCCTTGCTGTCCTTCCCGTCGCCCTCTGGCTTCGCGGAAGTCGGCTTGGGTTCGGGTGTTCCGGGCTGCCCCATGACCTGGGTCCTTTCCATGCCCCCGGAAGCGGAGGCTCCCTGGACGACGGTTTCGAAGAGATTGGTGGAGTCGACAGTTTTGGAACCGGGATTCGGCTTTGTCATGTTTCAATCCCCATGAGACCGATTGGTCTGCATTCATGCGAGATCGATTATGGACAGAGTTCCACCCATTTGCCACTGGAATGTTGATTGAATCTTGCGTCAACGAGAAGATCGCCGCAAGCGGAGATTGCCGATTTTCTACCGGGCTGTGATCTCCTCGAAGCCCGGCATGGTGCAGGCGTCGCCCACGGCTTCGTGGCTCCTCAGAAATCAGGCAGGACCGGCATGCTGGAGAGAATCGGCTCATTCCGTAAGACTAGCGTGTCCGTCATGCGGAGAATCGAATCGTCGCGGAACTCATCGCGCCGACTTGACGGAGTACCGTTTCCGCGAACTACTCCCCACTCCCCACTCCCCACTCCCCACTCCCCACTCCCTACTCCCTACTCCCTACTCCCTACTCCCTACTCCCTACTCCCTACTCCCTACTCCCTACTCCCTACTCCCTACCCCCGAACATTGGCGGTCCCGGCAGGACTCGAACCTGCA
>JAYWFM010000205.1:0-11110 GCA_043778825.1 Planctomycetota bacterium | reverse complement strand
GGTGGGCGACTGTCGGGTGTCCCTGACGGGACACAGAGGGTGCCTGCGGAGGGAATGCTCACCCCGGAAGCCCTGACCCTGTCGGCTTCAGCGCGGAGTGTCGAAAAAGAGGACTTGTTCTGCCTGTTGACTGAACACCGATTCTGAAACTGCTCTATCACCGGAGAACGGCTCTCAATCGCTCCCCAAGTTGAATCTCCGACGCCTGGTCCTCGAACCTCAGCTCGATCTCGAGCGCCCACACCGGTATCCCGCCCAGGCTGACGGGGGGGATCTTGACCAGATCCTTGTGAGTCGTCAGCAGGCACTCCGCCCCCACCGACCTCGCCCAGAATCCGATCGCCTCCAGGTCGGACGACTGGTACGCATGATGATCCGGATAAACCCGAAACCGGTCGACCGGAATCGCCACTCCGCAGCCGGTCAAAGTGCGCCGGAATCCAACCGGGTTCCCGATCCCGCAGAAGGCAGCCGCGTGCTGATGCTGAACCTGCTCCAGGGTACGGACCTCGCCCCGCGCGTTGATGAGCTGGGTGGGTTGGAAGCTACTCGTGAGGACCGGAGCGGAGGTCCAGCGGCGAATCGTTTCGAGAATGCCGTGCAGCGACTCTTCATCGACTTGATCTCCCCGCGTCAGCAACACACAGCTGGCCCGGTGGAGAGAGCGGAGCGGCTCGCGAAGCAGCCCGCGCGGGAGTTGATGTCCGAAGCCCCACGGGTTGAGGCAGTCGACGAGGACCAGGTCGAAGTCGCGGGCGATCTGTCGGTGTTGGAAGGCGTCATCGAGGACGAGTACGCTCGGGCGGGTCGGTCCGGTGCTGCTGGTCAACTCGTGGGCGGCGGCAACTCGATTCGGGTTGAGCCGGTGCGGCACACCGGGGAGGAGTTGGTCGAGCAGCAACTTCTCATCGTTGGTCCCGCCCTGGCCCCCGTAGCCGCGACTGATGATGGCGGGGGTGGCTCCGAGCGCTTGCAGCGTGCGGACCACCCAGGCGACAGTCGGCGTCTTGCCTGTGCCTCCGGCAGTCAGGTTGCCGACGCTGATGACCGGGACCGGGATGCGAGTTTGAGGCCGCCAACCTCGATCGAACATCTGATTGCGGAGTGACATCGCCGCCGCATAGAACGGCTCCAACAACGACAGCCCCCCGCGGCAACTGGACGCGATCACCCCCGCGCGTCGACCGGAGACGATCTCCATCCAGGACGAAACACCCGAGGGATTCGGAGGCTGCTGGCTGGCGGAGTTCATGGCCGCGAGGCAATCTCCTGGCCCAGAGTCCGCAGATAGTCGAGCGAGTAAATGCCCGTGTTGTGCCCATCAGTGAACTGGATGGCGTAGGCGTAGTTCCCCAGCGGACGCATCCAGAGTGCCCGCAGCGGTTGCGTTTCAGCCAGCGAAAGGACCGGCAGCAAGTCCAGGCTGGCGGGAGTATTGGGCTTCACATGCGACTGGGCACATGTCGCACACGGACAGCGATCCCGCAGCTCCCGCCAAGTCACGCGATGCACCGCCCCATCCGCCCATTCCAGGGTCAAGGCATCGGCGTCTCCGCGAAGATGAGCCAGCGCAAGCATGCGTACTTCCGGGGAAGGGGGGGAAGCGGTGTCGATGCCGGGAGTATAGCAACTCCGGACGTTTAGCCGCGACGCGAAGTCTTCGAAGCGGAGCGAGTTTCTCTGTCTCTCAACGCTCAACGCTCCCTCAACGCACAAGAAGCACGCCGAGGTCTCCCTCGGCATGCTCCTTGTGTGATGTTCAGCAGGCCACCGCTGGGTGCGGTCGAGCCGTTGGTCCTGGTCGCAATGCGGTCTACATCTCCACCGAGTCGTAGGTCTGGGTCGGCTGGGCCACCTTGCGGTAGCCGATGTCGCGGATGACTTCGAGGACTTCGCTCCAAGTCGGGAACTGGCGACCGCTGCGGCGCTTGTAGTCGTCCATGGCCTTCATGAACTCGACCTCATCGGGCCGGTAATCGCGTTCGCAGGTCGTCGGGTCAATCTGACGCCGACGTTCGACCTTACGCCGCTCGGGGCCGGAGAAACTCGGCTCCTCGGGGACTGGGGGCACTCGTCGTTCTTTGGCAGACTGACGTCGACTGACGATCAGTTCACTCGGGGCTTCCAATGTTCGGGTCGCCATAGACACACACCTTTCGGGGGAAAAAGGAGAACTCGATCGCTCCAGTCCCTGCTCCCTCACGGGGCATGAAGCGATACGGAAACAATCCGTCAACATCACTATGGATCGCATTCTCCTTCAAGGCAAAGTTTGAGAATCGTTTCGCTTGAGAAAGCCGAGTGAGACTCGACGGTTGTAGCGATTGCTCGGGTTCCGTGAATCTTGATTGTTACAGCGACCTCGCCGCGTGTGGTTCTCCAATAATGATGCGTAATCTCCACGCATCTCCGTCAGGTCTCCCGGATTGAACCTACATTGAAGGCAGCCTCGCAGTCTACGACCCCTCTTCGCGTGCTGCCCCTCAAAGCGACTCCGTCACTATGGCCCTCTCCACCCTCCGTCTGCCCCAAACCGGAACCACCCACCGCGTCGAAACCGGCTGGTGTCTGACCGGCTGTTTGCCCCCGGCACGCACGCTGCAATCGATCATCATCGACTCGGATGCGTTCGTCATCGGTCGGCGAGCCGATGTCAATTTGCAGGTGAATTCGGTCCGAGTCTCGGGACGCCATGCCGAGATCCTGCGAGTCGGCGACCACCTCTTTATTCGCGACCTGGGCAGCACGAACGGCACCTTCGTCAACCGCCGCCGCGTCCGGCAGCCCACCCCCATCGGCGATGGCGACCATATCGAAATCGCCGATTTGGAGTTCCGCCTGGAGTTCCACAAGTCGCAGAGCGACTTGATTATGACCCAGAAAAAGACGACAGCCTGCATCGAGACCATGGAGTCCGCCTGGGTGCTGAGCCAGTTCGATCGGCTGATTCGCGAGCGCGCGGTCACCGCCTACTACCAGCCGCTCATCTCGCTGCAAGACAACTCGATCATTGGCTACGAAGCCCTCGCTCGCAGCTCCGTTCCGGGATTAGAGAACCCCGGTCTGATGTTCCAGACCGCTCAGATGGTCAGCCGCGAAGTCGAGCTCTCCATCATCTGCCGTCAGCGGGCGCTGGAGGGAGCTGTGCAACTCGCACCGGCCTCGCGGATCTTCGTGAACACTCATCCGTTGGAGTCCCCCACGGTCGATCTGATCCCGTCGATTGACATCCTGCAGAAGAGATATCCCCACATCCCGATCGTGGTGGAGATCCATGAAGGAGCAGTCCACGATATCCACACCATGAGCGAGACCGCCAAGGCGATCCGCGATCTGGGAGCGGAGCTGGCCTATGACGATTTCGGAGCCGGGCAGGCTCGCCTGGTCGAACTGGTCCAGGTGCCGCCCGACTATCTCAAGTTCGATATGTGCCTGATCCGCAACATCGACAAGGCCGACGCCCAGCAGCTGCGGATGCTCAAGATGCTGGTCGACATGGCCAATGATATTCCGACGATCACCCTGGCCGAGGGGATCGAAACCGCCGCTGAGGCCGAAGCCTGCCGCGACATGGGCTTCCACCTCGCCCAGGGATACCACTTCGGCAAACCGATGACCGTCGAGAACGCCGTCCTGGCCGCCGACACGCAGAAGTCCCTGCGTGCGGTGCGGTAGCTGCGTTCGCCAGAACGCGGGCTGCCGGGACACGTGAACGACTCCCCCAGCTTGGCCTGATGAAACGGGTGGACGCTGGGCGTTTACCTCGGTCCCCAGCTCCGCTGGGGACCGCATCTCCCCGAAGCTCCGCTTCGCCGCGTGCCAAACCGCCCGCGACCCCGATAATGACACGCGGGAATCGACCCCCCGCGTTCTGGCGAACGCAGCGACGAAATGGGCGTGTGTGCATCAGAAAAGTAGGCCATGATCGGAACGCCCTTCCAGGTTCCGACAGTGTCACCGCTCCACAGGACTTGGAAGAAGGCTCACGCAGACGCGCAGAGGCCGCAGAGAGATTCCTGGCCTGACTCTGCGATCTCAGCGCCTCTGCGTGACACATTTTCAGGCTCGCGAGTCATCCCCGGTGCCTCCCGAAAGAGGAATCTCTGCCGCTGCCTACTTTTCTGATGCACACACGCAGGCAACCGACAGCCTCGCGGAACGGATGCGACACCCCGCTCCCAGAGACGTTCTCCACCACGCCCCCCTGCCTTTTCGTGTATTTCGTGCCTTTCGTGGTTGGATTCCTGCGTGTGTGGTGGGCGAAACCCTACCGACGAACGGGACGCACACACGCTGGACTCCAACTCTCTCATCATGGGTTGACGGGGCACAACGGCACAACGAACATGAATCATGTCGTTGTCCCCCAGGCTCCACTGGCGTACAGTGACGGGGTGCCCTGGACCACGCCGTGGTCGGCCTGCCTTTCCTCACCCCGAGCGATCCGGATGTCCGATTTTCGCAATCTCCTGGGTATGTTCCTCCAGATCGTCGCGCTGTTGTCACTGCCGATATTGATCCTTTGGCAATTGGAAGTCGGCTTCGCGTTGCTGTGGATGCCGGGGCTGACGTTGCTGGGGGCGGGGATGTTTTTTGTGGGTCACAAGCTGCGCGATCGCGTGCCGTGAGGGAGTGTTCGCATGAGACGTTCCCTCACGTGGGTGGTGTTGCTGCTGATTGCCGCAATGGCTTCCGTGCCGCTGCGGGCTGCCGAGGAGATCTCGGGCGAACTGGTGGGACTGAATGTTTCACTCGCCGCCGAGAAGCAACTGGTCGTGCATGACCAGTTGGTCGCTGCCGAAGAATGGGACTCCGCGCTCGATCTGCTGGACCGCTTGCAGCTCGAGGGCGGCGATGTCCTCGTGAAGGCCGCACCCGGACGATTCGTCGGCCTGCCGGTGGCCATTCAGCAGCGGCTGTGCCGTCTTCCCGCAGCCGGCCTTGAGGTCTACCAGAAACGCCGCAATCCGGTCGCGCTGACGCTGCTGACTCGAGCCCGCGAGACGCGCGATGAGGCAGCTTTGTGGCGGATCATCGATGAATCGAGTGCCACCACCGCAGCCCCCGAGGCATTGCACTCTCTCGCCGCCCAGGCGGCCGCGCGGGGCGATCTTGAGCTGGCCCTGCGGTTGTGGGGCCGACTCAGAGACACCGAGGGCGTGGCTCGCAGCGTCTTTCCCGCTCCGCTGGTGTCGCTCCCGGTCCCCGACTTCCGCGAATCGCGGACCGCACTCCTCAAGGCCATCGTCGGTCGGCACGGCGTCGGCGTCGCGCTGACCAAAGACGAGATGTCAGTCTTCGGGGGCGAAGAGGCCGCCGCGTGGAAGCTGGCCGGTAGGCCGCTGAGCGATTGGGTCCAGCGTCCGGCGACTCGCACCGAAGCGGCGACGACTCTGGGCTCCCTCCGCTGGACAGCCCGAGCCACCGCGAATTGCCCGCTGCCGGAATACCAGACTCCGCTGTCGGTGCAGTCGAGTCGCGGAGGACTCCTGCTGCTCAATAATGGGCAACAGGTGCGGGCCTTAAACGCGGACGATGGCGAGCCGTACTGGGCGAGCGGGCTCCCGAATGATGTCGGGGTGGTGCTCGACGATCCACTCGCGGACGACGAGACCGCGCGCGAACTGCCCTGTCGGATCGCGGAGGGCGTCAGCACTCGAGATCGCTACTTCGGAGTCCTCGGCGATGCTCCGCGATTCAGACCGCGTCCGGGATTGGTGCCACTGGCGGGATCGCTCGTCTCCATCGATGTCGCTCAAGGCCAGGGGCGCGTGCAGTGGCGGGAGGAGGCACGCGACCTGCCGGAACCGGAGTGGCTGTTTCACGGCAGGCCGTCGCTCTCGGCGGGAGCGTGGCCGAGCGAGGATCTGGTGGTCGTGCCGCTCTGCCGACCGGCACCGCAAGTCGAGCTGGCCATCGCCGCCTTCTCGCAGGACGATGGTCATCTGGTCTGGTGGACTCGGATCGGCACGTGTGCTGCCGCAGCGGGGCAGCCGCTCCCCGAGACTCAGCTCGCGGCCAAAGCGGGACTGGTGGTGGCCCGCACGTTGACGGGCGTGGTGGTGGCGATCGAGGCCCGACACGGCAGGGTGCAGTGGGCCTCGACGGCGATGGTCGCCTCGCCGCCCGCACAGCAGGGCTCGCCAGCGCCGCTCCTCGACGCCCGCGCGGGGGTTCTCGTCGTGGCGGACCCGATCCAGTCGCAGGTGGCCGGGTTCTCGCTCGACAGCGGCGAGAAGTTGTGGCAGGTGCTGCTCCCGTATTCGGTTCAAGGAGTGGTCTCCGCCCCCCAAGGCAAGGTGCTGATCGCCGGGACACGGCTGCGCGCGGTCACGCTCCTGCAGGGAACTCCGCTGTGGGAACACGGGTCGGATGATGTGGCAGCTGCGGGGACGGGGGTGCCGCTGGTGGTGGGATCGAGCGTGGTCTGGCCGACTCGCTCGGGGCTGTGGGGGCTGGACCTCGACCGGGGGGCCATCGAATTCCAGCGCGTGCTGTCGGTGGGGCCGATCGCGGGACCGATGCAGATCGTGCGGGTCGGTTCGCGATGGTGCGTGTCGATGCCGGACACGATGGCCGTGTTCGAGTGAGACGTTTCCACTTCCGTAACAGAAGTCGTGAGACTTCTGACCGAACGCTGAGGATCGAGGCATCCAAGAGTGTTGTCTTTCGCTCCGCGAAAGAACGTCCTTTCGCGGAGCGAAAGGCGACAATCCCGGCGACATCGAGAGACGTTTCCCATGACACCTGACCCGCCCCTCGACCCGCGCATCACCGCCCCTGTCCCGGAGCGGCATGCCGAGGACCGCAGCCAGTTGGCGCTGCGGTTTATCGGGCTGACGATGGCGATCGTGGGCGTGGCGTTTGCTCTGGCCTGGATGCTGGCGAAACTCTTCGGCAGAAGTCCCGGGGCGTCCGCCTGGACGATGGTGTTTCCCCCGGCGTTTGCATTCAGCAGTGCGCTGCTCTGCCGGGGCAGCTACTGCCTCCACCAATCCCTGATGGAAGTGAAGCTGGAACGCCAGCCGGAGTTTCGGGCGTGGCTGGTGCGGGGGCTGACGGCGGGCGGTCTGTTCATCGCGGTGCAGAGTTATGCCCTGTGGGCCATCAGTCCGCTGGAGCGCGGAGCGGAGGCCACCTCACGGGGAGTGAGGCCGTTTATCCTGCTGTTGTGCATGCTGCACGTGCTGCATTTTCTGGTGGCGATCATGAGCCTGAGCTACGTGACCGTGCGAGCCTACGCCGACAAGTACGATCACGAGTCCCACTGGGCGGTGACGGTGTGTGCCTGCTTGTGGCACTTCCTGGGAGTGGTGTGGGTGGGAGTGCTTGTGGTGATTGCGATGGCCTTGTAAGTCGTCCGGTGCGGCTCACGCCATGATTATTCCCACGCTGCGTGATTTTCGGTTCATCCGACGATTGAGGGGGATTTCGGATGGCCCGTCGGAATCTGGATTTACGGAGGTATGGCTCCGATGTCCAATGAGCCTGTCTGGAAAGAGGCCCTTGGCTGCGACCCTCGGCCAGGGGCTGACACGCCCTGGGCGCATCGAAGACCAGGATATTCCTTGGCAGGATGCTTCTCCGCAGAGCCCGCCTCCGCTGCCCTGGCACGGGCATTGCATCTCAACGCCACATCTCATTGCAACCATTGGATATCGGAGCCATGCCTTGAAAATCCACCTCGGTCACGGGGTACCCCCAAAAAAAGAGTCGGATGAACCGCAAAGATGATCTTCGCGGAAGCGTTCGCGATTTGTCAACGATTGACGCCTCCTTCAAAAGGTGACGGTTGCCGGGGCTTGATCCCCAAGCGACTTTGACTTCCGATACGGTCGGTCTATGATGATTCCGATGATGTGACAATGATCTTCGTATGTAGTGGTCGTCTCCATCAGCAAGGTGTCCTCGTGAACCTCAGCCGTGAGCAGGTTTTAGAAGCAGCCCTCCAGTTGCCGGAGGATGAACGCCTGCAACTGGCAGGTGAACTCATGAATTCCGTTCCTCCAGACGCCGAAGTCTGGTGCATTGATGATCCGGGGTTCTTGGAAGAACTCGATCGTCGCAGTCATGACGGGACGCCCTCGGTCCCCTGGTCGCAAGTTCGAGCAGAACTGATGGCGGAATAGCCCAGTGATTCTTTTTCACCAGCTCGCCATTCAGGAACTTTGCCAAGCCCGATACTGGTATCGACAGCATTCTCCCGACGCGGCCGAGCAATTCATGTGGCAAATGGATCGGGCGTTGGCACGAGTGCTGTCTGATCCAGAATCGCACGCTGAAATAGGTCGTGGCTATCGACACGTCAAAGTCAAACGATTCCCGTATGTTGTGGTGTATCGGTTGCAATCGACTGGGGAATTACTGGTCGTGGCAGTCGCGCACACGCGTCGCCGAAAAGGATACTGGAGTCGACGAAAATAGCATGACCACATAGCCCACCGGTTACAACCGGTGGGCTTCGGATGACGACAAGTGAACATCGCGTTTACCGCGAGATAAACCCGCGCCGCCGCCGGGTGCTGTACTCTTCCAAGGCCGATTCGATGATCGGCAGGCTGGAATCGCCGGACTGGAAGTGGTCGACCTCGACGGCCTTGCCTTCCAGCTGCTTATAGTCCTGGAAGAACCGCCGCAGCATGGCCAGGCGGTGGGCGGGGATCTCTTCGAAGTCGCGGATGTGGCTGTATTCGGGGTCGTGGATGGCGACAGCGAGGATCTTGTGGTCCTTTTTGCCGTTGTCGATCATGGTCATCAGGCCGATCGCCCGGGCCGCCACGAGGGTCAGCGGAGCCACCGCTTCCTGGCACAGCACCAGCACGTCGAGCGGGTCATCGTCCTCAGCGTACGTCTGCGGGATGAACCCGTAGTTCGCGGGGTAATAGACCGCTGAATAGAGCATCCGGTCGAGCCTCAACAGCCCCGTCTTCTTATCGAGTTCGTACTTCACGCTCGATCCCATCGGGATCTCGACGATGGCGGTGAATTCGCGAGGGAGGTTCTCGCCGGGGGTGACATCGTGCCAAGGGTGGGTCATCGGTCGATCCGAACGGAAGTGGGTGCTGGTTGGGCGCAAGTCTACGCCGATTCTGTCGATCCCACACAGGGAGTGTGTGAATTCCAGTGAATGGGATAGAGATATTATCGGTGAAAATGGTTCACCAGCGCAAACAAAAAGGCACGCCGAAGCGTGCCTTGGGTTCAAATTCCATTGTTCAAGAACGAACGGAACACATCGATCCAGCCCGATGGCTTACGAGAGTCCCTGCCCGGCGAATCGGCCTTAGCCGCGAGCCAGTTCGTTCATCGTGGACGCGCGGCGCTTGGCGCGGCGGCGTTCCCGGCGACGCTCTTCGCTCGGCTTTTCGAAGAATTCCCGCTTCCGCAGTTCCTTCTTGATCCCGGCGTGCTCCACCAGCTTGCGGAATCGCCGCACGGCATCCTGAACAGACTCGTTGTCTCGCAACCGCAACTTGACCACGCAACTCTCCTTTTCCACACACGGTGTCGTACCCCGTAGCATTCGAGGCCGAATCCGACAGGCTCACTCAAGAGCCTGACCGCATATGGTGTCACCAACAGGACGCCAAAACAGGAACCGGGAAGGATAGTTGTCCATCGGGTGATTCGCAAGCGAAACTCGATACCGGTTTCGCTGCGGAGTGCGAGACGCACTTTGCGCCCTCGGGGGGTTGATGTAGAACATTCGTTGGGGCGGCCTGGCAGGTTGTTCGTGGAAGTGCATGGGTGGTCGGGACTTATCGAGAGAAGGGAGGCCAGGGATGGCTTTTCAGCGGGCGGGGATTGATGCGGGATACAAGAGCCTGTCGGGGTATACGATCCGGTGGTGTTTGCTGCGCTCGACCACCGGTGATGGGCTGTGACCTCTCCGGGGTGGGCATTACAGAAAACGTCCAATCGTCGTGGGGCGATGTGGCCCCGCCCGACGGCGGGCAGGCGCTCCATAGCGAGCTGGTCCCAGCCATCGAAGTCATACCCCCTCGCGAAACAGCGAGGCAAACGTGTGCTTGACCGACTTGATCCCCGCGTTGATTAGACGCACATCGTTCGTCATCGAGATCAACCGGCATCCGTGTTGCACCAGCATCTCGCAATGCTCGGGGGTCATCGTCACGGCCCCCCAGCTCTTGCCGTGCTTGCGACAGGCTGCGGAAATCTTCTCGATCGCCGAGATGCACTTGGGGTCCATGAACTGGCCAATGACCCCCAGGGCCTGGCTCAAATCGGACGGGCCGAGGAACAGATGGTCGACCCCCTCGATGGCCGCAATCGCATCGACATTCTCGACCGCCGCAGCTGTCTCGATCTGAATCGCGACGAACGTCTCGCGGTTGGCCTTCTCGCAGAACTCGGCCAGAGGCATGTTGCCAAAGCGACCGTCATAGGCTGCGGAGTTTAACCCGCGTCGCCCGCGCGGGGCGAACTTGGCCCACTGCAGGAACTCTTCGGCCTCTTGGGCGTTGTTGATCTGCGCGGCCATGATGCCGCGCGCTCCGGACTCCAGGCAGCGGGTCACGAGGGCGTAATCGGTCGGGGCCACACGCACGAAGCAATCCAGCCCCGCAGCGCGCCCAGCGGTCGCGGCGTGTTCGATCTGATCGATCGTGAACCCGACATGTTCGTGATCGATCCAGAACCCGTGGAACCCGCCGTGGATGGCGAACATCTGAATCAGATTGGGGTGATAGGTCCGCCCGATGGCGAAGACGTTGACGGTCTCGCCATTGGCGAGGCGGGATTTGAGTGAGGTCGGCATGGGCGATGTTCTCTTGGCGAGCGGGGCGGCGTCAGCCCCTCCGAGATGTGTGGATGCCGTGGGTGGCAACGCACTCGCCGCCGGTTCCTCGAACCGCTGCACTCATCTGAATGCGAGGTGCTTAAGACACTGCTTCGTGCGTCCAGACTGCGAAGCAACACGAGGGCGTCACAACACTTTCAGCATACACCGTACTTGTGCCTGAGTCACCCAGACACCCCCAGCGGCGTCATGGGCGTGTGTGCGTCCCCATCGTCGGTGCTCTGGGGCAGAGCATCCAAACCCTCGGAGTGGAACCACGAAAGTCACGAAGCACACGAAAAGGATGACCAA